>DATIMT010000072.1:0-4001 GCA_035475035.1 Arthrobacter sp.
AATGTACCGGCTGTGGTGGCAACCGTCGCGGCCACCTTCCGCAGCGCGTCGGCGTCCAGCTGCCCCTGGTCTGCCAGCCTGCACGCCTGGGCAAGTCCGGCTGACTCATCCAGGAGACCCAGTACTGCCGCCACGCTGGCGCCGTACGTGTCGGCATCGACCAGCATGACCGCCCGGCCGTCTGCAGCAATCTCCCCGGCGATGTTGACCGCGACCGTTGTCCTTCCCGGAGATCCGGCGGGACCCCAGACCACAATGAGCTGGCCGGAACCGCGCCCCTCCGCATCCGGCTCCGGCAGCCCAGGATCTGTCGCCAGCGCAGCCCCGGTATCCGCAGGTGCGCTCAGGTTGGCTGGACGAGCCGCGCCGGTCAGCTGGCCGACGGCGTCAGCGATCCTGTCCGAAAGCTCGGCGGACTCAACTCCTGTCAGTGCCGAGGCGACTCCTATTTTGCGTAATCTGGCTGCCTCATCCGGGTTGTCGGTCAGCGCGATGACTGCGACGCCAACAGCTCCAAGGCGGTCGACAAGGGAAGCGGTCAGCCCTTCAGAGCCCTCGCCAACCACGGCGGCCCTCGCCAGTCCGCTCTGGCAGGCGGCAAGCAGCTCGGGAAGTTCCGCGCACCTTCGGACCACCGTGACGGGGCCGTGCAGTCTTTCAAGGCCGCCCACCAGATCCTCGCGGCTCTGGCCCACCGTGACAACGGGAATGCTCATCGGGCGCCTCCCGGATTCCACACCACGGATATCTTTGCCTCATTGGCTTGGGCGCCCAGCAAGGCCGGCATTTGTTTGTCCTCCACCAGGACCATCAGCACGGTGGTCTTTGACGATCCAAGGGCAGTGGAACCGGTGGCGACCTCTGCAATTTCCGCTCCGGGAAGGACGAGCTTGGGCTCGCTGAATCCGTTCTTCGCGTCCGGCTGAGCCACCCAAACGTCCACCCGGGCACCGGCAACTGCCTGTGATGGCAACGTCTGCTCGACGCTGAGGGCGACGGGCTTCCGGTCCAGCCGGTCCACCTCACCGAGGCTCGCCCTGGGGACCAGCTGGTCCTTTCCTATCCGTTGCATGGCGACAACGTCCTGGGGCAGGCCGGCCTCAACGGTGAGGTAGTGCTGTTCGGTATCACCGAGCCGGACCTTGGCCCGAACCACGTTCTCCGGCGTCAGCCGCTCACCAACGGCAATGCCGTCCCTCGCCGCATAAACTTCGGTGGTGCGGTCCGCACTTCCCACCAGGAAGATGGTTCCTGCAACGGACACCAGGACAAGCAGAACACCTACCAGCAGCCGCGGGTCCTTCCACGACGGACGCTTAAGCCGCGCTGCAGAGGCACTTGAATCAGGAACCATACCGTTCTCCCCCTGGGTATACCGGACCTGCCCGCGCTGGCCGGACTCCTCATTGTTACCGCAAGCTCCGCGGAACAAAAGTCATTTACTTAAAGAGAGCCAATCTGTGGATAACGGGCCCCAACTGCGCCACTTGATGGCAAAATAGGTGCATGCCCAGGTTCCTTACGCTCGCGGACGTCGCGGAGCAGCTGCAGATCAACTCCCCGGCCGCCTACGCACTGGTCCGCAGCGGCGAGCTGAAGGCCATCCAGGTGGGCGGCCGGGGGCAATGGCGCGTTGAAGAGAAGATGCTGGAGCAGTACATCGAGGAACGCTATGCCGAGGCCAGCCGAATGATCCAGGAATCACGCTCCAAGAGAGTCTGAGGCCGCTAGCTCCCGCCCGGTTTCAGCGACCTGATCATGGCCAGCGCCGCGAACGGGATGGCTGAAACCTGGCCGACGCTTTGACTCCTCCGCGGCTCGCCTGGGATGACCGTGGCCAGATCGACGTAGTCCCTTCCAACCCGGTCAATAACGCCCGCCAGCCGCACGGCTCCGGCGGCAGCGCCAATCGTCACTGATAGTTCTGCCCGGTCGCGGGCCAGGCCACGCAGGGCATGGGCAAGGCCGATCGACCGGCGGACCGCTGAGTTCTCCGCGCGTAAATGCCGGCCCAGACCCACATATCGTGCTGCCGCCGCATAGGGAATGAGGACTTGATACTGGTCCTCGTCCAGGACGAGGGCATCCGCACCCGCATGCGTCAGTTCCCCGTGCACCGATTCCCCACAGATGAGATGGACGCCGATTCTGTAACCGACCGCAGCACGCAGCCTGTCTTCAAGGGGCAGACTGACCATCTCGGCCCGCGTCCGCTCATTGATCTCGGTGTCGAGCGCCAGGCGATCGGCCTCCGCGAGCTGGCTTTCCATGTCATTGAACAGTGCATCCCAGCGCATTCCGCCAGCGTAGGGTCCTCCGCCCGGCCCGTCAACGTAACAAGTTTTTCATTCCAACGTCTGGACAAATACTTCGAATGCGGTTCAGACTGGGTCAATGAACATCAAACAGCATCAAACTGCATCAAAGGGGTACTGAATGACAAGCTGCGGGGGGAACCGGGGGTCCGATGCCGGCATGGCGCTGGCCTTGCTGGTGCTGGGCCTTTTGCTCTGCTTCCTTGGTGCGGGCCTCCTGACGCAATGGCAGGAATCCACCGCACGCCACCAGGACGCATCCGTGGATATCCTCCTGGCAGCGGCCACAGCAGCTGCAGGCATTGCCCTTCTGCTCTGGTGGACTTTTTCAATCCTGAGTGCCTCGGCATCCGTTGTGCTGGAACGCCTGGGACGACGGCGGGCGGCCGAGGCCGCACAAAGGCTTTCGCCCGCATTTATGCGGCGGGCAGTGGTGGCCGCACTCTCGGTACAACTCGTAACCGGTGTCGCTGCAAATGCGGCCACCACCATGCCAGGACCCGAATGGGCGCCGACACACGCGCATTCCTCGTCGGCCCCGTCAAACCCGGCGGCTGCAGATCACCTTCCGGAGCCCACTGCAAGTGACAGCCCGCGCGGCCCGGACCTCCCAACCCCACTGCTTCCTACGGAGGCACCGTCACCCGGTCATCATGCGGCGGCGCCGGTGTCGGAAGCCGGCACACAGCTGCCCACCGCCACACTCAGCCCCGGATGGCAGCCTGCTTCCCCTGTCGTGGAGCCCGGCCTGCTGGCTGCACCGGACGCCAGGACTACGGCCGGTCCCGAGTTGGACGGCCCGCGGGGCCCGGCAACGGCAGTGACTGTCCTCGCGGGCGACACCCTGTGGGAGATCGTAGCGGCCTATCTAGGACCCGAAGCCTCCGACGTGGACATCGCACTTGAATGGCCACGGTGGTACGCAGCAAACCGCACATTGATTGGCGGGAGCCCGGATGTCCTGCTTCCAGGCCAGATTCTCCAGGCACCGGCAGCTTCGTAGCCGCAAATCCCGCGCGTGGCCGGATACGCCGTCCCGCATTCCCGCACCCCCGGCCTCCGTGCCATCGATCAACAGGCAATCAGCAAGTCGAACCAACACCAAATCAACCAAGGGGAATATCATGACCGCAGCGACACCTGTCAGGGCCGTCCAAGGGCCGGCCGCCAACGCCGGCCAGGCAGGCAGTGACATCGCCACCCGAAGTGTGTCGGCGGCGGCCTCTGCCGGCCACCCCGGCGGAGCGACCCCCTCATCCCTGCGGCCGGTGAGTGAGGCTGCCGAAGTCAGGGCGATCACCCGCGGAACGGTTCAAGCTTCCATGGAAGTCCTCGCCGGAATCCGTCCCATCCACCAGTTGGCGCGGCGCCTGGATCCGCGCTGCCTGGCATCGCTGCAGCACAGGGCGGCACTGATCAGGCGCGAACTCACCAGGACGGGCAATCCTGCGCTTGCCCGGCTCCATCGGAATTCCATAGTCCGCTCCGTACGGGTCTGCGAGGTGGCTGACGGGATCTATGAGGCCAGCGCGGTGGTGGTGGATGACGTACGGGCGCGCGCCGTTGCAGTCCGGCTTGAACGCAGCAAGCAGGTGTGGCGGATCGTTGAACTTGTCATCGGCTAATCCGTTGCAACCACAATCCGCCGCGAAACGGGACGGGCGGGGGGGGGGGGGGGGGGGGGGG
>DATIMT010000073.1:0-12879 GCA_035475035.1 Arthrobacter sp.
CCAGCTTGCCCTTGATATCCCACAACGCCATATCCACCGCCGCGATCGCCGCCATCGTCACCGGCCCCCGCCGCCAATACGCGCTCCGGTACAGGAACTGCCACGTATCCTCAATCCGGTGCGGATCCTTACCGATCAACAACTGCGCCACATGCTCCTTCAAATACGCCGCAACAGCCAACTCCCGGCCATTCAACGTGGCATCACCAATACCGGTCACCCCGTCCTCGGTAGTAATCCGAAGAGTCACAAAATTCCGCGACGGACTGGTGACAAAAACATCGGCGGCAACAATTTTCATGGCTGGCTTTCGGGTCGGGATTTCTTAAAGTCTGGAATGTGAAGGGCAGGAATCAGCGCACGGTGCTGCCCCGGGCGGCGTCGAGCAGGGCAAGCTCCCCGCGACGGGGCAAGCCCTCCCAGTCACCACGCGTGCTGACGGCGAAGGCGCCGGCAAGGATGCCGCGCTTCAGGCGGCCGGTGACGTCGTCGCCGTCGAGCATGGCCGAAAGGTAGCCTGCCGTGAACGCGTCTCCCGCACCCACGGTGTCCACGCAGGTGACGGCGATGGCCGGCGCTTCAATCACGCCTTCCGCTGTATGGACTGCTGCACCTGCAGCGCCCCGCTTCACCACGACCTGGTTGACTCCGGCTGCCAGCAGCCGTGCGGCAGCGCTGGCCTCGCCGTCAGCAGGGGCTTCGTCGCCGCCCGCAGGCTCGGCGGCAGCATCGGCTGCTTGTCCTGGCGCCGTGCACCCTTCCCAGGACGGGGCAATCAGCTCGAGTTCGTCGTCGGACGCGATCACTATGGTGGCGTGCCGGGCCAGGGGGCCAAGTACGGCTCCCGCCTCGCCCCGGGACCAGAGTTTGCTCCGGTAGTTGACGTCGAGGGAGACCACAATTCCTTCAGCCGCAGCCCGTTCCGCGGCGTACTCCACAGCATCCCGCGCTTCCGGGCTGAGCGCGGCGGTGATGCCGGTCAGATGCAGAATCCGGGTGCCGGCATCCAGTGCGGCTTCCACATGGCTGCGGGAGATTGTGGCTCCCGCGGACCCGGCCCGGTAGTAGAAGGCCCGGCTGAGATCGGCGGTGCGTTGTTCCAGGAACATCACCCCGGTGCTCCGTTCCGGGTGCACGCTGTGACGCAGTTGGATACCCTCGCCGCGGAGTTGTTTCAGGATGAACTCGCCGTGCGGATCGGCGCCGACCACCCCGGCCCAGCCAGCCGAATGGCCCAGCCGCGCGATACCGATGGCCACGTTCGATTCCGCCCCTGCCACCTGCATGTTCAGGGTTCCTCCGGAGGCTAGGGGGCCGGCGGAGCGGAGCGAGACCATGGACTCACCGAAGGTGAGCAGGTCCACGTGGGGTCCGGCTGGACTGTCCCCGGTTGGGGCCGCCGCGGCAGTCATGCCTGGGCCCCGGCCCCGGCGCGACCTGCGAAGTCTGCGGCGAGGCCCAGGAAACCTCGGGCCCGCTCCCGCATTCCGTTGAGGTCGCCGCCGGAGGCTGCCGTTCCGAACAAGGGGCCGCCCAGGCCGACGGCAATGGCGCCGGCCTCCCAATAGCCCGTCGCTTCGCGGAGCCCCACGCCGCCCACGGCGATGAACGGGATGTCCGGGAAGGGATCACGGACGGCTTTCAGGTAGCCGGGCCCGCCGATCGAGGCCGGGAAGAGTTTGATGGCGGTGGCCCCGCGTTCCATCGCTTCATAGGCCTCGCTGGGGGTCAGCGCGCCGGCCAGGACCGGGATGCCCGCACTGGCTGCCGCACTGATCGAGGGCGCCAGGGAGGGAGTGACGATGAACTGGCCGCCGGCAGCGGCGACCTGTTCGACGTCGGCCGGGGTCATCACGGTGCCCGCTCCGACCAGGCAGCCGTCAGGGGCAGCCGCACGGACCTCCCGGATCGCGTCCAGGGCGTTGGGCGTGGTGAGCGCGATCTCCACGTACTGGAAGCCTTCCTTCATCGCGGCCAGCGCGGCCTTGGCGGCAGCACCGCCGTCGTTCCCGCGGACAATGCCGACAAGCCTGGCCTGCCGGATACCGGCCAGCAGGCTGGCGGCAGTTACGACTGGATTGTGGGAAGTCATGGGGTTCACCATTCTGCGAAGGATCCGTCGGGGTGGCGCCACACCGGGCCGCGCCAGGCATGGCCTCTCTTGTCCGCTGCACGGACCACGGTCTCGTCGATCTCGATGCCGAGCCCGGGCCCGGTGAGCCGCTCGATGTGGCCGTCCACGAACTTGAACGGCGTCTTGTCCACCACGTAGTCGAGGACTTCGGCGCCCTGGTTGTAGTGGATGCCGATGCTTTGTTCCTGGATCAGGAAGTTGGGCGTAGCGAAGCCCACCTGCAGGCAGGCCGCGAGCGCCAGCGGCCCCAGCGGGCAGTGCGGGGCCAGCTGGACTTCGTAGACCTCGGCGAGTGAGGCAATTTTCCGTACCTCAGTGATGCCGCCGGCGTGCGAGAGGTCCGGCTGCGCAACGGCGATGCCCGCCTGCAGTGCGGGCAGGAACTCCTGCCGGTTGTAGAGCCGCTCACCGGTGGACACCGGAGTGGTGGTGGATGAGGTGAACTCCCGGAGCAGGTGGGTGTTTTCCGGGACCACGGGCTCTTCAAGGAAGAACGGCCGGTATGGTTCCAGCAGCGGGGCCACCCGCCTCGCGTTCGCCAGGCTGAAGCGGCCATGGAAGTCGACGGCGACGTCCCGGTGGTCCCCCAGGACCTCGCGGGCTGCCGCAACACGGCGGATGACGCCGTCGATCTCTGCCACGGAGGCGACCGGGCTCATCCTCCCGCTCGCGTTCATCTTGACAGCGGTGAGCCCCACCTCCAGTTGGGCGCTGATCTGGTCCGCCACCTCGTTCGGCTCATCGCCGCCCACCCAGCCGTACATGCGGATCCGGTCCCGGACGTGGCCGCCCAAAAGCTGGTGCACCGGGGCGTTGAAGTGCTTGCCGGCAATGTCCCAGAGTGCCTGGTCCAGGCCGGAGACCGCGCTGGCCAGGATTGCCCCGCCGCGGTAGAAGGAGCCCTTGGTCATCACCTGCCAGTGGTCTTCGATCCGGAGCGCGTCCTTTCCGATGAGCAGTTCGGAGAGTTGTCCGACGGCGGTGCGCACCGTTTCGCTGCGACCCTCGCAGGTGGCCTCGCCCCACCCTACGATTCCGCTTTCGGTTTCGACCCGGACAAAGAGCCAGCGGGGTGCAACGAGGAATGTTTCGATCCGGCTGATGACAGTCACGCGGTGTTCCTAACCCTTGGTGGCGCCGGCTGTCAGGCCGGAGACGATGTACTTCTGCGTGAACAACGCAATGATCATGATGGGAATGGTGACGACCGTTGCCGCCGCCATCAGCCCGCCCCAGTCGATGCTGGCGTAGGAGACAAAGTCGAAGATCGCCACGGGCAGCGTCTTGGTCTTGGCGCCGGAGAGCACCAGCGCAAACATGAAGTTGTTCCAGGAGAAGATGAAGGACAGGATACCTGCGGTAGCGATGCCGGAGACCGCAAGCGGAAGCGTGATCAGCCGGAAGGCGCCGATCGGCGTGAGCCCGTCGACCTCGGCTGATTCCTCCAGTTCCAGGGGCAGTGAATCGAAGTAGCTCATCATGATGTAGACGATCAGCGGGAGGGCAACGAACATGTGGCTCAGGATGAGCACCTCGAACTTCCCCACCATCCGCAGGTTGGAGAAGACGTAGTACCAGGGCACCAGCAGGGAGACGCCGGGGATGACGCGGGCCATCAGGACCACCAGCGCGGACCGGTGCATGGCGAAGCGGCTCATGGCGTAGGCCGCGGGGACGCCGAGGACGATCGAGAGCGCCGTGGAGACGAAAGCCACCCAGAAGCTGTTGACGATGAACACGAAGTAGTTGTTGCGCTGCAGCACGTTGGCGTAGTTCTCGAAGGTGGGCGAGAACAGGAAGGCCTTGCCGGTGTCGTAGATGTCCACGTTGGTCTTCAGCGATGCCAGGAGCATCCAGAAGAGCGGTGCCAGCAGGAACAGCACCACAAGGATGAGGGCAACCACCCGGAACACCTTGTAGGCGCGGGTGGCCAGGGGCTTGCGCCGGCGCGTGGGGCGGTGGGCCGCGGCCGTGGTGCCGGAGTCTGTCATGACGGTCATTTGCTTACCGCTTTCTTGCGCATGGTGAGCAGCCACATGGAGCCGATGATGATCATGAAGAACAGGATCAGCACGGCCGAGGAGAGCCCGTACTGGTTGTAGTCGAAGCTCAGGCCGTAGGCGTAGACGTTCAGCGTCTCCACTTCGTGGAACGAGCCACCGCCCTTGCCCTTGGTGGCGTAAAGGATGTCGAAGGTCTTCAGGGCATCGATGCCGCGCAGCAGGATGGCCACGATCACGGTGGGCATCATGAGGGGCAGGGTGATGTAGAAGAACCGCTGGAAGGCGTTGGCCCCGTCCACGCGGGCGGCCTCGTCGGGTTCATCGGATAACGAGGTCAGGCCGGCCAGCAGGATCAGCACCACCATGGGGGTCCACTGCCACACGTCCATGAAGATCGTGGTGCCAAGGGCAGTGTCCTGCCCGGACAGCCACGGCTGGGGCGGGATGCCCACCATGCCCAGGAGCTGGTTGACGAAGCCGATGTTGGGGTCGAAGATCAGCCGCCACATCATGCCGACGGCCACGGGGGTGGCCACCAGCGGCAGCAGGATGGCCACCCGGACCCACTTTTCACCGCGGAAGGGCCGCCACAGGAGGAGCGCCACGCCCATCCCCAGCACCACCTCGAAGGCAAGTGCGACGCCGGTGAAGGCAAGGGTGCGGCCCACGGCCGGCCAGAAACGCTCGGCATCGCTGAGGACCGTGAGGTAGTTCTGCAGCCCGATGAACTCAGTGGCGGCCCGGACGGAGCCCTGGGAATCGGTGAGGCTCAGGTACAGGGTCCAGGCCAGCGGAAAGACGATCAGGACGCCGACGAAGATCATTGCCGGGGCTGCGAAGAGCCACTTGCGGTGCCGGTTGGCCCAGGCGGAAAAGTTCCTCCCGGCACCGGCAGGACCGCCGGGAAGGCGGGTGCGGGCACTGCGGGGAGGGTTCAATACAGACATGGTTCACCTAAGGAAGTTGGGGGTGAATCGGGGCCGCGCCGGGACGGCCTTGGGGTCCGTCCCGGCGGGCTGGTGCGGCGCCTAAAGGCGCCCCGCGGACTACTTCTTTTCGCTGTCCAGGAAGGTCTGGAAAGCGGTCTGGGCATCGTTGGCCGCGGCGGCGGCGTCCGCGCCGGTGATGGTGCCGACGATTGGTGCGCCCACGATTTCACGTGCCTTGCCTACGGTGACAACCTCAGGCCGGTCGTGGCCCACGCCGTTCTTGGCGCTGGCCGAAATCGCGTCGGCAAGGTCCTTCGGGTAGGTGGAGGTTCCCTCAGGGTTGGACCAGACTGAAGCACGGGGACCCGGGACGCCGGCCTTCTGGGCTGCAAGGGTGCGTTCCTTGCTGGTTGCCCACTGGATGAACTTCCAGGCGTTGTCCTGGTTGCTGGAGTTCTGGTTCACGCCAAGGGCCCACGAGGGGATGTTGTAGGGCTTGGAACCAGCGGGGCCTGCGGGCAGCTGGGCGAATCCCACCTTGTCCGCGACCTTGGACTTGGCAGGATCAGTAGCGTTCTTGTAGAGCGAATCGGCCTCGGTGTAGAAGGCGGCACCGCCCTGCGTGAAGATGGCCATTGCCTCCGGCCAGCTCATGTCCGTGCTGACATTGGCGGGGCCGTAGTTGCGGATCAGTCCGCCGTAGTAGGCGTAGGCCTTCTTGGCGGCGTCCGTGTTCACCGAGGCCTTGCCGCTGGCGTCCATGAAGTCGCCGCCGAAGCTGTACAGGAAGCTGGAGAACTGGGTGACTGCCGCGGACTTTCCGGTCCGGGCCACGAAGCCGGCGGTGTCCGGGTTTGCGGCCTTGATGGCCTTGGCCGCCGCTTCCAGCTCCTCCATGGTCTTGGGCACCTGCAGGCCTGCCGCCTGGAGCAGGTCCTTGCGGTAGTAGAGGACTTCGCGCTCGGTGATGATCGGTACGCCCACAACCTTGCCGTCAGCCGTGGTGGCCTTGACGGGTCCCTCCTGGTAATCCTTCCAGTCCCAGCCCGAGTCCGAGGAGACATTCTTGGTCAGGTCCGCCAGGTAGCCGTTCT
Source organism: Arthrobacter sp. (assembly GCA_035475035.1). Taxonomy (GTDB): domain Bacteria; phylum Actinomycetota; class Actinomycetes; order Actinomycetales; family Micrococcaceae; genus Arthrobacter. The sequence continues at coordinate 6,161 of DATIMT010000073.1, forward strand.
TGGCGAACGCCTTGCCTTCCTGCAACGGGCGGTACATCATCACGTCGATCTCGTCGCTGCCTGCGTTGAGCTTGACGTTGTACTGGTCCGAGAGCTGGTCCTCGCCCAGCTGGGTCAGCTCGACCTTGAGTCCGCTGGATTTCTCGAACTCCGGAATTGCGGCCTTGATGCCCTCCGTCCAGACGTGGTTGGCCAGGGTGACGCGGACGACCCCGGACTCCTTCGCCTGGTCGCTGCCGCCTCCGCCGCCGCTGCAGGCGGTCAGCCCCAGTGACATCGCCGCGGCAACGGCCGCGTACTTCACAATTGAACGCCGCTTCATTACGACTTCCTTCGCCTTCAGGGCCCGCAGCTTCGCGGGCCGGTTACAAACGCCTCTTTACGTCTGCTGTGTTCAGCGAGCATAAACAAATAAGGCAGACATATACAAGACCGGCCTTGGCCCCCATATGATTTATTCATGACCATCCCAAAGGCGGCGTTGTCCCCTGACCTGCATTCATCGCTGGTCGAGAACCTGGGGCTCGCCATCGCCGAGGGGACGCTGGCACCCAATTCAATCCTTCGGCTCGATGAACTGGAGGCGCAGCACAAGGTCTCCCGCTCCGTGATCCGGGAAGCCACCCGCGTTCTGTCCTCCATGGGCATGCTGGAGTCGCGCCGGCGCTTGGGAACGGTGGTCCAGCCGGAGGCGAGCTGGAACCTCTATGACCCCCAGGTGATCCGCTGGCGGCTGGCGTCGGCCAAGCGGCTGGAACAGCTGCAGGCCTTGAATGAACTGCGCGGCGCCATTGAGCCGCAGGCAGCCCGGCTTGCCGCGGAACGTGCCTCATTGGATGAGGCCAGCGACCTTGTGTCCATGGCCGCCCGGCTTTGGGCCGCCGGGCAACGGGGAGACCAAGGCGAATTCCTGCGCCTGGACATCGAATTCCACGCCGCGGTCCTCAACGCCTCCGGCAACCTCATGTTTTCGCAGTTGCACAAACTCGTGGCGGAAGTACTGGCCGGGCGGACCCAGCACGGCCTGATGCCGCATCTCCCGGACCACGAAGCACTTCAACTGCATGTCGATGTGGCCAGCGCCATCCAGCGCGGCCAGGCAGCCGCCGCGCATGCGGCGATGAGCAGGATTGTTGAGCAGTCCACCGAGGAGATGGGCGATATCTGGTCCAGCAGCCAGCCGGCGGCCGAAGGCAGCCCAAAGCCCGGCTAGATCAGGTGCCGGCCGAGGTGCCGGCCGTTGTGCCGACGGATGCCGGCGGCATCACGCCCGCCGCGCCGCCGCCAGTTCCCTGGCCAGGAAATCCAGGGCCGGCTGGCCCTCCGGAAGGCCTGCGGTGTGGTTGAGGTGGCCGTGGACCGCGCCTTCGGCGAGGAAGTAGGACACCGGCACCCCGGCCCGCTCCAAGGCCGAGGCGAACAGCTCAGTTGAGCCGCGGGCGTCGTCGTACTCACAGGCGAGCAGCGCTGTGGGCGGAAGGCCGGCAGGGTCCGCATAGCCAGGCATGGCGTAGGAGGGCGCCATGCTGACCGGGCCGCCCACGTAGTTTTCGGCCGTCCGGATGCAGTCCTCCAGCGTGAACCTCAGGTGCCGCGGCAGCCCCGCCATGATCTCCTGGTCCAGTCCCCCGGCCGGCGGCGGGAGTTCCGCGTGCAGGAAGGGGTAGGCCAGCAGGAGTTTGGCCGGAAGCGGCTTGCCCGCGTCAATCAGGTAGAGTGCAGCGCCCACGGCCAGGTTGCCGCCCGCGCCGGCCCCGCCCAAACAGAGCAGGTCCGGGTCCAGCCCCAGGGATGCGGCGTTGTCCCGGGCCCAGAACCAGCCCGTCAAGGAGTCATCGTGCGGAATGGGGAAGGACACGCCGTCGCGTGCCAGCCGGTAATCGATCGACAGCACCGGCGTCCCCCGGCTGGCCAGAACCCGTGCCAGGTAGTCCGATTCGGGGATGTCCACACTGCCGCTGACGAAGCCGCCGCCATGCAGCCACACCAGCGCGGGGCTGTCCGTGCCCGCCGGTTCACCGTAGATCCGGATGGCCACCGGCCCATGCCGCCCGTCGGCGGTGACAGTCCGGGTGGGGACGTCCGGGCCCGGTGAGCGCACGGCGTCCGGGTTCAGGAACTGCGGGCCCTCCGGGGTGGCCAGGTACTCGGCGAAACCTGCCGCGGATGCCTCGCCCTGTCCGGCGTTCCCAGTGGCCCCGGCATATCCCGCGGCTGATTCTGTTCGGGGTGTCATGGTGTTCCCAGCTTCCGGGAGAAGTAGTCGACGGCGGTGGCCAGAATGGTGTCCAGCTGGTCCTCGGCGCCGAAGAAGCAGTGATCGCCGCCCTGGATGGTCACCACGTCATGGTCAACGCCGGCATCGGCGAGCGCTGCCGCCAGAAGGTCGGTCTGCGAGTGCGGAACCAGCCCGTCGGAGTCGCCGTGGATCAGCAGGAACGGCGCGGCGTCGGCGGTCACGTAGGTGACGGGGCTGGCGGCCGCGAGCAGGGCCGGGTCATCGGAGCCGCCCACCAGCATGTGTTCCGGCTGCAGGGACATGCCCGGGGGCACGGCCGCCGTCAGGGCAGCGGGGAAGAGGCCCTCGGGCGTGGTCATTGGGGGGATGTCCAGCAGTGCGGAGACGCCGTAAAAGTCGACGACGGCGCTGACACCGCTTGGGTGCCCCTGCGCGCCGAGTCCGCCGTCCAGGTCGTCGCGGGTACCGGTGAGTCCGAGGAGTGCCACCAGGTGGCCGCCGGCCGACTCGCCCCACGCCCCAAACCGCTCCGGATCGATACCCAGGACGGAGGCGAATTCCCGGAGGTAGCGGACGGCAGCTTTGAGGTCGTGGAGCTGTGCGGGGAACGGCGCTTCGAGTGAATGCCGGTAGTCCGCCGTGGCGCAGGCGATGCCGGCCTCGTTGAGCAGCCGGAAGACCGAGTTGGGCGCGAAGGTGGGCGGCAGTTCACGGCGGTCGCCCAGCTGGAAGGCTCCACCGTGGACCCAGAGCACCAACGGCACAGGTCCGGACGCCTGGCGGGGCAGCCAGATGTCCATCTTCAAGGGACGGAAGCCGAGGGCTCGTGCATATGTGACCTCGCGGTGCACGGACGAGACGTCAGAGACATGCTCCGGCGTTCCGGGGGCGTCGAAGACGGGGAACGGCGGGATCTCCACGCCGCCGGAACGGGGTACGTCCGGCCGGGAAGGTTCGAGTACGTCGGTCAAGTCATCCACTGTCATAGTGTGCTCCTCATCGGTTCAGGTTGTGCGAAGTCCCCGCCGGTTGCGGCAAGGAAAGTATGCTGTCCGGGTCCGACGACGGCGGCCGGCTCGCCGGGCATCAGCAGCTCGGCGGTGGTGCCGGGCGGGATTGTGGCGGTGAGCGTCAGCACGCCGTCGTCCTGTATCCCCTCCAACGCTGTCCCGTCCGATGAAGTCCAGGCCACTTGGACCAGGCCGCGCGGACCCTGGTGCGAGGTGGACGCGGCCGTCAGCCCGGCGCCGGGGCGCGGCTCGATGATGATCCGCTCCCAGCCCGCGCTCCCGGGAGCCTGCCGCAGTCCCGCCGTGTAGCGGTGCAGGAAGGACACCACCGCGCCCTTGCTGTAATGGTTGAGCGACTGGTGCGCGTTGCCCTCGGCGTCGATCCCGTTCCACAGCTCCCACATGGTGGTGGCCCCCCGGTCTACCATCGCCAGCCAGGAGGGCTCAGTGTCCTGCATGAGGAGCTCGTAGGCAAGGTCAAGTTCGCCGTTGTCGGCCAGGACCGGCAGCAGGTAGGGCGTGGCCAGGAAGCCCGTGCCCAGGTGGGTTCCGGCGTCGCGGACCAGTTCCGCCAGCTGCGCGGTGACGGCAGCCCGGTACCGGGAATCGACCAAATCGAAGGCCAGGGCACGGACGCAGTGGGCCTGGCTGGCTCCGGTCACCCGGCCGGAGGGATCAAGGTATTCCGTCTGCCACGCGTCCCGGATCCGGTTCGAAAGCTCCGCCAGTCCAGCGGCCTCCGTGCCCCGGCCCAGGACTCCGGCGATCCGTCCCATCAGCTCGGTCGTGTGCCGGTAGTAGGCGGTGGCCACGATGCCGTGCTCGGCGCTGCGGGCGGCGAACAGATCCGGTTCTGGCCCATCCGGTTCCATCCATTCCCCGAAGTGGAAGCCGCTGTCCCAGAGGTACTGCTCGTACGGCGCCGGAATTGGGTTGGCCGCCACGCGGGAGGCGTGCCGCTGCGTTTCTGCGGAGGTCCGGACGAAGCCCAGCCACCGGTTCATGGCCTCCCAGTTCTCGGCCAGGATCGAGGCGTCCCCGGTGGCCAGGTAAACCTCCCATGGCACCATGACCACGGCGTCGCCCCAGCCCGCGGATCCGTTGGTGAAGCCCATGAATTCAGCGGACGTCACAGCGGGCCCAGGGGACGGCGAGATGTTGGCGACGATTCCGTTGTCCCACTGGTCGGCGCGGACGTCCCGCAGCCACTTCCGCGAAAAGCCCGTGACGTCGTAGAGGTAGGCGGCCGTGGGAACGAACAGCTGCCAGTCCCCCGTCCAGCCGGCTTTTTCGCGCTGTGGACAGTCGGTGGGAACCTCGCAGGAGTTGTCCAGGAAACTCCACTCCACGATGTCGTGGAGCCTGTTCAGTCGCTCATCACTGCAGCGAAACGAGCCGATTTGCTCCAGGTCTGTGCGGACCAGGCAGCCGGTGATGTCCTCCGGCTGCAGGTCCTCCCCGAGGCCGCGGACGGACACGTATTGGAAGCCGTGGGTAGTGTGCCGTGGCTCGAAGACTTCGCCCGGGGCGCCGGCGGCGATGACGGTGTCCACCTGGCCTGCCTCCCGGAAAGTACCAGGCGTCCGGAAATCGAGGGGGCGCAGGTGGTCCCGGGTGACGTCGCCGTCCGTCCCAAGCGCTTCGCCGTATTCCAGGGTGACGGTCTCGCCGGGCAGACCGAGCCTGGTGAGCCGGATCCAGCCGTGGATGTTCTGGCCAAAGTCCACCACCTGGCTGCCGTTGGCCAGGCGGGTGATGGCCACCGGGGAGAGCTCCTGCGTCACCCGGGTGGGCGGGGCAAGGGGACCGGTCAGTGCCTTGAAACTGCCGGAACGGACGACGGCGGGACGCCGCTGGGGTGCGCCGGCTGCAGTGGCGCGGTCGGCCACCTGGGGCTGGCTGCCGCCGTCGGCGTTTCTGAAATCGACGCACTGGCCCGCCATGAGGTCGGCGCTGATGATCTCCGTTGCGGCCACCAGCCAGGAGCCATCGGTGCCGATGAGCTGCCGGGACGCCCCGGACTCCACCTCCAACTGCGCAAGGAATGCAGTGTGCGTGCCGTACATGCCGGCGTCGCGCGTGTACCCGAAGGTGCCGCGGTACCAGCCGTCGGTGAGGATCGCCCTGACGTCATTGGCGCCTTCGCGGAGGAGCCCGGTGATGTCATAGGTCTGGACCTGGAGGGTGGTGTTGTAGCTGGTGGAGCCGGGGGTGAGCTGCTGGTCGCCCACGCGCCGGCCATTGATGAAGAGCTCGTAGATGCCGTGCGCTGTGGCGTAGGCGCGGGCCTTCTCCGGAGCGGCTTCAAGCGTGAACGTTTTGGTGAGGGCGTAGCCGGGCCGCTCCCCGGGAGCCCCCACCGTGACTTCCTCGGGGCCGATCCACTGGGCCGCCCAGTCCGCGGCATGGATCAAACCCAGCTCCACCGGCATCGACTTCGACCAGCCGCTGGCTGTTTCGGTGCCGTCTTCAGCGGCATTCCAGGTGCAGACACGCCACTCGAACCGCGCCCTGGATTGCAGCGCCGGCCCGCTGTACGCGATGCCGCTGCAGGCGGATGACTCCACCTTGCCGGTGTCCCAGCCGTTGCTGGCGGCAATGCGGTATGCATGCTGACCGGCAGTCCCGGCGGGCGGCGTCCAGCTGAGCCTGGGCGCCAGGACGGTCAAGCCCATCGCCTCGGGCAGGTGCTCGGCCCGAAGCCGGGTGGGGGCGGTCATGCGGCAGGACTCCTGGAGTGCGGTTGCTTGGAGTTCAAGCTTCACGCTCCCTGGCCGCCACGCCACCTGCGCCTTTCAATGGTTGGAATAGTATTGTGGTTCAGCTCACTGCGAGCCATGCAACTATCAACGGCGCTAGGAACTTCTGCCATGACTCTCACCCCGGAAACGGACACCCCGCCCACCCGCGGAAAGCGCCCCAAACAGGGCGAACCGGTCATCGACCGGGCACTGAGCCTGCTGGCCGTCTTTTCCGACCGGCGCCGTGCCCTGACCCTGTCCGAGTTGGCGCGGTTTGCTGAAATGCCGGCGCCGACGGCGCTGCGGCTGATCGCGCGGCTGGTGGCCTGGGGCGCTTTGGAAAGGCTCGACGACGGCCGCTACGTGGTGGGGGTCCGGCTGTGGGAAGTGGCGTCGCTGTCGCCGCGCGGGCATGGGGTACGGGAAATCGCGTTGCCCTACCTGGAAGACCTCTTCGAGGTCACCCGGCACCACGTCCTGCTCGCCGTGCGGGACAACGAGCAGGCGGTGCTGATTGAGCGGCTGTCCGCCAAGGACGCAACCGAAGTGGCCTACCGGGTGGGCGGCCGGGCACCGCTGCGGTCCACTGCCATCGGGCTGGTGCTGCTGGCGGGCGCGGACCAGCAGTTCCAGGAAACCATCCTGAAGCGGCCGCAGGAAAACGAACCCGGCGTGTCCGAAATGCCGGAAGGACAGCTGCGGCGGACCCTCTCGGACGTCCGCCGCACG
>DATIMT010000074.1:0-9443 GCA_035475035.1 Arthrobacter sp.
GCCGTGAGGTCCACCAGGGGCGTGCCGGACGCTGCGGCCAGCTCGCGCACAGCCTGCGGATACGCTCCGTGGGAGTCCTTCGCAATGCCGAAGGAATCGAAGCGGCGGCGCTCCACCGGCGTGACAAGGACTGGCTTGCCCCCGCGTGCCCGGGCCCCATCGACGTACCGGCCCAGATACTCCTTGAAGGTGGAATCCGGGAGTGTTCCGCGCGCCGGGTCCGACACCTTTTCGTCGTTGTGGCCGAAGGAGACCAGCAGGTAATCGCCCGCCTGCATCAGGTCCAGCACCCGGTCCAGCAGCCCGGCGTCGGCAAAGCTCTTGGAGGAGGCGCCGGACCACGCGTAGTCAAAGACGGTGGCCTGCGGCCCCAGCAGGAGTGGCAGGGCCTGCCCCCAGCCCGCGCGCGGACGTTCGGACTGCTGGTAGGCCGACGACGTCGAGTCCCCGACGACGAAGATGACCGGCTTGGTGCGCGGCTTGGTGGGGTCCGGGCCGGCCTGGGCGACCGCGGCCGCTATCCCCGTCCCCGAAAAGGCCGCGGCCCCGGCGGTGAGCGCCAGGGTGGCCAGGACGCTGCGGCGGCTTGGCAGGATGGCGGCCATCAGCGATCCGTTCCCGCAGTGAAGATCGGGCCCGTGGAGTCCTTGAGCAACGCCGGAACGGCTTGGGCCGGGTGGACCTGTGTACGCAGGGTGGGAGTCCAGGACGTGTCCGCTGCCAGCTGGTCCGCGGGTGCGGCCGCGGCGTTGTACTCGGCGAGAATGTCAGTGATCTTGCCGTTGACCGCGTTGGCGATGGTGGCGATGGCCGTTCCCTTGTACCGGCCGATGATGTCCGCGGCGCCGGTTCCGGCCGGAAGCGTGAAGGCGTTCGCCTCAGCGTAGAGGTGGGAGCTGAATCCGGCGCCCAGGCTGTATTCGTAGGGAATCGCGCTGTCCTCTGCCACCTTGAAGTGGTTGTTGTACACATCCACTTGGCCGAAACGGACCCGAGGGGCCCGCTGGCCGATGTTTTCGAAGACGTTGTGGTGGATGGTGACCCGCAGCTTTCCGGGGTCCCCGCGTGTGGGCGAATCGGTGGAGCCGATCAGGAGCAGCTTGTCGTGGTCCGAGAAGCGGTTGTACGACATGGTCACCAGATCCGAGCCGTTGGTGACGTCGACTGCGCCGTCATGCACCTGGTAGGGACGGCCGAAATAGAGCGGCTGGGAGTTGTCCAGGTTGGGGGCGTCGGTGAAGGCCGAGTGGTCGATCCAGACGTGCGTGGTTTTGTTGATGACCTGCAGCAGGTCGTACTCGCTGTTCCAGTTGCCCTCGGTGCCATCCGTTGGGTCCCAGGCGGGGAAGCAATCCGACGAATCCCGCAGGGTGAGGTTGCGGACGATCACGTTCGTGGCGCCGTTCACGCGGAGGGCTGCGCCCTTGATGCTGCTGTCCGGAGTAGCGCCAACAATGGTGGTGTTGCTGGGGATGTCCCACCTGATGGTCTTCGCCTGGTTTGCTGCAGCGATGCGCCTGGCGTCCTCCTGCGGGCCGGCGGGCTTCTGGCTGCGGCCGTAGGTGGCCGGATCGAAGTCCTGAAGGTACTGCTCCAGGCTGTAGCCGGTGCCCGCAGCGTAGTCTTCGCAGCTGAGCGGGGAACCGTCAGCGGCCGTGTTGGCGTCGATGCTGCCATGGATCCGGACGATTTTGGGCTGGCTTCCGGCGGTGGTGAAAGCAGCCAACAGTTCCGCCTTGGTGGAGACGTCGTAAACGTTGGCCGCTGCTGCTGACGAGCCGCCAGTGGTTCCCGTGCCCTCGGATGCCCAGCCGTTTCCTGCGGGAAGGGCCTGGCGTTCAAGAGGCGTCTGAGCAGTCTGGGCGGCGGGATCAGCAGCCGGGTTGGGAGACGCGCCTGCCGGCCCGGCAACGAGCAATGCTCCGGCCACGGCAACCGCGGCAGACATGGATAAGTGCATAGTGCGTTTTCGCATGTTCTCTCTTCCGTCATTGGAATGAACTGCGCTCCGGTCCTGGGGCTAGTGTGACGCCAGTTACCTCGGAGCGCTGAAATGGACCATACCGAGAAAACGCTTTCTCGGCAATGCTTATTTGCCCGGTTAGACTCACCTGCATGGGGGAGAACAACGAACCGAATGAACACGGGCCGTCCAAAGGCATCAAGGTACCAGCCGCCGTCGTGCCCTTATTGGGCGTAGCGGCAGTGCTGGGTGGCTGCCTGATCGCTTATCTGAACCGCGACTTCACCGGCTGGTTTGCCTACGCCCCGCTGAGCAACAAACCCTTCAGCGCCAACGGAGCGGCCTTCATAACGCAGGGGACGCAGATCGGCCTCGCCGTCGCCGTCGCCGGCCTGTTGCTGCTTGCATTTTGGGTGGGCTTTCGGCTGGGGCGGCGGACCGGCTGAACCGTAGAGCACGGCGGTGATTCAGCGCTCGGGTCTGTTGATGGGTTTGTCTGTGCAGGCCGGTGGCTGCTGGCTCTGGGGCGGCCGGGGAATTGGAGTAGGTGCATCCTGCCAGGGCCGCCAGCCGCTGCAGTGGCAATGCGTCGGATATTTCCGACATATACTGTGATGGTGCTTCCCGATGTCTTCGCCGCCGTGTCCAATCCGGCACGGCGGATCATCCTGGACGAGCTGCGCCAAGGGCCCAGGACCGCCGGTGAACTTACCGGCCTTCTGGACCTCAGCCGCCCTGCCGCGTCCGAACACCTGGCTGTGCTGCGCGAGGCGGGCCTGGTGCGGGAGGAACGGCAGGGGAGGAACAGGGTGTACCACCTCCAGCCGGCCGGCCTCGGCGAGATTGGCGGCTGGGTAAAGCACTTCGAGCACTACTGGAACCAGCGGCTGGACGCGCTGGCAGACCTTCTGGACGAGGAGAATCCGTCATGACCGAGAACGCCATTACGCTGGAACGCCGCTTTCCGCACCCCGCCTCCGCGGTCTGGGCCGCGCTGACTACACCCGAACTGCTGGCCCGATGGTGGGCGCCGGGCGACATCGCGCCCGTGGCGGGGCATCGCTTCACCATGGACATGGACTCGTGGGGCCAGCAGCAGTGCGAGGTCCTGACCGTGGAGCCAGGAACATCGATCAGTTTCCTCTTCGCCGAAGGCCAGCTGGACACCACCATCACCTGGCGGCTCGAACCCGTCGACGGCGCCACCGTCCTCCACTTCGAACACGCCGGCTTCCAACTCGACACCCCCATGGGCCGGCACGCCATCGAGGGCATGGGCAACGGTTGGCCGGGCCTGTTGGCCCGCATCGACGGTCTGCTCGCCGAAGTCTCCTGACGCTTTAGGGGAACGAACGACGGCAGGACGCGCTCGCCGTCGTGCGCTTTCTTCTGAGCTTTTCCACCCGTTTACCACAGGCCGGCAAAGGGTAACGATGGAGTATGACTGATTCCGGAGCCGGCGGTGCGAACGACCCCTTTGACGGCAACGACGAGATCGTGGCGGGAACCACCCACCCCGAGACTCCTGAGGCCATCGCGGACGAGGTCCGCCACGAGATCCAGCTGGGCCACGTCCAGGACGATGTAAGCCATGTCCTGGAGGAGCGCTTCGAGGAAGCCGGCATTCAGGCACGCCCCGAAGAAGTGGACGACCTCGCCGAAGAAATCGAGCGCGACGCGTCAAGTTGAGCGAACCCGGGCGGGCCTGAAACGGCAGGTAACGACCTGGACCAGTGCGCTGGCCGTGTTGGGCGCATGGCTCTACCGAGTCATACCGGTGGTCCAGGTGGCCCGTCCCGTGGGGCGTGGTTTAGGGCCAGTCAGCGCGGCTGAAGCGTATGGGGCTCCGCATGGTGAGAAGGCAATCGGACGTCCACTCGGCGACATTGCTTTGCGCGTCCACGGAATTTGGCGCGGCGACCTGCGCGTCCTGGTTGGCCGTGTCCTGCAGGCCTTCAACGTTGCTTTTCACTTATCCCCCTTGGCAAGCATGTGTGCCCACACTAGGCACCCCGGGAAGCCAACGGAAGAGAGTTAATCCAGCAGCGGGATAAACTGCGCAAATCTTGAGGGTTACCGCTGATCAGCGCCCGGAGAGGCCCGGGTTTGAGTGCCGGTTCCAGGGACCGCAGTACCGGCAGGTACCAGGGGAATTACCGCCATCCGCGTCCCTGGCCCTGCAAGCACCAGGACATGCTGGGCCGTGATGCCCTCCAGTGTTGCCACCACCTGCCGGATGATCTCATCAACCCCGGCCGGAAGGACGGGCGACGACGGTAGGCCCGCGCCGCCGTCGTCCGCCCTGAGCCAGGTGGCCACCTTGGCGCCGCCGGTGGCGTCAGCAAGGCGGCGTGCCAACGCCTCCGGGTCCAGGGCATCCGGCGCATAGCCGCTGACCAACGTGACCCGTTCAATCACCCGCTTCTGCACAGGCGCCGCGGCACCAAGGAGCCCCCGGTCCCGACGCCACAGCGCAAAGTGGTAACCCGCCACCAGCCCGGCTGCCACCAGCAGGCCCAGCGGCGCACGGATGCGGTCAAGGAGGCCGCCGCCCGAGACGTCACCCAACAGGAATTCGAAGAGGCGGTAGCCAATGACCAGCAGCGTAATGAGCGCCACCACCGCGCTGACGCCGAAGAACGCCACCAGGTAGACGCGCCGGCCGGGTGGAATGTCGTCTGCCGTCCGCGGCTGGTGCCTCGGCTTCCAGGCCAGCCACCAGACGGGCGCTCCCACCGCCAGGGAACTGATGCCGCCCAGGAGCAGGGTGCGGGTGGCGCCTCCCGCCAATGGAGAGACGGCCGCGGCCAGCAACGCGTTCACCACAACGCCGATGCCTGAGGCCGCCGCGGCAAGCGCCACCGCTGACGTCACCAGGAGGCTGGCCCGGCGGGTGCGGGTGGAGCGGTGGACGGACGCGGTGCGGTGGTACCGCCACACCAGTGCCCCGATGGCGGCTGCGGCGATGGCCGGGGCCAGCGGTTCAAGCAGGTCATTCAGGGGGTCGCTGCGGTCGAACGCCAGGCGCAGGATGACGAACAGGATGACGCCCAGCCCGCCCAGCCCTGTGATGCCGGCGATGAAGATGCCCACGGCGATGACGGCGACGTCCACCAGTCCGGTCTGGAAACGCCGCCCGCCCTCCCGGAACCAGTGCCACCACCACACCACCGCTCCGCCGGCTGCCCACATCAGGGACCGAAGGATGGGGAGCCACCAGCGCTCAAGAGTGGCGGTTGCCGTGAAGCCGCGGATCGCGACGTCCAGCAGCCCGCCCAGTGCGGCGATACCGGCACCGGCGGCCAGCAACAGGCCAAAGACGGAACCGACGACGGCCCGCACGTCCTCGAGGTGCGACGACGGTTTGCGCGGGTGCTTCCACATCCACCGGTGCCACCACCAGATACCCGCCCACACAATTCCGTTGGCCAGTGGCGACGGCCAGTGGCTTTCCCGCGTATCAACAAAGGAAGTGGCGAGATTCAGCAGCGAGGTGGTGGAGACGATGAGTGAGACCGCGTAGATCCCGGTCAGGTAGAGGCCCCAACCCGGTGCCCTGCGCTCGGATGCGTCGTCGAGCCGCTTCCACACGAACCACCACAGCAGCAGTGCCAGCGGGCCGCCGATCAGGGTGAAGGCCAGGGACAGGGCCAGGCCGGCGACGTCGTTCGAAACCAGGGTGGAGGCCGTGCGAAAGAGGCGCTCCAGCAGTCCGCTGAGGCCGGACGCGGTGATGACCACCAGGGCAAACAGAAGCACATACAGGATCAGCCGGCGGAGGGCGGTCATACCGCCCGCCGGGGCCGGGGACGTTGAGAACGCCGGGGAACTCATTGTTTCACCGGCACGACGCTGCAGGCCGTCAGTGGGTACGGCGGTTGGTCAATCATCCATTTCCCATTCACCTTGAGGAGCGCGAAGGAGTCCTCCGTCTCATACTCCGACGGACCGAACGGGCCGCCCTGGGACGACCGGACGATGGAAACCTTGACGGTGGCTGAAGCGCCGCGCTCCGTCGTCGAAATCAAAACAACGCGGGCGGGCTGTGGCTGGCCGGCATTCGCGCCGCGGCACCGGCTCCGGGCGCCCGGGGTGAGGAAGGACTCCGCGGTGGACAGGTCGCCGTCGATCACCGCTTTGCTGTAGCGCTGGACCGCCCCGGCAGGGCTGGCTTCATCAAGAGGCGCGGGCTCGCCCCGGGTGAAAACCACGGCGAGCGCAACCACCACCAGCAGAACCACCACGCCCACCAGCGCGAGCAGGATCCGGTCAGGTCGTTGCGGTGTGTCGTCCCCCATGCCGCAAGTATGGGGGAGGATCGGCTGTTTTAGCGCGTGTCCTGCGGCCTGTTTTTCCGGAGCGGGCGCCCTGAGCCGGAGGGGCGGCCTCTGGATAGGTCTTTTGACTAACAGCGATTATGAACAACACGGTTGCGTTACTCGCAACGATGAAACTGCTGGGGCATTCGCTTCACTCTCTTCCCGCACGCCCGGATCGCCTGACACGTTTGAGGGAATTGAAACTGAAGAGCCTATTGACTGTGGTGCAGCTCACCGCCTATCTTGAAACAACCACGTTGCAACACTTGCAACTCCTACTTTTTCTGGTGGTTTCATGAGTACCGAATCAAACTCACCCCGGGCAGGACTCGTTGCCGCTGACGCCAACACTCCTGGCCAGGCAGGCCCCGGCACGGACGGCACCGCGGTCAGCAAGGATGTACGACGCCGGGTGGTCACCGCGAGCTTCATCGGCAACTTCGTCGAGTGGTTCGACTACGCCGTGTACGGCTACCTCGCAGCCGTCATTTCCTCCGTCTTCTTTCCGGACGCAGACCGGCAGACCGCGCTGCTGGCAACCTTCGGCGTCTTTGCCGTTTCCTTCTTCGTCCGTCCCCTGGGAGGCTTCTTCTGGGGCCACATCGGTGACAGGCTCGGCCGGCGCAAGGCCCTGTCACTCTCCATCGTCATCATGTCCGTCTCCACCTTCTGCATCGCCCTCATCCCCGGGTACGCAACCATCGGCATGCTGGCCCCGGTCCTGCTGCTCCTGGTCCGCGTGGTCCAGGGGTTCTCGGCCTCCGGGGAATACGCAGGCGCCTCTGCCTTCCTGGTGGAATACGCACCGGCCAACCGCCGCGGACTCTACGCCGCCGTCGTACCGGCCAGCACCGCCGCGGGCCTCCTCCTGGGCTCACTGATCGCCGCGCTCCTCAGCTCGGTGCTCAGCACTGAACAGCTGCACGACTGGGGCTGGCGGCTGCCGTTCCTCCTGGCCGCGCCCATGGGCCTGATCGGCCGCTACATCCGCACCAGGCTGGAGGACACCCCGGCTTTCCGGGCCCTGGCTGAGCAGGAGGAGTCGGCGCCCAAAGCTCCCGCTCTGGACATGTTCCGGACCTACCGCAAGCAGCTGATCATCGCCTGCGGGGCGGTGCTGCTCAACGCCGTCGGCTTCTACGTCATCCTCAGCTACATGCCCACCTACCTGTCCGAGGAACTTGGCTTCGGGCCCACCGAATCCTTCCTGGCCACCACCATCGCCCTGGCCAGCTACATTGGCTTCATCTTCCTGACCGGCATCGCCTCGGACCGGTTCGGCCGCAAACGCATGCTGATCATCGCCTCCGTGCTGTTCATACTCCTGACCGTCCCGGCCTTCATGCTGCTGGACACCGGCAACTTCCTGGTGATCGTCCTGGTCCAGATCCTGCTGGGCGGCATGCTCACCCTGAACGACGGCACCCTGCCCAGCTTCCTTGCCGAGCTGTTCCCCACCAAGGTCCGGTACAGCGGCTTCGCCGTCAGCTTCAACCTGTCCAACGCCCTGTTCGGCGGCACTGCGCCCTTCATGGCCACCCTGCTGATCGGCATGACGCAGAGCAAGCTGGCCCCCGGCTGGTACCTCGTGGCCGCCTCCGCGGTTTCCCTGATGGCCGTCCTGTTCGCCGCGGAAACATCGCGGAAGCCCCTGAAGCACCTCTGAAGCCCCTCAAGCACCTCAAGGCAACCCGAGGCCCCCAAACCAACCCCTACAGAAACCAACACAACTGCGCCAACAGCAGTTGCACCCATTAGAAAGGCACCACCTTCGTGACTATCACCGCCGATAACGCCTCCTCCATCGCCGAACTCGAGCGCCTCAAGGTCCTGCACATTGGCTCCAAGGGCAAGCTCACGTTCTCTGACACAGAGTTCGAGCGCCGCCTGGGCGGGCTGCGCCAGATCATGGCCGCCAAGGACCTCGATGCAGTCATCCTGACCAGCTACCACGGCATCAAGTACTACTCCGACTTCCTCTACACCACGTTCGGCCGCAACTACGCCCTGGTGGTGACCGCGGACGACTCGGTCACCGTCACCGCGAACATCGACGCGGGCATGCCGTGGCGCACCTCCTACGGCGAGAACATCGTCTACACCGACTGGCGCCGTGACAACTTCTACTTCGGCCTGCAGGAGGCGCTGCGTCAGCGCGGCGTAAAAGCGGCCCGGCTCGGAGTCGAGGACGACTTCCTCCCGGGCCTGACCCGGGAAAAGATCGCGGCCGCCTTCCCGGGCGCCGAACTCCTGGACGTCTCGCAGGACGCAATGCGCCAGCGCATGATCAAGTCCGCCGAGGAGATCGAGGTCATCAAGCATGGTGCCCGCATCGGCGACCTGGGCGGCGAAGCCATCCGCGCGGCAATCCGCGAGGGGATCAGCGAGTACGAGGTCGCCCTCATCGGCACCGAGGCCATGGTTCACGAGATCGCCCGCACGTTCCCCGACTCCGAGATCCGCGACACATGGGTGTGGTTCCAGTCGGGCATCAACACCGACGGCGCCCACAACTGGGCCACCACCCGCAAGCTCCGGCGCGGCGACATCCTCTCGCTCAACTGCTTCCCGATGACCTCGGGCTACTACACCGCCCTGGAGCGCACGCTCTTCCTCGGCCAGCCCGACGAACGCTCCCTGGAACTGTGGAACATCAACGTGGAGGTGCACCGCCGCGGCCTGGAACTCATCAAGCCCGGCGCCGTCTGCAAGGACATCGCCGCCGAGCTCAACGAGATCTACGTAGGCCACGGCCTGCTGCCGAACCGCACTTTCGGCTACGGCCACTCGTTCGGCGTCCTCTCGCACTACTACGGCCGCGAGGCGGGCCTCGAGCTGCGCGAGGACATCGACACCGTGCTCGAGCCGGGGATGGTCGTCTCGATGGAGCCGATGATCACGGTGCTCGACGGCGAGCCCGGAGCCGGCGGCTATCGCGAGCACGACATCCTCGTGATCACCCCGGACGGCAACCGCAATCTCACCGCGTTCCCGTACGGACCCGAGCACAACATCATCAAGGCCTGACGTCGCGCGCGATCGGGCGGATGCGGTTCGCCGCCCGCCCGTCGCCCGAGTCACTTCATACGAGAGGAGACAACAGCATGAGCGTCAGCACACCTCTTGGAGGACGCCCGCGCGGTGGCCCGGCCGCCGCGCGG
>DATIMT010000075.1:0-7587 GCA_035475035.1 Arthrobacter sp.
CCGTGGCCGATGACGTCCGGCAGGTGCTGGTGCAGGGTGCCGCCCATGGTCACGTTCAGCAGCTGCTCACCGCGGCAGATGCACAGCAGCGGGATGTCCTGGCGGATGGCTTCGCGGATCAGGGCCTGCTCCCAGGCATCGCGTTCGGGGCGGGGGTGGTCGGTGCTGGGGTGCGGTTCCTGCCCGTAGAGCGCCGGGTCCACGTCCCAGCCGCCGGGGATCAGCAGTCCGTCCAGCCGGCTCACCAGAACTTCGATCACTCCCGGTGCGACGGGCTGCGGTGGGAGCAGGGCAGGGATGCCGCCGGCAGCGATAATCGGGGCCAGATAGGTTTCCGGGAGGAACGCGGCACTGACGGCACCGCAGCCGGCGGTATCCGCCTGCTCGAGGTAGGTGCTGAGCCCGATGACGGGCGTTACGACGGTGTCCGTGGTTTCCATGTGCTGGCGTTGTCCTTCCCAAAAAATCTCTTCTACAAGGGTATAAGAGGCCGGGCCCCGCTATGTTTCAACAAGATCAAAATCACATGTCAATTGCCGTCACCGGGGCCCGTCCTGTCCCGTTCCTCGAAGCCGCTTGGCCCGCGCCGTTCCAGTGTCCGGGTTAGAGGTTGGTCCTGGCTTCCGCGGCCTCGGCATAACGGGCACCCTGGACGGGAATCCTGGTGATCAGCTGGTCGAGTTCAGTCAGCTCCGCCTCAGTGAGGGCCAAATCCGCCGCGGCGAGGTTCTCCTCCAGGCGTTCCAGTTTCCGGGTGCCAGGGATGGGCACGATCCATGGTTTTTGGGCCAGCAGCCACGCCAGGGCCACCTGTCCCGGCATGACGCCCTTTCCCCGGGCGATGCTGCTCACGGCATCTACCAGGGCCTGGTTGTGCGCCATGGCGTCCGGCTCAAAGCGGGGAATGCCGGCACGGGCATCATTGCCGCCGTCGAACGTGCTGGAGGCCGGCAGCGTCCCGGTGAGGAAACCTCTGCCCAGGGGGCTGTAAGGGACGAAGCCGATGCCCAATTCCTCGCAGGTACCCAGGACGGCTTCCTCGGGCCGGCGCCACCAGAGGGAGTATTCGCTTTGGACGGCGGTGACGGACTGGACGGCGTGGGCGCGTCGGATGGTGCCTGCGGAGGCCTCCGACATGCCAAAGTGCTTCACCTTGCCGGCATCGATGAGTTCCTTGACCGTGCCGGCCACGTCTTCGATGGGAACGGCCGGATCCACCCGGTGCTGGTAGTACAGGTCGATGGCCTCCACCTTGAGCCGCCGCAGGGAGCCTTCCACGGCGGCACGGATGCGGACGGGATCGCTGGTCACGTTGCCGCGCGGCTTGCGTGCCACCGGGTCGATGTCGAACCCGAACTTCGTAGCGATCGCCACCTGGCCGCGGTACGGGGCCAGGGCCTCCCCCAGCAGCTCCTCATTCGCGTAGGGCCCGTAGATTTCAGCGGTGTCAAAGAAGGTGACGCCCCGGTCCAACGCCGCCCGGATCAGGGACACCATGTCCTCCCGGTGTGGCGTGCTGCCATACCCGCCGGTCATGCTCATGCAGCCGAGCCCGATGGCCGATACTTCAAGGCCTCCGCCCAGAATGCGCCTGTGCACAGGTCCTCCTCTCAGTCCTGGAGCAGGTGTTTTCCACTCTGCAGTAGCACGATAGCCCGTTGGCCTGTTGGATCTTGAGCGAACCTTGAGGAATTGGTGCCCCCTAGCTTGAGCCAGGCCGTGGATAGTTGCAGGTGCCTTGGCGGCGTCTTGAAGTGGGCGCCGCCAGGTAACACCCCGCGGCTGCCCGCCTTTTCGCCGCCCGGAGGCCTTGTCTTAGGGGTCCAGCCGTTTGCGCAGGAGGCAGAACTCGTTGCCTTCCGGGTCCTGCAGGACGTGCCATTGCTCTTCGCCGGTCTGCCCTACATCGGCCGGCCGCGCACCGAGGGCCAGCAAACGTTCCAGTTCGGCTTCCTGGTCGCGGTCCACCGGGTTGACGTCGATATGCAGCGGAAGCCTCCCCACCCTCGGATTGCTGCTGGGGCTCAGGAAGATCGTGGGCTGGAGACCGCCGAATCCGGCGTCGGGCGGTCCGATCTCAATGGCGCCGTCCTCTCTGTCGATCTCCACATAACCAAGGACATCGCTCCAGAACCGTGCGAGCAGTTCGGGGTCGGCGCAGTTGAGGACCAGTTCACTGATACGGCATGACATTGTGCCAGTGTACGGACGGCCTCCAGCTGACTGCCGCGGGACACGAGGAGAAACTACGACGCCGGTACGCGCCTTCCGCCGCACAGTTCCGCCGGGAGCGTGCGCCTCACCCCGCTCCCCGGACACGGTCAAAGAAGCGCAAGGCCAGCTCTGCGGGAGGCGGCGCCGCTGCAAGGGGGGATGCAGCGGCACCTTCTTCCGCCGAGCTGGCGGATACCGGCGCCTAGAACGTAGTGGACTGGCAGGTGACCTTGTTGCTGTTGTTTCCTTGTTCCAGCGACACTGTGGCAGAGGCTGTGGTCTGTGACTCGTCCGCGTACGTCGCCGTGACACGGATGGTCAACGGGGTGGTGGTCCTGTTGGCCACCACGATCTGCGATGTGATGGTCAGGGCGACGATGCTGGTTGTCCCCAGGCTCACGGATTCGGTGTAGGACGGCCCGTAAGTGCCGTTCGACTGGAGCGCCGCGTAGCTTAGTGCTGTTGGCGCCGCCGCCCCCACCGCTGACAGGGTGGCGGTCTGCCGCGGATTGTCGTTGGTGCACGTAAATCCCGAGAACTGGTGCGCTGGCCAGGTGCCGGACGCTGTGACCGCCATGGTCGCCGTCGCGCTTTGCTGCCAGAGGGCCGAGGCCGAGGTGACGCCGATGCCCAGCAATACCGTGAGCAGGAATGCACCCGTGGCGAGTCCCGCACCTGGAAGGTTCCGAAGCCGGGCCATTTACGCGGCCTCAGCAGCTGCGTTGGCCCGGGAACGGGTCTTGCGGACCGACTTGTAGACCGTGATGGAACCGTAGCCGATCAGTGCCACAGCCGCGATGACCGTCCACATTTCCCGGTCCGAATTGCCCAGGAAGTTGGCGACGAAACCCACGTACGGGACGGCGTAGAACAGCTTGCCCTTGACCTGGACGGCGCGGATTGGCTCGGGATCGTTGGCGCCGTTGTTGTCACCCTTAGTGATGAGCGTTTTCTCGCCGGACTGGGTGGAACCGAACCCGACAATCCGGTGCGTTTCCACGTCGGGACGGCCAGAGTACAGCTGGAAAGTGATGACGTCGCCGTACTTGAGTTCGTTGAACGGCACGGGCTTCATCACCATGAAGGTGCCCGGCGGGTAGTGCTGTGCCATGGACTTGGTCAGTACCGTGTAGGTCTGCGACCCCGTCGCCACCGGCACCACGATGAGGACCAGGGCGGCGAACAGGGCCACCAGCATCGCGGCCATGCTCACGATGCGTCCGACGACGGCCCAGGCGCCTTTGCGTCCACGTGACCGTTTTGGGGTGGGCACCGGAGCTCCGGGAGCGGTGTCTCCGCCGAGAAGGCGTTCGGTCAGGTCAGCAGCCACTGGGCACCCCGCAGAGTTGACGTGCGGTGAGCGGAAGGGAGATGTTCACTGCTTGTCCTTTCACTGTTGACGGGGCGCCGGAGGTGAGGCCGACCTGGAAGCAGAAGACGATGGAACCGCCTTTGCCCACCGTGGGTGAGACGATCCCGCCGGCGCCGATCTGCGCGTAGCCGGTGCTGGAGCTGCATTCGGTTGAGGAAGTGGCGGTCTTGGCGTTGACGATGATGTAGGAGGCCAAGGTTCCGCCGGCGGTGTTTGCCACCGTCGCCTGCCCAACCGTGATGGCGGTGTTGAACTGGCCGCCGGCGTTGGTGTTGTTAGTGACCAGAACTCCCCCGGTCACCGAGGTGCCTGGCCCGAGGGTCCCTGCGGGAGACAACGTCAGGTTCGCCGCCGTCCCGTTGGCGAGGGTCATGTTGGTTGCCTGGCCGGAGTTGACCGCCGTCAGCGCAACATCGAACGAGGCCGCCGAGACAGTCCCCGGAGCAGCGACCGCGGAGGCATTCCAGAGGGCATATGTTCCCTGCACGGTGAACAGGCCCAGGACCACGGCCGCGGCGATCAACGCCGCTGCCTGCAGTGAGCGCTTGATGCGCATGTGGTTTCCTCCTGGTCCTGTTTCCTGATGCTGCCGGCCGGGTGGCCCTGGGGCCACCCGGCCACGTCAGGCTAGGAAAGACCTGGCTGGGTTACCTGGGTCAGCTGGAATGCCACGTTGTTGAAGTTGTAGCTCGCAGTGGTGTCCGCGCGGCCGGTGGTGGTGGACAGGAACTCGAACGTGATGGTTGCGGTGACCGTCTGGTCCGCCCCCGTAACTGTGGGCTTCAGCGGGTTGGCGACGGCCGTGCTGCCAACGGTGAGCGCGGGAGCACTCACCGCTACGTTGGCCGGAGTGAAGCCGTTGGTGGCGCTGATGCCGGTGGTGGCAACGTTGGCGGCCATCTTGTTGCCCACCAGGGTCACGGTCAGGTCCTGGGTGAACGTGAGCTTGTCACCGGGAACAACCTTGTAGGCGGTGATGTCAGGGATGACGGTGCCCGCACGGTCCTTCCACACGCCGTTGACGCTCTTGACCACGTTCAGGTCACCGGAAACGATGGTGCCGGGAGCGGCGGTTGCCTCTGCGTTCCAGTTGGCCAGGGTTCCGCCGCCGCCCAGCAGCAGTGCGGCGCCAACAGCGATGGCGGCAGTTCCCTTGACCAGAGTGCTGTTCTTCATGATGTCCCCTCAGACTTTGTGTGTTCGTTTGACTAGCTGGGACCTACTTTGCAGGGCCAAGCTCAGGAAGCGAGGGGGTAAAGAGTCAACAAAAGCTCAAGTTATTTGAAATTTCAACTGGCGCCTGACCTGCGCTTCTATCCAAAATGCACCGACTAACGAACGGTCAAGCATCCGGCGGCGTTCAGGAAACCGTGTAAGAATTCAACGGCCGGCCGGTGCTGCCGTAAGTAAGGTCCAGGACCAGGAGGCCCTTGCGTTCCAGGGTGCTCAAGTAGCGCTGGGCGGTCGGCCGGCTGACGCCGAGTTGCTCGGCAATTTCCGCAGCGTTGACGGGCCCGTGCGCGGCCCGGACGGCGTCGAACACTTTTTGCATGGTGGGTTGCAGGCGCGGGGCCGGGGCCGCTGCCTTGATCCCGGCCAGCCGCGCCTTGTAGAGGTTGTCAATGGTTGCCTGGTTTGCCGTCGATACGGACTCCAGCTCCTCGCGCCACTTCCGGTAGGCCTCCAACTGCGTGCGGAGCCGGTCGAACCCAAAGGGCTTGACCAGGTAGTAGATGGCTCCGCTGGTCATTGCGGACTTGACGGTGGCCAAGTCCTGCGCGGCGGTGATCACTATGCTGTCAACCTGGGTTCCGGCTGCCTGCAGCGACCGCAGGAGGGAGAGTCCATCCTCGTCCGGCAGGTGGATGTCCAGCAGGAGAAGGTCCGGCTCAAGGCGCGCAATGGCTTCCCGCGCGGCGGCCGCACTGTAGACCTGGCCGACACATTCGAACCCGTCCACCCGCGCCACCCGGGCCGCATGAATGCCTGCAACCCGGAAATCGTCGTCCACCACGAGCGTCTTAATCAACGCCTGCACTCCTGTCTTCAACCGCTGCCGGCGTCTTTGCCGGCAGCCACACTTCAAAGTTACCGCCGGGACCGGGGAACACATCCAACGTTCCACCTGCCCTGCGCACAATCCTGCTGACCAGGGCCAAGCCGATGCCGCGGCGCATCCCCGGCCGCGGGTCCTTCGTCGAGTAGCCGTCCAGCATTACCTGGTCAACCTTGTCGGCGGGGACGCCGGGCCCGTTGTCCCGGACGGCAATGAAGACGCCGTCCGCGTCGTCGAACTGTACCGTCACACGGCGGGGCCGAGGCGTATTGGCCAGCGCGTCCACGGCGTTGTCGAGGAGGTTGCCGACAATGGTGACCAGCTCGGTGTGATCCACCTCCGGATGTTCCAGGCGGGAGTCGGGAGTCACGTCCATCTGCACGTCCTGTTCGGCGGCGACAGCCACTTTGGCCAGCAGCAAGGCCGCCAGCTCCGGCGGGGAGATTCTGGCACGCAGCCTTTCACCCAGGGACCTGGACATGTTTGATACCTGCGAGACATACTTCTTTGCCTGGTCCAGGTCTCCCATCTCCAAGAGGCCGTCAACAATGTGGAGCCGGTTGGCGTACTCATGTTCCAAGGCGCGCATGGCCTCCATCAAGCCCTGGATGGAGTGGAGGTCGCGCACCAGGCCCTCAATTTCGGTCCGGTCCCGCAGTGTGACCACTGAACCAATGCTGCGGCCTGCGGTGGAGACGGGCATCCTGTTGACCACCAGCAAGGCGTCCTCGGTCAGCGCCACCTGGTCGGCCCCGGGCAGCCGGCCGGCCAGCAGGTCCCGCAGCCGCCCATGCGGAAGAAGTCCGGCAATGGGCTGCCCCAATGCCTCCCCTTCCACCTTGAGCAGGCGCCGGGCCTCCTCGTTGATCACCGTCACCTTGCCGTCGTCATCCAATCCGACGACGGCCTCCCGGATTCCGTGAAGCAGTGCCTCACGTTCCTGCAGGAGGGAGGCAATCTCGGCTGGCTCCAAGTCGAACGTGACACGTTTGATGCGCCGGGACAGCAGCAGGGAACCGACGACGCCCAAGGCCAGGACCAGGGCAGAAAAGCCCGTGATCAGCCAGATGTTTTGCATCTGGTTGCTCAGGACTTGGGTGTCCTCGATCCCCACCGACACTTGGCCGACCACGGAGCCGTCGGCGCCGAAAATGGGAGCCTTGGCATTCGCGGACCGGCCCAGGCTTCCGGGGTCGAAACCTACGTGGGTTTGGCCGTCCAGTACGGCCACTGGCTCCTCCAGCCGGTGGCCGATCAACGCCTGGTCGGGGTGCGAAAACCGTATCCCCTCCCTGTCGCTGACCACGACGTAATCGGGCTGGGCAGCGGTCATCACCTGCTGCGCGATTCCGTTGATGACATGGCCCGGATCCCCGGCTGCCAGTGCGGAACGGATGTCCGGAATCTGGGCGGTGGTGGTCGCAATGCCGAGGGCACGCAGCTGGTACTGCTGGTCAAGGGTCTGGTTGCTGATCATCGAGAAAAGAAAACCACCCAGGGCCACCGTAAGGATCAGCAGCGACAGCGAGGCCAGGAGGATCTGGGCGGTCAGCGTGGAAAAGCGCCGGCCGGCCCGGAGCCGCCGCGCCACGAATCCGTGGCTCATCGAGGCCCCGGAAACACGGTTTTTACGCGGTTGCAGAAAACGCACAAAACGTGCACTTTTGCGGCTAAAGCACACATCTTACGGAAGTCTTTCTGGCAGGAATGATCACTCCCTAAGCTTCACATAGTTCCAGTGATCCAGATCACGAACCCGAACTACCTGAACAGAAGACAGCGAGGTCTTGCAATGAACAGCACTCCCACACCCAGGCCGCCCGGCCCTCCACACAGTGCCGCCGAAGGGGCCCGGATCGAGGTTTCCGGCCTGACCAAGCGATACCTCACACCCAAGGGCGAGACCTTTACCGCCATCAAGGATGTCACAGTGACTGTCGAACCA
>DATIMT010000076.1:0-15305 GCA_035475035.1 Arthrobacter sp.
GGGTCACCTTCCCAGGGAAGGTGACCCGCCGTCGTCGTACTATTTTCAGATGTTGAAGCCGAGGGCCCGCATCTGGTCCTTGCCGTCGTCGGTGATCCGCTCCGGACCCCATGGCGGCATCCATACCCAGTTCAGGCGCCAGTCATCCACGACGCCGTCCAACGCCTGGCCCACCTGCTCCTCGAGCACGTCGGTGAGCGGGCAGGCGGCCGTGGTGAGCGTCATGTCGATCAGGAGCGCACCGTCGTCGTCGGAGTACTTCAGGCCGTACAACAGGCCCAGGTCCACGACGTTAACGCCAAGTTCAGGGTCGATGACGTCCTTGAGCGCCTCTTCGACGTCCTCCAGGGCCGTGCGGCCCGGCTTGATTTCGGTCATCACAAGTCCTTACTAGGCCTGTACTGCGGCCGGAGCCGCGACGGTGGCTGCGCCGGCGCCCTTGGCGTAACGGTCATAGCCTTCTTCTTCGAGGCGGTCGGCCAGCTCGGGGCCGCCCTCTTCGACAACCTGGCCATCCACGAACACGTGGACGAAGTCAGGCTTGATGTAGCGCAGGATGCGGGTGTAGTGGGTAATGAGCAGCGTGCCCATGTTGCCGTCGGCGTGGGCACGGTTGACGCCCTCGGAAACGACCTTCAGCGCGTCAACGTCCAGGCCGGAGTCGGTCTCGTCCAGGACGGCGAACTTGGGCTTGAAGAGTTCCAGCTGGAGGATCTCCACGCGTTTCTTCTCGCCACCGGAGAAGCCTTCGTTGACGTTGCGCTGCGCGAAGTCGGCATCGATGCGCAGCTGCTCCATGGCAGCCTTGACGTCCTTGGTCCAGGTGCGCAGCTTGGGGGCTTCGCCGTCGATGGCGGTCTTGGCGGTGCGCAGGAAGTTGGTCATGCTGACACCGGGGACCTCCACCGGGTACTGCATGGCCAGGAAAACGCCGGCGCGGGCACGCTCGTCAACGCTCATCGCCAGGACGTCTTCGCCGTCCAGGGTGATGGAGCCGCTGGTGACGTTGTAGCGCGGGTGGCCTGCGATGGTGGAGGCCAGCGTGGACTTACCGGAGCCGTTGGGGCCCATGACGGCGTGGGTTTCGCCGGTCCGGATGGTCAGGCTGACGCCCTTCAGGATTTCCTTGGTGCCCTGCTCCGTCTCAATGCTGACGTGCAGGTCCTTGATCTCAAGAGTTGACATGCTCTTCTTTCTTTTCGCTCGTAAGTCTGGTGGTGCGGGCGCTCAGTAGTTGTCTACGGATGCGCCGTTCAAAACGTTGGTGAAGTCCACGTAGACCTCATCGCCCCTGATGTCGACGGCGAACACGGGCACGGGATCGTAGGCCGGCAGCTGCAGCGGTTCGCCGGTGCGCAGATCGAACTGGGAGCCATGGCCCCAGCACTCGATGGCGCAGCCCTCCACCTCGCCCTCGGACAACGAAATATCCGCGTGCGAGCAGGTGTCGCCTATCGCGTGGATCTCCCCCATGGAGTCCTTGACGATGGCCACCGGGTAATCGTCGATCAGGATCCGCAGCGCCTGCTTCAGCTGGATGTCATCCACCTTGCAGACAAGCTCGCCCTTTGGCTGGTCAGTCATCTGTAAACCCGTGCTCCGTGCCCTCTAGTTGTCCGTCAGTGCAAGTTCGTGTTCAACAGCCTCGGTCAGCCGCTCCTCGATGGAGGGGACCTTGATCTGCTGGATGATCTCGTTGAGGAAGCCGCGGACCACCAGGCGGCGGGCAACATCCTCCGGGATGCCGCGTGCCATCAGGTAGAACAGGTGCTCGTCATCCATCCGGCCGGTGGCGCTGGCGTGGCCTGCACCCTCGATCAGCCCGGTCTCGATTTCGAGGTTGGGCACGGAGTCGGCGCGGGCGCCGTCGGTCAGCAGCAGGTTGCGGTTGGCCTCGTAAGTGTCGGTGCCTTCGGCTTCCTTGCGGATCAGGACGTCGCCAACCCAGACTGCGTGGGCATTGCGGCCTTGCAGTGCGCCCTTGTAGAGCACGTTGGACTTGCAGTTGGCCACGGCGTGGTCCACGAAGAGGCGCTGCTCCAGGTGCTGGCCGGCATCGGCGAAGTACAGGCCGAACAGTTCAGCCTCGCCGCCGGGGGCGGTGAAGCGGGCCGACGGCGTGACGCGGACCAGGTCGCCGCCGAGGCTCACCATGACGTGCTTGAGCTTGGCGTCGCGGCCGATCCTGGCCTGCTGGGAGGAGGCGTGGACGGCGTCGTCGTTCCATTCCTGGAGGGTGATGACCGTCAGGCTGGCACCGTCCTCGACGATGATCTCGACGTTTTCCGAAACAACCGCGGAACCCTTGTGACTCAGGACCACAACTGCCTTGGAGAACTTTTCGGCCACGATCACCAGGTGCTGGGCGGCGGCCTCGAGGGAGGTGCCTTGGATGTCGACGTTGATTTCCGTCGTCGCTTCGAACTCGGACGGGATGGTCACCACGGTGGCCCCGGCGAAGTTCTCCCACGCGTTGGCGGAGACACGGTCCTCGGGGATGCCGGCGGTACCAATGCGCTGGTCGTCACGGCCGACACTCTCGACGGTGACCTGTTCGGGACCGGTGACCACCACGGTGGGTGCGGCGCCGGACAGGACCTCGGTGTGGAGTCCGCGGAGGCGCTTGAGCGGGGTGAACCGCCAGTCTTCCTCCATGCCGGTGAGCGGCTTGAAGTCGGCAAGGTTGTAGGACGTCAGGCGGCCGGCGCGTGAGCTGTCCGGGATGCCAACGCCGCCACCGTGGGAGTGGCTCTTGGCCGAAGCGCCGGCAAGCGGCGCCTTGGTGCCCGCGTTGATGGGTGAGAGGCTCTCGCCTTCTTCGGTGAAGCCGTTGATGAACGGCTGGGCTGAGGGCGCGCCGATGCGGGCCTTTTCAGTAGTGATTTCAGTCATCGTTATCCGACGGACCCTTCCATCTGCAGTTCGATCAGGCGGTTCAGCTCAAGTGCGTACTCCATGGGGAGCTCGCGGGCAATC
Organism: Arthrobacter sp.; assembly: GCA_035475035.1. GTDB lineage: Bacteria > Actinomycetota > Actinomycetes > Actinomycetales > Micrococcaceae > Arthrobacter. The sequence continues at coordinate 2,977 of DATIMT010000076.1, forward strand.
GGCTCGATGAAGCCGCGGACGATCATCGCCATGGCTTCGTCTTCGCGCATGCCGCGGGACATCAGGTAGAAGAGCTGCTCTTCGCTGACCCGGGAAACAGTTGCCTCGTGGCCCATCGTCACGTCATCCTCGCGGATGTCGATGTACGGGTAGGTGTCCGAGCGGCTGATGGTGTCCACCAGCAGGGCGTCACAGCGGACCGTGTTGGCCGAGTGCTTGGCTCCTTCACGGACCTGGACCAGGCCGCGGTAGGCCGCACGTCCGCCGCCGCGGGCAACGGACTTGGAGATGATGGAGCTCTTGGTGTTCGGCGCGATGTGCACCATCTTGGAGCCTGTGTCCTGGTGCTGGCCTTCGCCGGCGAACGCGATGGACAGGGTCTCGCCCTTGGCGTGCTCGCCGACGAGGTAGACGGCCGGGTACTTCATGGTGACCTTGGAGCCGATGTTGCCATCAACCCATTCCATGGTGGCGCCGGCTTCGCAAATGGCGCGCTTGGTCACCAGGTTGTACACGTTGTTGGACCAGTTCTGGATGGTGGTGTAGCGGACGCGGGCGCCCTTCTTCACGATGATCTCAACAACCGCCGAGTGCAGGGAGTCCGAGGTGTAGATGGGCGCGGTGCAGCCCTCGATGTAGTGGACGTAGGAGTCCTCGTCCGCGATGATCAGGGTCCGCTCGAACTGGCCCATGTTTTCGGTGTTGATGCGGAAGTATGCCTGCAGCGGGATATCCACGTGCACGCCCTTGGGAACGTACACAAAGGAGCCGCCGGACCAGACGGAGGTGTTCAGCGAGGCGAACTTGTTGTCGCCCACCGGGATGACGGTGCCGAAGTACTCCTGGAAGATCTCCGGGTGTTCCCTCAGCGCGGTGTCGGTGTCCAGGAAGATGACGCCCTGCCGCTCCAGGTCCTCACGCAGCTGGTGGTAAACCACCTCGGACTCGTACTGGGCGGCGACACCCGAAACCAGGCGCTGCTTTTCAGCCTCGGGGATGCCCAGCTTGTCATAGGTGTTCTTGATGTCCTCGGGCAGGTCGTCCCAGGTGGCTGCCTGCTTCTCGGTGGAGCGGACGAAGTACTTGATGTTGTCGAAGTCGATGCCGGAGAGGTCCGCGCCCCAGGTGGGCATGGGCTTGCGGTCAAAGTACTTCAGGCCTTTGAGGCGCAGGTCCAGCATCCACTCCGGCTCGCTCTTCTTGGCCGAAATGTCCCGGACCACCTCTTCGCTGAGCCCACGGCGTGCGTTGGCGCCGGCGTCGTTCTTGTCAGCCCAGCCGTACTCGTAGTTGCCGATGCCGTGGAGCTCGGGATTCTTCTCCAGAATCTCCGAGATCACAGTGTTTTCGGCTACTGCTTTCTCTGATAGTTGGTCCGTCATCACGGCCTTTCTTGCTGATGGTTGTTTACTTCATTCAGGCCGGCGGGGGCTGCCTCCGGCGCGGGGGCCGGATTGGCAGACAGCCTGCCTGTAGGAATGTGGGTGGTGCAGACGTGGCCGCCGCGCGCCAGGGTGGAGAGGCGGCGTACGTCCACTCCCACCAGCCTTGAGAAGACTTCGGTTTCCACGTCGCAGAACACCGGGAAGCGGGCTGCAAGCTGCTGGATGGGACAGTGGCCCTGGCAAAGCTGCACGCTGGACAGTGCCGCGGGCAGCGGTGCCTTCGCCTCGATGGACGCGGCGGAGGCCACGAAGTTGTCGCGGCTCAATGCCGCCGAAAGTGCGGTGGCACGGTCCCGGATGTCCGGCCCGGCCTGCTCAATTTCGGGTGCGTACCGCCGCTCCATGTCCGCGAAGCGTTCGACGGCGAAGGCCCGCACCGCGTCGGGGCCGGCCACCTTCTGCAGTTGCTGGAGCGCGAGGGCGGCGATGTCCAGGTAGTCGTTGCCCAGGCTTGACTGGCCCTGGGAACTGAGGACGTAGCGGCGGGCGGGGCGGCCGGCACCTGCTCCGGGCTTGGCGACGCGCTTGACTTCGATGACACCGGCCCGCGAGAGGTGGTCCAGGTGGCGCCGGACTGCCGCGGGGGTGAACCCCAGCATGTCTCCCAGTTCGGCGGCGCTGACGGGTCCGTGTTCCAGGACGGCGGCAAGGACCCGGTCCCGGGTGCGCTCGTCGGCATCAGCCACAGGGCTGGATACCGCAGGCCCCGGCCCGGCCACGGGCACAGCAGCAGCATTGGTCATGGAATACACAACACAATCATGTCGTAATTTAGTCCCGCACTCCAGTAAGGGCAGGCTGACCTTGGGCGGGACACCGGCCCGGGCCCGGGCGGACAGCGACAAATACTACATCCCGTAGAATACTCTGGTGCGATCCCCCCAGTCCCCTGTCTTGTCCATCCATGGGCTCATCAAGGACGTAGGCCCCCTTTCCAGCCTGGACGGAAAGATGCTCAGGGTTGTCAGCGGCGTGTCACTCGTCGCGGAGCGCGGTCAGGTAACCGCCCTCCTTGGCGCGAATGGCGCCGGGAAAACGACCACCCTCGAATGCGCCCAGGGCCTGCAGAAACGCAGCGGCGGAATTATCTCGCTGCTCGGCCAGGACCCTGCAACGGCAGGCGCTGACCTGCGTTCCCGGGTAGGCGTGATGCTCCAGGACGGCGGCCTCCCGCCGTCGGCCCGTCCCCTGCCACTGCTGCGGCACATCGCCGGGCTGTACGCGCGCCCGTGGCCACTGGAGGACCTGGTGGGCAGGCTCGGCATCGACACCTTCAGCCGGACCAGTGTCCGCAGGTTGTCCGGCGGCCAAAAACAGCGCCTGGCACTCGCCGCCGCCCTGATCGGCAGGCCCGAAGTATTGTTCCTGGACGAGCCCAGCGCCGGCCTGGACCCGCAGTCCAGGCAGTTGGTATTCGAACTGATCGCCGAGTTGCGGGACAGCGGGATGGGAATCATCCTCACCACCCACCTGATGGACGACGCCCAGCGCCTGGCGGACTATGTATACATCATCGACGGCGGACGCAACGTTGCCGAGGGGACGGTCCAGGAACTGCTGCAGCGCAGTCCGGTCGAGGACCAGGGCGGCGAGCACATCCGGACGCTGGTGTTCGAGGCCCCGGCCGGCCTGGACGTGGCCGCGGTACTGCCGGACGACGTCGACGTTTCCGAGGCCCGCGCCGGAAGTTACACCGTCACGGGTGCACTTACGCCGCGGCATTTATCCGTTCTTGCCCAGTGGTGGGAAGCCAAGGGCATCATGCCCGCATCAATGAGCCTGCAGGCGCGTAGCCTTGAAGACGTCTTTTTGGATATTTCGGGAAAGGACATCCGATGAGCACCGCAGCTGTGCAGGAAACCCAGCAGCCCGCGTCCCTGCTGCGCCGTGTCCTGCTCCAGGGTAAGTATGAGGCCCTGACCATGCTCCGGAACGGCGAACAGCTGATCCTGGCGGTGGTATTGCCGCTGCTGGCACTTGTTGGCCTGACCGTGACGCCCTTCCTGGATGGGATGGGCGCCAGCCGCATCAACGTGGCCGTTCCGGGAATCCTTGCCCTCTGCGCAATGTCCACCGCCTTCACCGGCCAGGGCATCGCCACCGGGTTCGACCGGCGCTATGGCGTGCTGCGCTTCCTGTCCACTACGCCCTTGGGCCGCGGCGGCCTGATCGCCGGCAAAGTCCTCTCGGTCCTGGCCGTCCTGTGCCTCCAGGTAGTGGTGGTGGGCCTGGTTGCCCTGGCGCTGGGCTGGCAGCCGACGGCGGCAGGCTGGCTCCCGGGGCTGGCGCTGCTCGCGCTGGGCGCGGCGGCTTTCACCGCACTGGGGCTGCTGGTGGCCGGAACAGTCCGGCCGGAAGCCACGCTGGCCATCACCAACCTGCTGTGGATCCTCCTCGGAGCCATGGGCGGCATCGTCATCCCGGCCGAAAGGCTGCCCGCCGCGGCGCAGGCCGTCGTGCATTTCCTGCCGTCCGGCGCCCTGGGCGAATCGATGCGCGCCGCTTTCCTGGGCGGGGCCGTAAACGGCGGTGCCGCCCTCATCCTGCTGCTCTGGACGGTCATCGCCGGGGCTGCAGCCATCCGTTGGTTCAAGTGGAATTGAGATAATCGTGACCACGGCTTCACGCCTCCCCCAGTTTGCCGGCCGCCTGGCGTCGCGGCTCCCGCGCACCGTGGACGTCCGCATCCGCCGACTTGCGGTCGCCTCCCTGATCGGCCAGACCCTTCTGGTGGTCACCGGCGGCGCCGTCCGCCTGACGGCGTCAGGCCTTGGCTGCCCCACCTGGCCCCGCTGCACCTCGGATTCCCTGGTGAACACCCCGGAAATGGGCATCCATGGTTTCATCGAGTTCGGGAACCGCCTCCTGACGTTCGCGCTGGCCGCAGTGGCCGCCCTGATGCTGGTGTACCTGTGGAACCTTCGGAAGGAACGCAAGGACCTCTTCCTGCTGGCCCTCGGCCTGCTTGCCAGCATCCCTGCCCAGGCCGTCATCGGCGGCGTCACGGTCCTCACCAACCTCAATCCGTGGGTGGTAGGCCTGCACTTCCTGGTGTCGATGGCCCTGGTGGTGTTCTCCACCCTCCTGGTCAACCGTGCATTCGGCCGGACAGGCCGTTTCCTTGCCTCGCGGCCCGCCGCGCTGCCCGCCGTCCTGCGCCCGGTGACTGCCGCCGTCGCCCTTTTCTCTGCCGTCGCCGTGATGCTCGGGGTGGTGGTGACGGGGGCGGGTCCGCATGCGGGCGACGCTGACGCCCCCCGCAACGACCTGGACTGGGACATGGTGTCCCACATCCATGCAGTGCCGGCTTACCTGGTGACTGCAGGCACCGTGGTGGCCCTGGTGCTGGTCATCAGGCGCCGCATCAAGGGCCCCTTCCGAACGGCCGTCCTGGCACTCCTGGGGGTCACGCTGCTCCAGGCCGTCATCGGGTTCACACAGTATTACAACGGCATTCCCGCGTTGCTGGTGGCCGCCCACATGCTCGGCGCGGCCCTGCTGATGGCCGCCTCCACGAACGCCTGGGACATCGCCCGCTCCAGCGCGGTGGACTCACCCCGCGCGGTGGCGCGGCCCAAGGCAGCGAGGTAGGAGCCCTTCACCCGCACACATGCGCCAGGCGCCCCGGTCCATGATGGGACCGGGGCGCCTGGCCGTTTTTCAGCGAGTATGCAGCACCTTGGACGGGGAAGTTACCGCCCCGCGGGGATGTTGCCCCGGATCCCGGCCCCGAAGGCAGGGTCAAGGTTCTCGACGCCATCTGCCGTGATCTGGAGGACCTGCGCCGTGGCAATGTCATAGAAAAGGCCCGTGGCCTGCACTTTCCCCGTGGCCAGCTCCGGACCCGCCACCGGATGGTGCCGCAGTTTGGCCAGCTGCACGGCCACGTTGACCATCGCCAGCTGGTCAACGGTGCTGTAACCGGCGGCCGCAGCCTGCCTGCCAACCGGGTGCCCTGCCAGCAGTTCCGTGTAACTTGGCCGGGCGTGATCCAGCCATTGCCCAAAGGCCGGGCCCAGGGAAGCGTTGTCGCCGCCGTCGGCTTCTGCGAGCAGTGCCTTCATGGCGCCGCAGTTGGAGTGCCCGCAGATGACCAGCGATTGCACCCCCAGGCCGTTGACGGCGAAGGACAGGGCCGAGTCGATTGAGGCGTCCCTGCCATGGCTGCACACCACATTGCCAATGTTCCGCAGTGTGAGAAGGTCTCCTGGGCCGCTGCTGGTGATCAGGTTCGGATTGACGCGGGAATCGACGCAGGCCACGAACAGGCTGTCCGGGCTCTGCCCCTCCGTCAGGTCATGCACCAGCGGACGGACCTGGTGGGCGAAGCGGCGGTGGTATTTGTTGATGCCCAGCAGCAACGGTTCCTTCCTCGGCGGAAGGGGCAGTTCGGTGGCGTCTTCACGCCTGGGAGCCTGGTGCGCAGCGTCCTGGAACACCGTGTTGCCGTGCTCCTCAAGATTCACGGTGCCTCCCGTTGCCTGGTGCTGGCGCTTCCATGCGAGCAGGGCTTCCCGGAAGGAATGGTCAACATAGTCCGCGTTCAGCTCCACCACCACCTCCGCGGAAGAGGGGACGGAGTGAAGGACGCCGTTGAGTCTGGGCAGCGCGAAGAAGCTGCACGATCCGGCGATGGTAACGCGCCAGGCCGACGACGGACCGCTGGGACCGTGCGGCTGGATGCGGACACGCAGGACACGCCACAGCACACTGGCAGCTGCGAGGGCCAGGCCGATCATGACGCCCTCAAGCAGGTTCAGGAACACCACGCAGATGAGGGTTACTGCATAGATCGGCAGGTCCCCGGTCCGGAGGCTGGTCCGGATGTCGGCAACCTTGATCAGGCGCGCGCCGATGACCACCAGCAGCCCGGCCAGGACGGCCAGCGGGATGAGCTGGATCAGGCCGGCAAAGAGGGCAGAGAACGCAAGGACCCAGACGCCGTGCAGCACGGCAGAGGCCCGGGTGGCCGCGCCCGCTTCCACATTGGTCGCGCTGCGTACGATCACTCCCGTGACGGGCAGGCCGCCGAGTGACCCGGAAACGATGTTTGCCGTGCCCTGGCCGATCAGTTCCCTGTTCAGGTTGGTCCGGGGGCCGGTCTGCATTTTGTCTACAGCCACGGCGGACAGAAGGGATTCGATGCTGGCGATCAATGCCATGGTCAGGACGGCAAAAGCGAAGGCGCGCCAGTTACCGTCGGGCAGCTGCGGCAGGGCGATGGCATCGACTATGGAACCATCAAGGGAGATCCGTTCAACGCCTGGGGCAAAGGCCACGGCAAGCGCGGTGCCGGCCGCGACCGCGGCCAGGGGGCCCGGAACACGCCGGACAGCGGCGGGCAGGAATTTCCAGCACAGGAGGATTGCCACGACGGCCGTTCCAAGCAGGGCCGCGTGCAGTTCCAGGTTGGTGATGGCTGCCGGCAGTGCCGCAAGGTTTTCGAGGGCGGAGCCTGCCGGCTGGGATCCGAGCAGCACGTGGACCTGCTGCAGGATGATGGTGGTGCCAATACCCGCCAGCATGGCCTTGACCACTACCGGTGAAACCGCCAGGGCGGCCCTGCCCACGCGGCTGATGCCCAGCAGGAGTTGGAGAACTCCGGCGGCCGCCGTGATGGCGCAGGTTACTTGCCACCCGAATTCCTGGACCAGTCCAGCCACGACGACGGTCAGTCCGGCCGCCGGTCCGCTGACCTGCAGCGGTGAGCCGCCAAGGCTTCCGGCCACGATCCCGCCGACGGCCGCGGCGATGAGTCCGGCCATAATGGGCGCTCCCGACGCGGCAGCGATCCCGAGCGAGAGCGGGAGTGCCACCAGGAACACCACGAGGGATGCCGGCACGTCGGCGCCGAGATGGGCTGCGAAGGGCGGGCGGTGAAACTTGAAGCGGCTGCCGTTTCCTTTTCCGCCCGGTGGGCTGTGGCTGGGAGCGGGGACGGCGGAGGGACGGGCTTCCATGGGCTTTTTCCTTTGCTGGCGGGAAGGGTCCGTTCCACCGTAAGCACGCGGTCATCTTTAATGACAGCAAACGTGACAGATATGACAAAGATGTCATACAGTTCGCCAAGGCAACGACATCGGAAAGTGTTGTGCACGAAAAAATATGGCGGCCCCCACCTTAGGTGGAGGCCGCCATGGGCTTGCTTGAGCCGGTCCGGCTAGCCGCCCACGACCGCACGCCCGATGAACGGGTCCACGGCAAGGGCAATGAAGAGCAGCGTCAGGTAGCTGATGGAACCGTGGAACACCTTCATTGCGCGCTTGTCCTGGATGTCCTCGCGCTGGGCGCGGGCGTAGAGGGAGTGTGATTCGTAGAGGAACCATGCACCGGCAAGGACTGCGGTGACGGTGTAGACCCAGCCGGCGCCTCCAGCCGGAATCATCAGCAGCGAGCAGGCCACCATGGCCCAGGCGTACAGGACCACCTGGACGGACACCACCTTGGCACCGGCGATGGCTCCGAGCATGGGGACGTTGGCGTTGCGGTAGTCCTCGCCGTAGCGCATGGACAGGGGCCAGTAATGCGGCGGGGTCCAGAGGAAGATGACCATGAACAGGATGACGGCTGGCCACTCAACCGAGTTGGTGACCGCGGCCCAGGCGATCAGCACCGGAAAGCAGCCGGCGGCGCCACCCCAAACAATGTTCTGAGCCGTGCGCCGCTTGAGGATCATGGTGTAAATGACCACGTAGAAGAAGATGGCGCCCAGGCCGAGCCAGGCGGAGAGCGGATTGGCCCCGAACCAAAGGATCACGATCGAGGCGGCGCCCAGCAGCCAGGAGAAGACCAGCGCTTCGCGCGGGGTGACTTCGCCGGTGACCAGCGGCCTGTTCTCCGTGCGGTGCATCAGCTTGTCGATGTCCCGGTCGATGTAGCAGTTGAACGCCCCGGCACTGCCTGCGGCGAAGGCGCCGCCCACCAGGGTGGCAAGGATCAGCCCGATGGAGGGGAAGCCCCGCTCGGCGTAAATCATCGTAGGCAGTGTGCTGACCAGGAGCAGTTCGATCACGCGCGGTTTCGTGAGGGCGAGATACGCCTTGGCCTTACGGGCAAACCCGGAGCCCGAAGCCCGGGATGCGTTCAGCGGCGTATCTGTTGTGCTCACGGTGGCAGTCACCCGTTCTGTGTGGCAGTTGAGGCTGGCAGTGCAGCTCCGGTCGTGCGGCCCGGACCCGGGCACGGCACGAAGGGGAAAATGCTTCAGGTGCGTGCAACAGCCGGGGAACCCCGGGCAGCTATATCGATGCACACCCGGCGTTGGCCTCCGAATATCATACCGCGCCGCCGGCCCTGCCCCGGCCCCGCGGTATGCGCAGTTGATTGCTCGCAGGCCCATTCGAGCAGATTAACTCAACCCTTCGATTCAGTGATTCACAAAAGGGGAAATTGCGTCCACAACGTGAGATTTGGGCCGCCCGGAGTATGGATAAGAGCTAAGCTGTCACCAGATCAGCACGCAGCAAGAAAGCGGTGGAAAACGCATTCCCGTTGCTGTTCGTGACTGAATGCAAGGATCAACGTTTCGATGGTGAACGGCTGGTACACACCGCAGCGGGCGCCTCACAGCGCGCCCTTAATCGGATCCTGTGTACCGCCGCCATCAGCACAGAGAGGGGCCCGGTTTTCGTGCCACATTTGGAAGAGCAAGAACTGTCATGGACCAGCTTGGACCAGCGCGCGGTGGACACCATCCGCGTCCTGGCCGCCGACGCCGTGGAGAAGGTGGGCAACGGCCACCCCGGAACCGCCATGAGCCTGGCCCCGGCCGCCTACCTGCTTTTCCAGAAGCTGATGCGCCATGACCCCCGCGATCCGCAGTGGCTGGGCCGCGACCGCTTCGTCCTGTCTCCCGGACACACGTCACTGACGCTCTACATCCAGTTGTTCCTCTCCGGTTACGGCCTGGAGCTGAAGGACCTGGAGGCACTCCGCACGTGGGGTTCGCTGACCCCGGGCCACCCTGAGTACAAGCACACCGCCGGCGTGGAGATCACTACCGGTCCGCTGGGCCAGGGCCTGGCATCCTCGGTGGGCTTCGCGTACTCCCAGCGCCGCCAGCGCGGCCTGTTCGACGCCGATGCTCCCGCAGGCGAGTCGCCGTTCGACCACACGATCTGGGTCATCGCTTCCGACGGCGACCTCCAGGAAGGCGTCACTGCCGAGGCTTCCTCCCTGGCCGGCCACCAGGAACTCGGGAACCTCGTGGTCATCTACGACGAGAACCACATCTCCATCGAGGACGACACCGACATCGCCTTCACCGAGGACGTCCTGAAGCGTTACGAAGCCTACGGCTGGCACACCCAGCGGGTGGACTGGACCCGGACCGGCGAATACAAGGAAGACGTCCAGGAGCTCTACAGCGCCCTGCTCGCCGCCAAGGCCGAAACCTCCAAGCCGTCCATCATCTCGCTGCGCACCATCATCGGCTACCCGGCGCCCAAGAAGCAGAACACCGGCAAGATCCACGGCTCGGCACTCGGCGCCGACGAGGTTGCCGCATTGAAGGAAGTCCTGGGCTTCGACCCCGCCAAGTCCTTTGATGTGGACCAGGAAGTCCTGAACCACGCACGGCAGGTAGTGGAGCGCGGTGCTGCTGAACGCAAGGAATGGCAAGAATCCTTCAACGCCTGGCAGGCGGCCAACCCCGAGGGCGCGGCGCTCCTGCAGCGCATCGAAGCACACGAACTTCCCGCCGACGTCGACTCCGCCCTCCCGGTCTTCCCTGCCGGCAAGGACGTGTCCACCCGCGCGGCCTCCGGCAAGGTCCTCAACGCCCTGGGCCCGGTCCTGCCGGAACTCTGGGGCGGTTCCGCCGACCTTGCGGAGTCCAACAACACCACCATTGAAGGCTCGCCGTCCTTCGTGCCGGCTTCCAAGCAGACCGGCGCCTGGTCGGGCAACCCCTACGGCCGGGTACTGCACTTTGGCATCCGGGAGCACGCCGCTGCCTCGATCGTGAATGGCATCAGCCTGGCGGGCAACACCCGCGCGTTCTCCGGCACCTTCCTGATCTTCAGCGACTACCAGCGCCCCGCCATCCGGCTCGGCGCCCTGATGGGCGTTCCGTCGCTGTACGTCTGGACCCACGACTCCATCGGCCTGGGCGAGGACGGCCCCACCCACCAGCCGGTGGAGCAACTCGCCACGCTGCGCGCCATCGTGGGCCTGGACGTGGTCCGTCCCGGCGACGCCAACGAAGTGGCAGCTGCCTGGAAGACCATGCTGGAAAACCACGCCAACCCGGCAGGCATCGTCCTGACCCGCCAGAACATCCCCACCTGGGAACGCGGCGAGGGCGACGCCGACGGCGACACCTTCGCGTCCACGGCGGGTGTGGCAAAGGGCGGCTACGTCCTGGCCGAGGCATCGAAGGATGGCGCCACGGTGCCGGCCGACGTGATCCTCATTGCCACCGGTTCGGAGGTCCAGCTTGCCGTCCAGGCCCGCGAAGCCCTCCAGGCCGAAGGCATCGCAGCCCGGGTGGTATCCATGCCCTGCGTCGAGTGGTTCAAGAAGCAGGACGCCGCTTACCGCGAATCAGTCCTGCCCGCCGCCGTCAAGGCACGCGTTTCGGTGGAAGCAGGACTGGCCCTGAGCTGGCGTGAATTCGTTGGCGATGCCGGCCGTTCCGTGAGCCTTGAGCACTACGGCGCTTCCGCCGACTACAAGCGCCTGTTCCAGGAGTTCGGCATCACCGCAGAAGCAGTGACTGCTGCCGCCAAGGACTCCCTCTCCAGCCTCCACGCCTGAAACCCAAACTTTTAGGAGATACAGAAATGACTACTCCCACCCAGCAGCTCTCCGACGCCGGAGTCTCCATCTGGCTCGACGACCTGTCCCGCACCCGCCTCGAAACCGGAACGCTCCGCAAGCTCATTGAAGAGAAGAACGTGGTTGGTGTGACCACCAACCCGTCGATCTTCCATGCGGCAATCACCTCGGGAACCGAATACGACGCCACCATCGCCGCCAAGGCAGCTGAAGGCGCCAGCGTTGAGGATACGATCTTCGAGATCACCACCAGGGATGTTGCCGACGCCTGCGACCTGTTTGCTCCAGTAGCTGCCGCGACGAAGGGTGTTGACGGCCGCGTCTCCATCGAAGTTGACCCGCGCCTTGCCTGGGACACCGCAGGAACCATCGCCGAGGCCAAGCACCTCTCCCAGCGCGTCAACAAGGACAACGTCCACATCAAAATCCCGGCAACCGTCGAAGGCCTCGAGGCCATCACGGCAACCCTGGCCGCGGGCATCAGCGTCAACGTCACCCTGATCTTCTCCCTGGAGCGCTACCGCGCGGTCATCAACGCCTTCCAGTCCGGCCTGGAACAGGCCAAGGAAAACGGCCACGACCTCTCCAGGATCCACTCCGTGGCTTCGTTCTTCGTCTCCCGCGTGGACAGCGAAATCGACAAGCGCCTCGACAAGATCGGCACTGACGAGGCAAAGGCACTCAAGGGCAAGGCCGGCCTGGCCAACGCCCGCCTGGCCTACCAGGTGTACGAAGAGCTCTTCGCCACGGAACGCTGGGCCCTGCTGGCTGATGCTGGTGCACTCCCCCAGCGTCCCCTGTGGGCTTCCACGGGCGTTAAGGACCCGGCCTACCCGGACACCCTCTACGTCACCGAGCTCGTCGCCCCCGGCGTGGTCAACACGATGCCCGAGAAGACCCTCGACGCCGTCATCGACCACGGCGAGATCACCGGCGACACCGTGACGGGCAGCTACGCCGAGGCGGCACGCGTGCTCGACGAGCTGGAGGCGCTCGGGGTGTCGTACTCCGACGTCACCGCGGTCCTCGAGAAGGAGGGTGTGGAGAAGTTCGAGAAGTCGTGGAACGAGCTGCTGACCGAGGTGCAGGCCGACCTGCAGAAGGCCG
>DATIMT010000077.1:0-2779 GCA_035475035.1 Arthrobacter sp.
CCACGCACCGGACGCCAACCCCATCGGTGACCATCTGGTGACCTTTGACGCCGGCCCCGAGTTCTTCCCGCATGCCCTGCTGCGGTTCGATGGCATCGATTCGGCGGGGACGGTGTGGCTGAACGGAGTGGAGCTCGGGACTACCCGCGGGAGCAGGCTCGCCCATGAATTCGACGTCTCGGGTGTCCTGGTTGAGGGAACCAATACCCTGGCCGTTCGGGTGGCACAGTTCTCCGCCTCAAGTTACGTGGAGGACCAGGACATGTGGTGGCTCCCGGGGATCTTCCGGGACGTCACCCTGCAGGCTCGTCCCGCTGCTGGCATCGACGACGTCTTCGTCCACGCCGGCTATGACCCGGGAACGGGCGAAGGCACGCTCCGCGTCGAGGTGACCCGGGCCGGGCAGGCGATTGACGCCGTCGTACGCGTCCCGGAACTTGGCCTGGAGCTGCCCGCGGGGTCCGAGCAGCGCGTCCCGGGCGTGGAAGCCTGGTCTGCTGAAATTCCCCGCCTGTACGACGCCACGGTCAGCACTCCCGGCGAGACTGTGGCGCTGAAGTTGGGTTTCCGCAGCATCAGCATCGAAGACGCCCAGTTCAAGGTGAACGGCCGCCGTATCCTGCTCCGCGGGGTGAACCGCCATGAGCACCATCCCCGGCTGGGCCGCGTGGTGCCGCGCGATGTGGTGGAGGCGGAGCTGCGGCTGATGAAGCAGCACAACATCAATGCCATCCGGACCTCGCACTATCCGCCGCACCCGGAATTCCTGGCGCTGGCAGACCAGCTGGGGTTTTACGTGGTCCTTGAATGCGACCTGGAAACGCACGGCTTCCACAGCGCCGGCTGGGAACAGAACCCCAGCGATGATCCGCAGTGGGAGGATGCCCTGCTGGACCGGATGCAGCGGACCGTTGAGCGCGATAAGAACCATCCCTCGGTGATCATGTGGTCGCTGGGCAACGAGGCGGGCACCGGCCGGAACCTTGCGGCCATGTCGCGCTGGGCCAAGGACCGTGACCCGTCCCGGCCCATCCACTACGAGGGCGACTGGTCGTCACCGGACGTGGACGTTTACTCCCGGATGTATGCCAGCCACGCAGAGACGGCACTCATCGGCCAGGGCATTGAGCCGGCCCTCGAGGATGCCGGACTGGACGCACGGCGCCGGGCCATGCCGTTCGTGCTGTGCGAATATGTGCACGCCATGGGCAACGGGCCGGGCGGGATGAGTGAGTACCAGGACCTGTTCGAAAAGTATCCGCGGCTGATGGGCGGCTTCGTCTGGGAGTGGCTGGAGCACGGGATCCTTGTTCCCTCCCCGGGCGGCGGTGAACACTTCGCCTACGGCGGGGACTTCGGCGAGGAAGTCCACGACGGCAATTTCGTCACGGACGGGCTGGTGGACGCCAACCGCAAACCCCGTCCCGGGCTGTTGGATTTCAAAAAGGTGATCGAGCCCCTGCGCATCGAGGTTGCCGGGTCATGGTCCAGCTTCACGTTGCGGAATGGGCAGGACTTTGCCGACACGTCCGCCTTTGGCTTCAAGTACAAAGTGGCGGCCGACGGCGGTACACAGCTTGAGGGCACGGTGACCGTTGCGCCGCTGGCGCCCCAGGCCACGGCCGCAGTTGAGCTGCCGGCGGAAGTTGCTGCGTACGTGGCGGGGCTGCCGGAAGACAAGCATGCGGTGCTCACTATCTCGGCTGTGCTTACCCGGGACAGTGACTGGGCAAGTGCCGGCCACGAGGTTGCCTGGGGGCAGGCTGTCCGCTTCGCTTCTTCAGGCGCCGGGCTGCAGGCCGAGGATGTGGCTGGAGCTTCGCGGGACGAACTGCACCTGGGTGCGGCAGTGCTCAACCGCGCCACGGGCATGCCGACGTCCATCGGTGGACTTCCCGTGGAGAAATTCGGCCTCGTCCTCTGGTGGGCCCCAACAGACAATGACCTTGGCAGGGAGTGGGGGAGCGCCGACGGGCGGCCGCTTGCTACCCAGTGGAAGGATGCAGGACTAGACCGCCTCCATACCCGCCTGCTGGGCATCAGTGCCGAATCAACCCCCGGCGGCGGTGAGCACCTGCGCGTCAGCACGCGCATGGGTGCGGCGGACAAGCAGTTCGGTGTGCTGGTGGACTTCCTGTGGACCAGCAGCTCCGGCTCCCTGGCCTTGCGGACGCAAGTCAGGCCGGTGGGGGACTGGATCAACGCCGGCTTTGAGGTCGAGTGGGCGCGGATCGGGTTGGAGCTCGTGCTGGCTGCAGAGACCACCGACGTGGGCTGGTTCGGCCAGGGCCCACACCAGAGTTACCCGGACACCGGACAAGGTGCGCGGACAGGGTGGTTTGAGCTGCCCCTTGCGGAGCTTGATGTTGACTACGTCCGTCCGCAGGAGTCGGGAGCCCGCTCAGGTGTACGGTCTGCAGTCCTGCAGACCGGCGGTCGGCAGCTGCACATTTCCGGCGAGCCGTTTGCCCTGACGGTCCGGCCGTACAGCATGCAGGTTCTTGAGGCGGCAACACACAGGCCGGACCTGGTCCCGGACGGGCGGAGCTACATCTACCTGGACCATGTCCGGCGGGGTGTGGGGACGGCGGCATGTGGACCCGGGGTTCTGGAGCCGTACCGGTTGAAGCCGCGGGAGGCCGACTTCGAAGTGGTCCTTCGAGTGGGGTAAGACGCTCTTCTTGAGGCCGACGCGGATGTGAGCCACTGCATAGAAGCAGGAATCCCGCCCTACGCAGGCGAAACCCTTGCTCTGAGTCACCAAAAGCCGCGGTATTCC
>DATIMT010000078.1:0-1688 GCA_035475035.1 Arthrobacter sp.
ACCACTGCCGCCACAGTTCCTGCAGGCACTACCTGGCTGACAACTGGAACAGTCTCCACAACGTTCTCGGCCAGGCCCTCGACTTCCTCCGCTACCGGGCGGAGGGACGGTGCTGGGACGAGCGTTGGGACGGTGGAAGCGGGGGCGTTCGACAGCCCGCCACCCGGTCCTGGTTCCACCGGTTCCTGGAGGTCCTTGGCCTGACGGGTGACGGTGGTGGTGACTGAACTCAACGTAGACGCGCCGGTAGCCAGGGGTGAGTCACTGGAAGTGGAAGAGTCGGCGGATGCGCCCGCGGCGGAGAAGACGATCCACGATGCAGCTGCCGCCACGGCGATCAAAAGAGGGCGGAGAATCGCCCACGCCAAGGGCTTCGACTTCACTGAGTACGCCTCCCCCCGGCTCACTTGGAAACAATGCTGCCCACAATAAGCACAGGCCGGAGCCAGAGTCCAACCACCGAACAAGGTGCTCGATATGAAGCTCTCAGGTGTTTGCCATACTTAGGCCGCATCAGTCGGAGCGGCGCGATGGTCGATCGCGGCCGTCAGTTCGTCGATGCGGTCCATGGCACCGTTAAGTTTCTTGACGGCGGCCCACAGCTCCGGCTGCTGCTCCCGGACCTGATCCAGGCTGCTGCCTGCCGAGCGGAGCGACCCCAGGTCAAAACTTACATTGGTTCGGGCCCCGGCCACGGCGGCGCGTAGGGCGCCAAACGCGACGACGACGTCCGCAACCAGCGACCGGTTGCCGTTGGTTGCCAGCCACTCTAGATCGTCGATGGCGCCGATCGCCCGCTCGCCGAGGACGGCAGAGGATGCCGCGGCTTCCAGCGATGCGCGGCGGATCGCTTCGTCCCTTTCCTTGCCGGGCTCCAGCCGGAAGGCGGCGCCGAATGCCTTGGAAGCGGAGGCATCGTCATCCGCCAGGCGCAGGGCTTCCTGGCGCAGCGCCCGTGCCCGCTCCCGTATCCGGGCCGGCTCCCCGCCGTCGTCCTCGCTGTACCCGGCCACCATGGAGGTCAGGGACGCTGCCACGGCGAGCATCAGGCCGGTTCCCGCGCCTCCGCCTGGTGAACCCGTGGACTGTGCCAGCGCGCGCGTCCATTCTTCTACGGTCGACCCCTGCGTGGTCACTTCAGGTGTTTCCATGTCAGAAAGCGTCCCCACCCAGGCGCGCCGCTAAACGAGGGAGTGCGACGACGCCACGCACCCCGCTCTTCTGGCCCACTTATTGGACGGCGGGGAGCGGAAATCCGGGGCCCTGATGCCGGTTTCACCCTATAAAGTGGGCCAGTGTGACGCGACGCCACCGCTATGAATACGGGCCGGACCCCAGCCAGTGGGGCGAGCTGTTCCTCCCCGATCTTCCGGAGGGTGGGAAACACCGCGGCGTGGTGGTGGTCATTCACGGCGGTTACTGGCGTTCCACGTACGGCGCTGAGCTGGGTGAGCCGCTGGCGAGGGACCTGGCGGAGCACGGCATGGCTGCGTGGAATCTCGAGTATCGGCGTGCCGGCAACGGCGGAGGCTGGCCGGGAACCTTCCAGGACATCCTGGCAGGCATCGACAAGCTGGCTGATTTGGCAGAAACTCACGCGCTGGATCTGGGCAAAGTGGTGGCGCTGGGCCATTCCGCCGGCGGTCACCTGGCAGTCTGGGCGGCGGGCAGGCAGCGGCTGGAAGGGC
>DATIMT010000079.1:0-11274 GCA_035475035.1 Arthrobacter sp.
AGAGCCAGGCCATCCCGTCCCGGTCCGGCCGGTACTCCACCCGCCGGTCCGCCACACCCTTGGCATGGCGTGTTTCGATGCTCTCGGCGTGGTGGCGTTCCCGCCAGGTCCGGGCCCTGGCCTTGAACCGGTGCGCCGGCAGCTCCCCCACCGGGCACCCCCTCGCAAGATCCGCCACATCAGGGTCCAAAAAGTGCGCCTCCAACCCCGCCGCCCCGGCCGGGTCCAGGGTCGCGGCCTCATCGGCCATCACCACCGCGTGCTGCCACGACAAGGTACCGGCCTGCAAGGCAGCCAGGGTCCGCGGCAAGTTGGATGTCAGGGCGTGGGAGGTGGCCAGGAACGAGCCCGCGGCCCGCGGCCCAAGAGCCAACACGCACCCGATCTCCGCCGCGACCGCCATCTCCTGCGCCACCACCGGGACATCCGGCCCCGCAACAGCAGAGGCCGCATCCGCGTACTTCACCGCAGCCCGCGCCTTCAACCCCGCGAACCCGGCCTCCACCTCCCGCACCCCGGCAAGAATATCCAGGCACCCATCCGCCAACCCAGCCAACGGATCAGCCTCCAGGAACAGCTCACCCGCCCCGTCCGCCTCCGCCTGAAGCACAGCAAGCGCAGCACGAATGTCCTCAAACGCCCCCGCCACCGCCGCTTTCCCCATAACCCCATCATCACAAGGGGGTCTGACAATTGGTTCGAGCACCAGCCACTGCGACGGCAACTTTCTGCGATGGCTGCCGTAGCCGTCGCCGACGAAAGGAAATGTCGAGGGCCGGGCACTGGTACAGGTTTGCCTGAATACAGCAACAACTGTACTTTGAGTTTATGCAGACCCTTACTCACGCTCCGGTGTTGGCCCGCTTCGGCTATGCAGTATCGGACCCTACCCGCGCCCGCGTACTCCTGGCACTGGCTGAGGCACCGGCCTACCCCTCTGACCTGGCGGATAGCCTGGGCGTGTCCCGGCAGAGCATGTCCAACCACCTGACCTGCCTGCGCGGCTGCGGTCTGGTGGTCGCGGTTCCGGACGGGCGGCGGAGCCGATATGAACTGGCAGATGGCCGGATCGGCCATGCTATCCGGGACCTGATCAACGTTGTCCTCGCGGTGGACCCTGCGTGCTGCGCCCCTTCTGGGGAGTGCTTCGCATGACCGCGGCACTTCAGGCGCCCACCACGGATCGGCGGCGGGTGTTGAGCCGGCGGATCAGGCTTTTTGCGGCAGCCACCATCACCTACAACGTCCTTGAGGCCATCGTGGCGCTGTGGGCGGGCGGTGTGGCTGGTTCCTCTGCGTTGCTCGGGTTCGGCTTGGACTCCGTGATCGAGGTGACGTCCGCGCTGGCGTTGTCCTGGCAGTTCTCCGCGAAGGACCCTGAGCGGCGCGAGCAGCTGACCCTGCGGATCATCGCCATCTCATTCTTCGCCCTGGCCGCATTCGTGGCTGTGGATGCCATCCGTTCCCTGGTGGGAGCGGGCGAAGCCCAACACTCGGTGCCTGGCATTATCATCGCGGCGTTGAGCCTGCTCATCATGCCGGTCCTGTCCTGGGCCCAGCGCAGGGCTGGGCGGGAACTTGGATCGCGGACCGCGGTGGCTGATTCCAAGCAAACGCTGCTGTGCACCTATCTTTCGGCCGTACTGCTGGTAGGCCTGGTCCTGAACAGTACTTTGGGCTGGTGGTGGGCGGACGCCGGAGCGGCGCTGGTGATCGCCGGCATTGCCTCTCGTGAAGGTATCAACGCCTGGCGCGGAGATGCCTGCTGCGCTGTTCCCACTCGCGCTGTTCCCAACCCCGCTGTCCCAAACCCCGCAGCAGGCGCAGCCGAAGACAGCACCTGCTGCCCTGGCTGCAGCAGCACTCCCCAACCGGAGTCCCTGGGCATGCCCGGCCTCCGCAAGGAGTGATTCGCCGTCAGTTGGTCAACTGGCCTGCAGGCTCAGGGTCCGGTTACTGCTTGCCCGGAAGCGCGCCGTGCGGGAGCGGTGTCCTGGGGCACGGAAAGTTCAGGGGTGGAAGGCTCGACGGCGGGCTCCAGCTTCGCATTCGCCCAGCGCCGGAGCGGCCGCTCAACAAAGCGGAAGGATGCGTACGCCAGCAGCACGGTAAGGATGGCAGTCAGGGCAATGCGCAGCGGCAGCGCCGGGATCAGGGGCATCAGCAGCAGATAGACCGGCAGGTGCCAGAGGTACATTGCGTAGGAAAGGTCGCGGCCGGGGCGGGCCAGCCACGGGTGGCTGAAAATGCGTGACAGGAAGCCCGCCGGCTGGAGGACCAGGGAGCCGATCAGCACGGCCGCCAGCACTGCGAGCGCGGTTGGCCCGGCCGTCCAGAATGCGTTGAACCATGCGCCGGGGCTGTCCGGCTCCTTCAGCAGGAACAGTGCGGCCACCAGGGTGACGCCGGCCAGCGGGGCAGCCCAGCGCGCGGCGGACGCCAGCGCCAGGTGCAGCCGCGAACCGTACCGGACGGCGGTGAACAACAGTGCGAGCGCGCAACCGATCAGCAGTTCGTCCGCCCGGGTGTCCGGTCCGTTGTAGATGCGGTCCAGCGGTTCGCCCGCGTTAACCAGCAGGAACCGGTTCAGCACGAAAACGCCGGCCAGGGCCGCGGTGGCGAAGGCTGCGGTGCGGACCCTCCAGAGCCGGAGCATCACCAGCAGGAGCAGTGGCCACACCAGGTAGAACTGCTCTTCGACGGCGAGGGTCCAGGTGGGGCCCAGGGTTTCGCCGGCGATGGAGTCCCCGAACATGCCAAAATGCGCCAGGTTCATCACGTACGCGGCGGCGGGAAGGACAAAGCCTGCCTGCCCGCCCCAACCTGAGGCCGGGAACAGGAAGCCGACGGCGACGATCACCGCACAGAGCGCCAGGAGTGCCGGCCAGAGCCGCGCCAGGCGCTTCGCGTAAAAACTGCGCAGGTGGAGCCGGCCCGTGGTGATCCGCTCCTTCATGATCAGCAGCGTGATCACGAAGCCGCTGAGCGTGAAAAACACGTCCACTCCGATGGAGCCGCCCGGCATTGAATCGGTGGCGGTGTGGAAGAAGAACACTCCCGCCACGGCGACGATTCGGAGCCCGTCCAGGGCATGCTTGCGTCCGGCAATAAGCCCTGTTTCGGGCGCTGCCTGGCGCTCTTTTGCTGGCACAATTCCGCTGCTTGACCTCAAAACCACTAGGCAATCATATATAACGTTTCCATAACTGCGCTGGATTCCTGCTGGGAGGAAGCTGGCATCGGCCCGTTTGTCCCACTCTTGTGGCCGGCCACCTGCGCTTCTACATTGAACACATGGTGGACCAAGACATGGCGGACGACTTCGAACGGATTGTCGACCTGATCGCCGGCACTGATGACATAAAGTCCGTACTGGACGGCCTCACCGGGTTCGCGGCAGACACCATGGCCAGCACCACCGGCGTGCCGATCGAATGCGCGGTCACCCTGCACCGCCGCAAGCGTACGGCCACCATCGGCGGCAGCAGCGGCAGGGCCGTAGTGCTTGACCGCATTGAACAAACCCTGGGAGACGGGCCCTGCGTGGACGCCCTGGAAAGCGGCGTTCCGGTGCTCCTTGGCGATGTTTCCTCCGACCGGCGGTGGCCGGACTACCGCAGCGCCCTTTCCGCCGCGGGCATCGCCAGTGCCCTGGGCATCCCCATGAAACTGGATGGCGACGCCGGCGCCGTCCTGGATTTTTTCGCTCCCGTCAGCGGCCGCTTCAATGAGCGGGCGGTATCCGACGGCGTGAGGTTCGCCGGCATGGCGGGAAAGGCGCTGCGGCTCGCAATCCGGATCGCGTCAGCGGACCAGCGCGCTGATCACCTGAAGGCGGCCATGGACACCAGGACCGTGATTGACCTGGCCTGCGGGATCATCATGGCCCAGAACAAGTGCAGCAAGGAGGCAGCTTTCGACCTTCTCCGCAAAGCATCGAACACCCGGAACCAAAAACTCAACGATCTCGCCCAAACGCTGGTGGACCGTTTTTCGGGAGCCGGAGCCGCGGAGGCTTACTTCGAGGACTGAGGCTTCCGCTCCGGTCCGGGAGCCCTTCCCCCGCGCGGAGGGCCCTGTTAGCATGACGCGTGCTGACAACGGTGTCCGCCCAGTAAGGAGTTTCCCTCATGCCGACTCGACTCAATCCCTACCTGAGCTTTCGAAACAACGCACGTGAAGCCATGGAGTTCTACAAAGACGTCTTCGGCGGGGAACTGAACCTCAGCACCTTCGCTGATTTTCAGGCCAGCCAGGATCCTTCCGAAGATCAGTTGGTCATGCACGCACAGCTCGACTCTCCGTCGGGGCTGACCCTGATGGGGTCCGACACCCCTGCGCGCATGGACTACAACCCCGGGAACACGTTCAGCGTCTCCCTCAGTGGCGAGGACGACGCTGAACTCCGGGGCTACTGGGACAAGCTGTCCGACGGCGGGAACGTGACGATGCCGCTGGAAACAGCCATGTGGGGTGACGCCTTTGGGATGTGCACCGATAAGTTCGGCGTCCAGTGGCTGGTCAACATCGCCGGCCCCAAGCAATAGCCGCACCATCGGCACGGCCCACCACTGCCCAACGGCAGTGGTGGGCCGGGAAACAGGAGCGGTCATGGCCCACGCTGAAAACGAAACCATCATCAACCGGCCACCCGAGGACGTCTACGCCTTCCTCGCCGACGGGCTCAACAACCCTAAATGGCGCTCCGGAGTTCAGGGAATTGCCCTGAAGGCGGGCACCCCCGGGTCAGTGGGTGCCGTCTACAGCCAAACCCTCACTGGACCCGGCGGACGGCCAATTGCCGGAGACTACGAGATCACCAAGGCGAACCCGTCGACGAACCTGGGCTTCCAGGTCGTGGCAGGACCAGCCCGGCCGACGGGCGAGTATCAGCTGGCCCCTGCTCCCGCGGGGACAACCGTCCGGTTTGTCCTCGACCTGCAGCCCCATGGCTTGATGCGGATGATGGCACCCATGATTGAGCGCACCATGCGTTCAGAGGTCAGCCAGTTGGCCAGCCTCAAGGCCGTTCTTGAGGCCGGCTGACCTTGCCGCACCAGGTATCGAGGGCGCCGGCAAGGCCATCCGCCGTGCCGTCCCCCACCCACGCAACGTAGCCGTCCGGCCGGACCAGGACTGCCCGGGGTGCTGCCACCGCGCCCACCACCGGAAGCTGCCACTCGCCGTCGTACGTGGCAGGAACGTAATGGACCCTGCCCTTGGCAGGTGTTCCCAACTCCTGGCCACCGAACTCCAGGAGAACGGGCCTGCCCTTGTGCAGCAGCCCGTACACCCGCGTGGTGCCTTCGGTGGTGGCGATGTCCAGGTCCGGCATCCGGCGCCCCAGGAGCGGGTGGCCGGCGCCCACGTCGTAGGCCACGTCGAGGCCGGAGACGAGCGCAGCGATCGGAGTCCCGGCACCATCCACGCGAAGCACCTCACCGAGCAGGTCGCGCAGCGCCTCCTGCCGGGGATCAGCTTTTTGGAAGAGCGACTGCGCCATGGTGTACTTCAGCGCTCGCGCCCCGGCAGCGTGGCGTTCCGCGTGGTAAGTGTCCAGCAGCTCCTCGCCGGAGCTGCCCCGGACCACCTGCCCCAGCTTCCAGCCGAGGTTGACCGCGTCCTGCACGCCCAGGCCGATCCCCAGTCCGCCTGTAGGTGAGTGCACATGGGCCGCATCTCCGGCCAGCAGCACCCGGCCCTTCCGGTACGACTCCGCCTGCCGGGTGGCGTCGGTGAACCGTGACAGCCAGGTGGGGCTGTGTACACCAAAGTCGGTGCCGAACACGTCAGTCAGCGCCTGCCGCAGGTCCTCCAGCGTGGGTTCGGTTGCCGGGCCAAGCAGGGCCTCCGTCACCACCACCCGGACCATGCCGTCCCCCATCGGGTACAGCCCGTGGATGCCGCGGGCATCCACCTTGCCCTGCTGTTCGGGCTCCCCCGCCACCTTCACTTCGGCAATCAGGCTGCTCCGGGTCGCGTCCGGGCCCACCATGGTGATGCCTGCGGACCGCCGCACGACGCTGCGCCCGCCGTCGGCGCCCACGACGTACCTGGCCCGCACCGGTCCGCCGGCCGCCAGCTGAACGTCCGCGCCGCCGTCGTCCGCCTCTACCCCGGTGACCTCGGCGCCGCGGCGGACCTTCACCCCCAGCTCCTCCACCCACTGCAGCAACAGCCGCTCGATGTGGTTCTGGAACAGCGCCAGCGTGTAGGGATGGCGCGTGGGCAGCGCGCCCAGATCCAGTGGTGTGTTGCCAAAGGTGGCGGTCTGCAGCGTCTTGCCCTCGGCAAGGAACCTGTCCACGATGCCGCGCTGGTCCAGCAGTTCAAGGGTGCGCGAATGGATCCCGCCGCCGCGCGAGCCCGCCAGCTCCTGGGATTCCCGTCGCTCAAGGACAAGCGCTTCCACTCCCGCCAGCCGCAGCTCGGCCGCCAGCATCAACCCCGTGGGCCCGCTCCCCACAATCACCACATCATGCATGCAATCCCCCACTCACTTCCGTATTGGACCGCCAGTATGCGGCACCCCTGGGGCCTTGCGGCAAGGCCCCCACGGCGGGGTACCTTGGAAATGGAAGGGGAATACATTCTGCGCTGCTGTCGATTTTCGCTTCCGGTGCGCGTCGTATGGGTAGAGCTGCAATGAAGGGCTCATACGAAAGAAGCGAAGGGAACACGAAATGTCCAAGTACCTGATCCTGATCTTCCAGGACGAAGCGGCCACGAAACAATCCGAAGGCGAAGCAATTAGCGCCCCCTACCAGGAATTCATGCAACGCCGCGGCGCGTCCCTGCTCAACGGGGCCGCACTCCAGTCAGCCTCCACTGCCACGTCCATCCGCCGCGATGGATCGGGCGGACATTCGGTGACCGATGGTCCGTTCGCCGAGTCGAAGGAGGTCCTGGGCGGTTACTTCCTGATCGAGGCGGCGGATCTCGACGAGGCTCTCCAGATCGGCAAGGAAGTCCCGGCCGGCATTGGCGTGGAGGTCCGCCCGGTGCGGATGGTCAGCTGATGCCCCGGGCCGCCAGCTCGGAGGTGGCTGCCGCGGTTGCCGACGCGCACCGGCGGGAGTGGGCCTTCGTGCTGGCGGCCACAGTACGTGTTGCAGGCGGCATTGACGCAGCAGAGGAGGCGGTCCAGGACGCATACGCCAGCGCATTGGCCACTTGGGGTGAGCGGGGCATTCCGGCCAAACCCGGGGCCTGGCTCACCGTGGCCGCGCGGCACCGCGCCCTGGACATGCACCGCCGCGCCGCGATGGAACAGCGGGCGCTCCCCAAGCTCGTAAGCGGGGACGAGTATCTGCCCGAGGACCCGGGCCTGGACGACGATGAGATCGCTGACGACCGCCTCCGGCTGATCTTTACCTGCTGCCATCCGGCCCTGGCACTTGAAGCCCAGGTTGCCCTGACGCTGCGGCTCCTGTGCGGGCTCTCCACGGCCGATGTGGCGCGGGCGTTCCTGGTCCCGGAAGCCACCATGGCTGCACGCATTACCCGGGCGAAAAAGAAGATCACTGCCGCCCACATTCCCTACAGGGTGCCCCCGGCATCGGAGCTGCACGAACGCGTGGACGGCGTGCTGACCGTGGTGCACCTGGTGTACACCACCGGGCACACCTCCCCCTCGGGAGCTGACCTGATGCGTGCGGACCTCGTCGAACGCGGCCTGGAATTGGCGCGGACGCTGCGGCTCCTGCTTCCCGCCGACCCAGACGTTGCCGGGCTTCTGGCCCTGATCCTGCTCACCGACGCACGCAGGGACGCCCGCATCGATGAGCACCAAGACCAGGTCCTGCTGGAGGACCAGGACCGGTCAAGATGGGACCGGCGTGCCATCGGGGAAGGCGTGGGGTTGCTGCGCGAGGCCCTGGCTTCACGGCCGCCGGGCCGGTTCGCCCTGATGGCCGCAATTGCCGCCGTGCACGACGAAAGCGGTGCCTGGTCCGACACGGACTGGCAGGAGATCCTGGTCTTGTATGACCTGCTCATGGAACGGTGGCCTTCACCGGTGGTGCAGCTCAACAGGGCCATCGCGCTGGGCTTCGCCGTGGGGCATGCGGAGGGCCTGGCAGAGCTGGATGCGCTCGGAGCGGAACCCCAACTGGCACGCTACCCCTACCTTGCCGCCGCACGCGGCGATTTCCTTGCCCGGCTGGGCCGTGTGGAGGAAGCCAGGGTGGCGTTCCAGGAAGCGCTGATCCTCACCGACAACGAAACCGAACGCCGCTCCCTCCGCGCCCGCATGGGTGAACTGGCCGGCTAGCCGCAGCCATCACGGGCGCGTGGGCAAAGGGAAAGCCCCTCCTAGGAGGGGCTTTCGGCGTAATGGTGGTCATTTGTCTTAAGGCAATGGTCAGTGGTGATGCACTCCCCCTTCCCGGACGCCCCCGGCGCCCATCCGGACTATGACCCAACTCACTTTAATAACCTCCGGCGGGTGCGTAAAGACCCTTGCGCAAAAAATCGAAAAAAATACGACGGCGGGGCGGGCCGGCGCCGTACATCGGCGGGGCCAGGCCGCCCCAGAGTTCGTCGCTGGCTAGGACTTTGTCCAGATGGCCACCCAGTCGACTAGGACGTGGCCGCTGGTTTCCGGCAGCGGACAGCTCGGCGAGCAGGACTCCGTTTGCAGGATGTAGTGCATTGGCTTGTTCGGCGTGAACCTCCGGGACACACCGATCGATTTTCCATCAAGGAAGAACTCGACGCCATCTGCGCGCCACTCCGTGGTGGCTGTGTGCCAGTCCCCGAAAGGTTCGTTGGGTCGAAGGACGTCATCTCTGTGCACGCCTCCCTCGACGCCATGCACAGCAGCATAGAAGACCTTCGACAGGTCCCCCTCTGGAAAATCGATCTCCCCGTCCTGCGGCCAATTCTTGCTGTCGGGCCAAAGCAGCCAGGCCAGCTTGAAGCCGGCCAAGGCATCGGCTTTGAAGCGCACAGAGTAGCGACCGAACAGTTGGCTGTTATAGGGCCGCTGACTGGCTCCGCCGACTATTGGTGACGGAGCCGCACCCATTGCTACGCCGTTTTCAGAGTGCAGATACATGTCCAAAAAGCCGTCATGAACACTCAAGACCTTGGACGGGTAATAGCCGGACGTTCTCTGGCCCTTGTTTTGCTGTTGGGCAGCCGTGTCCGGCGTGCCATCAACATAGTTTTCGCTCCATCTCGAGCCGTAGACGGGGCCCGGAAATGTGCCAGTGGCTACATCTGCCTCAGTGAAGTCCTCTGCAAACACCTGCCTCCACCCAGGCAGGTCGCCGATCGGCATGGCATCAGAGGCCGCAGAGGGGTCTGAGCTTAAGGCTCGGGAAGGGTCGGGGACCGGAGAGGAGTCTATAGCCGGGGAAGACTCGTTAGTCGTCGTTGGCGGTGCCGAATCGGAGGGTGGAGTGGGCTCGTCCGACGTTGGCTGGGCAGAATGGGTGACCTTGCTCCACGAATCATCACCTTGTGCAGGTGCTTGACGACCTGGTGAACCGCTGATGTCGCCGCATGCAACAGCCGATAGGATCGTCATGATCACGACGAGGACGGCGAAGGTCCACGCACGAAGCTTAATCCTTTCCAAGAGTTACGCTCCTTCCCCAAGACATTGCGCGGGAGCTTGATCCCCCTATCCGGTTCAGCCTATGGACCGCCCCCACAGCAGGTCACGAGTAGCGGGTACTCACTTTTCCGATTTTGGCCTCGTGCGGCTACCTATGGGATTAGGAAGGCCCGGTCCTGGAACACCAGGACCGGGCCTTAGAGTGAAGCCGGATGGGTTGCATCGCGGTAAGGTTCCCGCTCTCAGGGAAGGCTTATAGGAACTTTCAGACCCGCGACCTGCGCTGGAGGAAGTGGAAGATCAGGACGACCACAGCGACGACCAAAAGTATGTGGATAAGTCCCCCGCCGATGTTGGCGAGAAGGCCCAAAAGCCACAGGACCGCGATGATAATGGCTATCCAAAGCAACATCAGAATCTCCTTGGTTCGTTTCCAGCTGGCACATGATGCAACCTTTGCCAGAGGTGGCCCCGGCAAAGACCCACTCGGATATCGCGTGGTGCATTCACCATAATTCAGAAGTCAACTACTGGAAATGGCTAAGCAAACCCAATTCGTCTGACACCTTAAATGTCAACTAGGAGCGAGGTGGGGTTCTCGATGGCGTCCGCCACGAAGCGGAGGAAGCCGCCGGCCGTGCCGCCGTCGCAGACGCGGTGGTCGAACGTGAGGGTGAGTTCGGTGACCTTGCGAACCGCCAGTTCGCCGTTGACCACCCACGGCTTGTCAATGATTCGTCCGACGCCGAGGATACCCACCTCCGGGTGATTGATGATGGCCGCGGACCCGTCCACGCCAAACACCCCGTAGTTGTTCAGTGTGAAGGTCCCGCTGCCCAGCTCGGCGGGTGTCGCTTTGCCGTCCCGTGCCACCTGGGTGAGCCGGCGGATTTCCGCGTCGAGCTCCCGCGCGCTGAGCTTCTCGGCTCCGCGGATGGAGGGCACCACCAGGCCGCGGTCGGTCTGTGCTGCGAAGCCCAGGTTCACGCCGTCGAACGACACGATCTCCTGCGACCCGTCCTCCGCCGTTTCGATCCGCGTATTCAGCTCCGGGTATTTCTTCAGACCCGCCGTGACGAAACGGGCAATGAACGCCAGCAGGCCTGGAGCCTCGGCACCGTTCGCCTTGAGGCCAGCGCGGAGCTCGATCAGTGCTGTTGCGTCCACGTCCACCCACACCGTCGCTTCCGGAATCTCAGAACGGCTGCGGGCCATGTTGCTGGCCACGGCCTTGCGGACACCACGGACCGGGGTCCGGGCGGAGATGCCGAGGCCGGTGCGGGCATCAACGCCCTCTCGCTGGACTTCCCGAGGTGAGGTGGTTTCCGGTGTTTCTACCGGCCTGGCTTCCGGCGCCGTGGTCCGCAGTGCAGCCTCGACGTCGCGGCGCATGATGAGGCCGCTGTCGCCGGAGCCGGAGATGTCGCCAAGGTCGACGCCGTGCTCACGCGCCATCCGACGGACCAGCGGCGAGATCACGGCCCCGAGTTTGCCGGGCACACGGGTGCGCATGAGGGTGAGGTCATCTTCAGCGGGGGTTTCAGCCACGGCGACGGAAGGTTTCGGAGCACGGGTACGCC
Organism: Arthrobacter sp.; assembly: GCA_035475035.1. Classification (GTDB taxonomy): domain Bacteria; phylum Actinomycetota; class Actinomycetes; order Actinomycetales; family Micrococcaceae; genus Arthrobacter. Next base: position 11,143 of record DATIMT010000079.1, read on the forward strand.
GGGCAACACCATGGCCGCCGGGAGTCCCATAACCGATCAGCACATTCCCGGACCCGGCCTTCTCCTCTTCCCGGTAGGCCTCGGCGGCGGGGGCGGCATCATCCGCGCCGGCCACCGGAGAGCCAAGAGGCG
>DATIMT010000080.1:0-7111 GCA_035475035.1 Arthrobacter sp.
CATCAGGACCTTCTCGCCCTATCACCTGCTCAAGGACGCGGTGGAGTACCCCGAGACCTTCATCTGGACGGCAACCTCCGACGACCGTGTGGGTCCGGTGCAGGCCCGGAAGATGGCGGCCCGGATGCTGGCCATGGGCATCCCCAACGTGTGGTTCCACGAAGCCTTGGAGGGCGGCCACGCCGGCGCCTCCGACAACCGGCAGGCCGCTGCGCTGCAGGCCCGCAGCCAGCACTTCCTGTGGAAGGCGCTGGCAGGCTGACCGCCGTGAGACCCGGGCTGGCGGTCAGGAGGGCCGGCGCCGGGGACATCGGACGGCCGGCCGAGGTCCATGTCCAGTGCTGGCAGGAGACCTACCGGGGCATGCTCTCCGATGGTTTCCTCGCTGCCGTGGGCCCGGAGGACCGGCTGCGGCTCTGGCGGCACCTGCTGCAACGCCCAGATCCCGCAGAGGCGTGGGTGGCCGCCGGCAACAGCAGGGCCATCGGTTTTTACCGCCGCTTCGGCTTTGAACCCGACGCCGCCCAGGACGTCCTGCCGGACTGGGAGAACCTGCCGGAAATCCGCATGGTCCGCCCGGCGCAACGTTTCCAGTAAGGGACCGCGGGTGCCAGCCGCACAAGATGCCAGGCGCCGGCCGCCGTGCCCAGGGCTTCACGGGGACCGTTTTGCACTGCATGGCCGGATCTGCGTATCCTTGGTGGGCTAGGAATAGCAATTGGAGACGTGCCAGAGCGGCCGAATGGACTTCACTGCTAATGAAGGGTCGGGGTTAAACTCGACCGGGGGTTCAAATCCCCCCGTCTCCGCGTTTGGCCCCGGTCCCTGGACCGGGGCCTTTTGCGTTGCCGGGCTGCCTGTGGCTGCTGCTGCCCACTACGGAGCCGGCACTTTGGAATGCGCTGTCCGCACAACGGACGCTCAAGGCGGCCGTTCCGGGTCGGTGGCAGGATTAGCCCATGGCGGCACGCAGCAACTCGCATCAACCGGACGGCGTTCGGGCGGCATGGAATCCACGACTGGCACTATTGGTGGCGGCAACGTTCTTCATGGAGTTCCTGGACGGGACGGTCCTCACCACCGCCATTCCCAGCATTTCGACCGACTTCGCCATTCAGGCCGCCGACGTCAACATCACCATGACGGCCTACCTGCTGACAGTGGCCGTCGGCATTCCCATCAGCGGCTGGCTGGCGGAACGGTTCGGCGCCAGGCGTATTTTCTGCACCGCGATCGCCATCTTTACCCTCGCTTCCCTGGCCTGCGCCCTCAGCCCGGACCTGGCCACGCTGACGCTGAGCCGCATTGCCCAGGGTATCGGCGGCGCCATGATGGTCCCGGTGGGAACCCTGGTAGTCCTGCGCGGAACCCCGAAATCAGAGTTGTTGCGTGCCACCGCATTCCTGGTGTGGCCGGGGCTCCTGGCACCGGTCCTCGCCCCGTTGGTGGGTGGGGCGCTCACCACGTACCTTTCCTGGCACTGGATCTTCCTGGTCAACATTCCCCTGGGCGCCGCCGCGTTTTTGGCCGCGCTGCGGCTGGTTCCTGTGGCGCCCGGAGATCGCGGCCGACGCCTGGACTGGCCCGGGATGGCGCTGACCACCGTGGGGGTGGGCGCGCTGGTGGCCGGCCTGGAGCTCGCCAGCAGCCACCCGGAACTGCCCTGGGCCGGGATCAGCGCCGCTGCCGGGGTTGCAGCACTCACCGGCGCCGTGCTCTGGATGCGCCGGACTCCCCATCCGCTGTTCAACCTGCAGGTCTTCCATACCCGCACCTTCCGGGCGATGGCAACGGGCGGCTTCGTGTACCGGGTCACCATCAGTTCTGTCCCATTCCTGCTGCCGCTGATGTTCCAGACAGGATTCGGCTGGACACCACTGCACGCCGGCGCCCTGGTAGCAGCGGTGTTCATAGGAAACATCGGAATCAAGCCGGCCACCACCCCGCTCATCAGGAAATTCGGCTTCAAGGCAATGCTGGTGTTCGCATCCCTGGCATCCGCCGCCACCTTCGCCCTCTGCGCCTTCCTGACACCCGAGACCCCTGAGGCGTTGATGTTCGCGCTGCTGGTGTGCAGCGGCGCCTTCCGCTCCATCGGCTTTTCGGCCTACGCCTCGGTGCAGTACTCAGACATCCCACCGGCACAGCTGACGTCCGCCAACACAGTCTCGGCCACGCTGGTCCAACTGGCCACAGGCTCGGGAATCGCCGTGGCAGCCCTGCTGATCCGGACCTTTGACGGGCTGGCCCTCGTACCGCACGACCCCGCCGGGCCTTTCCGCGGCGCCTTCCTGGCGATGGCCGTCCTGATGCTGGCCAGCACCGCGGACAGCATCCTGCTCCCCCGCCATGCGGGGGCTGCTGTCAGCCGGCCTGCGCCAGAACCAGGGGAAGCACCGCTCCCGCCCCGGCCTGCCGAAGGGCGCGCCCCGCGACGGTAAGGGTCCAGCGGCTGTCCGTCAGGTCATCGATCAGCATGACTGCCTGGCCTTGGACTGACTGGAGGGCGGCCTCAAGCTCCGGGCCCACCACCAGCCGGTCCCATACGCCGGCCAGCCGGTATGCGCTGTTTCCGCCGCGGCCGCCGGTGGGACCGCCGTGCGCCAGCTGCAGCTCGCCAAGGTAGGGGATGCGCCCGATCTCCGAGATCCCCCGGGCGAGCGAGCCCACCAGCTGCGGCTTGCTGCGGGACGGCATCCCCACAATGGCGGCCGGCCTGCCCGCCCCGCTCCAGCCCGGGCTCCGGCCATCCCCGGCTCCCCATTCCCGCAGTACCTGCACGCAGGCCTGGAGCATCCCGGGATCCACCGGCCGGTCCTCCGCGCCGGCCGCAAACAGCTCCCGCAAGGCACCGCCCCACCCCAGGTCCGTCAGCCGGGCCAGGACACGTCCCTCCGCAAGGCCTTCCGCAGGCTTGAGCTTTCCTTTCACCGGCACCCCGAGCCGGTCCATGCCGCTGGGCCACTGAAGGCGCGGTTCCAGGACGCCGCCCGCCCTGCTCAACGTCTGGTTGGCCGCCGCTGTGGCGTCCGCCGCCACGTCCACCGGGAACCAGCGGCCCGCGCAGTTGTCGCAGCGTCCGCAGGGACGGGCGGTCTCATCATCCAGGACTGAGGTGATGTACTCCATCCGGCAGCCCGCGGTGTCCTGGTAGATCACCATGGAGTCCTGCTCGTCCACCCGTGCCTCGGAAATCCGGCGGTAGCGCTCCGCGTCGTAAACCCACGGCTGGCCGGTGGACCTCCAGCCCCCGCCGACCCGTTCCACCGCCCCATCCACCGACAGGACCTTCAGCAGCAACTCAAGCGGTGTGCGGCGAAGGTCTACCCGGGCTTCCAGCGCCACCGTTGACAGGGCAGTTCCAGCCTCGGCCAAGGCACGCAGCACGGCACCGGCCTTCTCCTCCGAGGGCATGGATGCGGTGGCGAAGTACTGCCAGATTTCGCGGTCTTCGGCGCCCGGGAGCAGCAGGACGTCGGCGTTGGCGGCACCACGGCCGGCGCGGCCCACCTGCTGGTAGTAGGCCACGGGCGAGGACGGCGCCCCGAGGTGCACAACGAAGCCAAGGTCCGGCTTGTCGAAACCCATCCCCAGCGCGGAGGTAGCCACCAGCGCCTTGACCTGGTTGTCCTTCAGCAGTTGCTCGGCCCGCTCACGGTCGGCAGGATCGGTCCGGCCCGTGTAGGCAAGCACGTTGTGCCCTGCCTCAGCCAGTAGCCGGGCTGTGTCCTCCGCTGCGGAAACGGTAAGTGTGTAGATGATCCCGCTGCCGGGGAGATCGGCCAGATGGGTCAGCAGCCAGCCCAGTCGCTCTTTGGAATCCGGAAGCGACAGGACCCCAAGGCGCAGTGACTCACGGCCAAGGGAGCCACGGATGGTCAGGACTCCCCGGCCGAGCTGCTCTTCGATATCGTGTACCACCCGCGAGTTGGCAGTGGCCGTGGTGGCCAGGACCGGTACCGACTCCGGCAGCCGGGTGATGAGGTCCGCGATCCGGCGGTAATCGGGACGGAAGTCGTGACCCCAGTCGGAAATGCAGTGGGCTTCATCGATGACCAGCAGGCCGGTCCGGCGGATAAGTTCGGGCAGCTGCGTTTCGCGGAAGGCGGGATTGGTCAGCCGTTCCGGGGAAACCAGGAGGACGTCCACCTCGTCGGCGGCCAGCTGCCCACGGACAGTGTCCCACTCCAGCTGGTTGGCGGAGTTGATGGCGACGGCGCGGACCCCGGCCCGGGCAGCGGCGGCCACCTGGTCCCGCATCAAGGCAAGCAGCGGCGAGACGATCAGCGTGGGCCCGGCACCCCGGCGCCGCAGCAGCAGGGATGCCACAAAGTACACGGCTGACTTGCCCCAGCCGGTGCGTTGGACCACTAAGGCCCGACGCCCGCCGTCGACCAATGCCTCGATGGCTTCAAACTGCCCGTCGTGGAAGACCGCCTCCGGGTGCCCCACCAGGCCGCGCAGGACCCCGAGCGCCTCGGCATGGGTGGCGGTCCCCGGCGCACCCGGGCCTGCCATGTCTGCGACGGCTGTAGCGGAAACTGTGGAAGCGTACTGGTTATCGGCCATTGATTCAGTATCCCAGCACCCTCCGACACACTGCACAGCCCCGGGCTGCTATGTGGAAAGCGCGCGCAAAGCCGGACCTGTTACGAAAGTGCGTTCCAAACCACCTTGGCCACGCGCGCCTCCCACGTAAGATAAAGCCCGTGACTAGCGAAAAGACTAAGACTTTTGATCTCTCGGCATCCTTTAAGGCCTACGACGTCCGTGGGATCGTAGGCGAGTCGATCACCGCCGAAATCGTCGAAGCCGTGGGGGCCGCGTTCGTTGACGTGCTGCAGCTCGAAGGCCAGACCATCGTGGTGGGCGGGGATATGCGCCCCTCCTCCCCCGAGTTCACCAAGGCCTTCGCCAACGGAGCGGCAGCGCGCGGCGCCAACGTTGAGCTGCTGGACCTGATCTCCACCGATGAGCTGTACTTTGCCTGCGGGTTCCTCAACCGGGCAGGGGCAACCTTCACCGCCAGCCACAACCCCGCCGAATACAACGGCATCAAGATGGCGAAGGCAGGTGCCGTCCCCATCTCCTCCGAAACCGGCCTCAAGGAGATCCAGGCCGTCGCGGAGCAGTACCTCAACACGGGGTCCATTCCCGCAACCGGTACCCGGGGCCTTATCAGCGTCCGGGACGTGCTCAGGGACTACTCGGAGTACCTCCGCAAGCTCGTTGACCTCTCCGCGTCCCGTCCCCTGAAAGTGGTGGTGGACGCCGGCAACGGCATGGCCGGCCTGACCACCCCGGCCGTCCTCGGTGACGCGCTGCTGCCCCAGCTGCCCTTCGACATCGTTCCGCTGTATTTCGAACTGGACGGTTCCTTCCCCAACCACCCGGCCAACCCGCTGGAGCCGGAAAACCTCCGCGACCTGCAGGCCGCGGTCATCGAACACGGCGCGGACATCGGCCTGGCCTTCGACGGCGACGCCGACCGCTGCTTCGTCATCGATGAGAAGGGCGAGCCAGTGTCGCCGTCGGCCATCACCGGCATGGTGGCCCGCCGCGAAATCGCCCGCGCCAAGGCCCAGGGTGAGGAAAAGCCCGCCATCATCCACAACCTGCTCACCTCACGCGCCGTGGCCGAACTCGTGGAGCACGACGGCGGACGCGCCGTGCGCACGCGCGTGGGCCACTCCTTCATCAAGGCAGTCATGGCCAAGGAGGGCGCGGTGTTCGGCGGCGAGCACTCCGCCCACTTCTACTTCCGCGACTTCTGGAACGCGGACACCGGCATGCTGGCTGCCATGCACGTCCTGGCAGCCCTGGGTGAGCAGGACGGCCCGCTCTCTGAGCTCGCGCGCGAATATGAGCCCTACGTCAGCTCCGGTGAAATCAACTCCGAGGTGGAGGACAAGCCGGCCGCGGTGGAGCGGGTCCGCCAGGCTTTCACTGACGAGGACCTCACCATCGACTCCCTGGACGGCAGCACGTTCACGGCCAACGACGGCAGCTACTGGTTCAACCTGCGCCCGTCCAACACGGAACCGTTCCTGCGGCTCAATGCCGAGGCAACGGACCGGGCCACCATGGAACGCATCCGCGACCGCGTCCTGTCGCTGGTGCGGGCCTAGCACCGGATGGCTGACCACACCAGGCACGCGGCCGGCGGAAACAGCGGGCAGGAGAGCTGGCGCGATTCCGTCTCCGAGGCCACGGCAACGGACCTGGAGAATCTCCTGGGCACCGGCGTCAGTGCGGCCCAGGAGCAGCTCCAGCGCAACGGCGGCTTCCTGCCCTTCGCACTGACAGTCCAGAACGACGGCGAGGTGCGGCTCGTTGCCGTCTCGCCGGCGGATGCCGCGGAAGGCAGTGACGGCGACTTTGACGCCGATGCCATGATCCATGACCTCCAGGCCCTCCTGCGCCAGAACCGCGACGACTTCCGCGCCGCCGCCGTGGTCTGCGACATCCTACTGGTGGAGGAGGCTTCGGACGCCATCCACGTGGCCGCCGAGCACCGGGACGGTTCCCTTTTTGCTGCCGTGCTGCCCTACGCTGCCAACGCAACCACCCAGTCCTGGGAGTTTGGCGAGCTGGGCGCGGACGCCAGCGAGCCTGCTATCTGGGTGGACTAGACCGGACCCGCAGCCATGAAGATCAATGCCTTTGCTGACGTCAGCCTGCGGGCCCTCATGGTGCTCGCGGCCATCCCGGACGGGACCCTGGTGACCACCCAGAGCATTGCCGACTCGGTGGGGACGCCGTACAACCACGTCAGCAAGGCCATGGCAAGGCTGCGGAGCATGGGCCTGATTGAGGTTGTGCGCGGCCGGTCCGGGGGTTCCCGGCTCAGCCATGCGGGCCGCATCGCCACCGTGGGCCAGATCCTGCGGCAGCTCGATTCCCGCATGGATCCCGCTGACTGCGTGTCGCCTGCCGGCAACTGCCCCCTCATCAACGAGTGCAAACTTCGAGGAGCGCTGGCGCGCGCCCGGGAAGCCTTTTACGCCGAGCTCGATTCCGTGGTCATCGCGGACCTCCCCCAGGCCCGGCAAATGGCGCCCGTCTTCCAGATGATCGGCCTCCGCCCGGGGATGTGACGCCTTTTATCCGG
>DATIMT010000081.1:0-12143 GCA_035475035.1 Arthrobacter sp.
TGGACGCCGTGGCCGACAAAGTCACCCCGTCCAACATCGTCCACCGCCAAACCGACAAAATGAAAGACGCCGTGACCGGGGTGAAGGAGAAAATCATGGGAGCCGCAGACACCGCCACCACCCACGTCCACAACACCGCCAACGCGGGCACCGGGCACACCACCAACGCCATGCACTCCGCCGGCGACAGCCTCCACCAGGCACAGGACACCGTCTCAGCCAAACTCTCCGACGCCGGCCAGGCCGTCTCCGCCGCCCCCGACCAGGTCAAAGCCAAAACCGCCGGCAACCCCCTGGCCGCCGGACTGATCGCCTTCGGCGCCGGCATGCTCGTCTCCTCCCTGATCCCGGCGAGTCAAAAGGAACGCGAAGCCGCGGACCAACTCAAAACCGCAGCCCAGCCCCTGGCAACCCAGGTCACCGACGCCGCCAAAACCATGGCCCAGGACCTCAAGGAACCAGCCCAGGAAGCCATGGACAACGTCAAAGCCACCGCCACCGACGCCGCCCAAAACGTCAAAACCGAAGGCCAGCACGCCGCAACCGACGTCAAAGACCGCGCCACCGACGCCAAAGACAACGTCCAAAACACCTAACCCGCGTGGTTAGCCACGGACCAGGGCAAAGCCGGTTCCGCATACCGCGGAGCCGGCTTTGCTGCTGCATGGCGGCTGTAACGGCCAGCCCGCAGAGGCTGTGGCTAGCGCTTACCCTTTTTGCGTGAACCCCGGCCGCGGCCCTTGTCCGGGTTGGGCGCGTACCGCTGGGCTACCTTGGGCGCCTTCTTGGCGCCGGTGCCCCGGCGGTCCGGCTTGGGCTCCTTTTTCACCTTCTCCGGCTGGGCGGAAGGCTGGCGTGAGCTTTGGGCAGTGCGGCCGCGCACAATGCCAATAAATTCCTCCAGCACCTCATCCGTGGCATCAGTGGGCCAGGCCAAGGCGATTTCGGTTCCATCCGCACCGGTGAGCCTGCGCGCTACCGTGTCCTTGACGTTGAAGTGGCGGGCCACGGACATGGGGAGGATCACCAGGCCGGCGCCGGAGGCAACCACCTGCAGTGCGGTTTCCGGCCCGCCCAACGCGGCGGCATCGAGGAACGATTCCTGCTCCAGGTCAGCAAGGGCCACTTCCTCGAACACCGAAATCTCGTGGCCCTTTGGTGCTACCACCACAGGCTGTTCCTCATAGAGCGGTATGACGCTGAGTCCTTCGCGCTCAACGGGAAGGCGGACAAAGCCCATATCCGCTTTGCCGTCCCGCAGCGAGCCAAGCTGGGCTTCATCGTCGACCATAAATGCCTCAAGCGGAATATCCGGCATGCGCTCTTCCCAGCGGCGGATCCACTTGCCCGGCGTTACCCCGGCTACGTAGGCGATCCGCAGCACCCGGGGCGCCGCCTCTTCAGGGGCGGATGCGGTATCAGGGGTGGGGGTATTGTCGACGGGCACGTCTTCACAGTACCCGCCGCCCGGATACCCTTGAAGCATGACCTCTGCAAACTCCCAGTCCATGAAGCCGGCCACCGTTGCCAAGAAACTTGGCATCTACCTGCCTGCTGCGCCGCAGGAGTTCCAGGAATCGACCATCAGCCGCGAGGAGTTCGCCGAGCTCCAGGCCAACCCGCCGGAGTGGCTCGCCGAACTCCGCCGCAACGGCCCCCACCCCCGGCCGGTGGTGGCGCAGAAGCTGAATGTCTCCATCAGCGGCCTGGCCCGTGGCGGCGTGGAGGAAGCCCTGACGACGGCGGAAATCACCGCGCTGCTGCAGGCCCCGCCGCAGTGGCTGGTCACCGAACGCGCCACACACGCGGCAGTCCGCGCCGAAGCCCAGCGGGCCAAGGAAGAGGCCGCGAAGAAGCAGGTCAAGAAGGACCGCGCCCAGGCGTAAGAACCGCACCGACCATCAGAGGGTTGTTCGCAAGTTCCGCCCTTAAAGGCGCGGACCTGCGAACAAGCCTCTGATTTGTCCGGCCCGTCAGTCCTGGTGGATCTGGATGTAGTTGCCGCAGCCGTCGTCGAACACGGCGCTGGTCCCGAACGGATCCGTGGCGGGCGGACTCTTGAAGCTGACTCCTGCCGCCACAAGCCTGTCGTACTCCGCCTGGACATCGGGGACCCCAAAAACGATCGCGGGCAGGCCAGCCTCGCGGACGGCATTCATGTAGTTGGCGCCGATCGGGTTGTCGCTGGGCTCCAGGAGCAGCCCCACTGAACTGTCATCCGCTCCCGGGTCCTTGATGATGTACAGGTTGTACTCAGGCATGGCCATGAGCGTGTCAAAGCCAAGGGTTCCGGTGTAAAAGGCGTGGGCGGCGGAGGGGTCCTGGACGTGGATGCTGCACATTTTGAGTCGCATGGTCCCACGCTACCGCTCAGGTCCTCGGTGCCATTGACGCTCTGCCCGGAAGACGGTGCAATGGAAGGACCAGCCTTGGCTTTCCGGCCGGGCCTGGTCCTTCCATTGAATCCCGGGGGTGCAGGATGTCGGTCGTGGCGGAGTCCTTGATGCAGGGACTCATTCAGGGTGCATGGGCGGTTCTGCTCTGCGGCCCCGTGCTGGTTGCCAGCGTGGCCGCCACTGTCTTTGTTGTACGACGCCGGGCCCTGGCGCCAAAGAGCACGGGATCGGAGGGTCCGGACCAGCTGTTTTGGGACCTCTTCCTGGGTTCCTGCGTGGCCCTCCCTGCGTTGTTGATCCCCGCCCTGGTATCGCCCTGGGCAGGACTGGTGCTGGCCGGGGCGGGCACCGCTTCAGGCATTGCCGCCTACCGCGGCAGTCCCAGGCTCCTGGCCCGGCGTGCCGCTGGCCGGGAACAGCGGCGAAGGCTGGCAGCCCACCAGGCCGCCCTCGTACAGCATGACGAACTCATGCGCCGCTGGCAGCGCTACGAACTGGACCCGGCGTGCAGCATCGACTACCCCGCACTGACCGACGTGCGGCTGCCGGAAACGTCCGCACTGATCAAGGCCATGCGGACAGCGGACCGGCTGCGCACCGCAACGAACCCGGGTTATCCGGACGCGGTGGGAAGCCTGGCGGCATCGCTGGCCGCAGCGGAACGGGCGGCGGGAATTCCGGCAGGGCTGCCTGCGGAGCTGGCCGGCTGAGATTAACTGCTGTGTCGCGGCCGCTGGATCGCCATGGAGGCCCGGCGATAGCATCCCAAGATGAAGCCTGACGAACTGCCTGTTCACGACGAGTACGGCCGCCTGCTGGAGGACCGTGGAGTCTGGCGCCAGGCCACCACCCTTGAGGCAGCCGGTGAGCTGACCGCCCGGTGGCTGGAAGGCGGGAGTTCGTACCAGCCGGGGCACTTTGCCGCCGGCTTTGACGACGAGACCAAACCCATCGCGGCTGCCCTGGCGGAGCTAAACCGGAACGGACTGTTCACCAAGGAATCCCAACCGGGGATACTGGCTGCCGGTGCGGGACAACGGCAGTACGTCACAGGCTTCTGCAGTGCCGCCACGGCACGCGGTCTGCTGGCCCTGTCCACCCGCAGCGAGCTGGTGACTGTGGCCCACGCGCCGGGCGAGGCAAGCAGCGCGGCCATTCCCGTGACCCTGGCCGGACCGGAGATCACTACGGTGCTCGGCTCCAGCGAAAATCCCGTGGAGGAGGCGCAGATCCGGGACTGGGCGGACGAGACCAACGATGCCCTCGCCCTGCTGCTCGCGGACTCCTGGTACGTGGAAATCCTGGATCCGGTGTGGGGGCGCAATGACATGCTGTTGCCGGCAGTCCTCGCGGAACTCAAAGGGGCGGGGCAGCCTTAGCCGCCCCGCCCCGTTCGATACCGGCGCTACAAATCCACCGCTACAGCTCCACCGTGCCGCTTTCGCCAACGCTCATCCGGCTGTTGGTGACCTTTGCCTTCACCCACTGCAGCACCGTGGCGGCTGTGCCGCCCGGGCTGGTCCAGTACTCCGCAGAGTCAGAGTCGACGTGCAGCAGGCATACTTCCGGGGTGTCGGGGCCATCAGGGAACCAGGCTTCGACTGCCTGGTTCCACAGTTCGTGGATCTTGGCCCGGTCGGTGACCACCTGGGCCGTTCCGGCCACGGAAACCCATTCGGTGTTCTTGCCAAAGGCGACGTTGACGCGCGAATCAGCCCGGACATGCGCAACCTGGGAGGTGCCAAGACCAGTGAAGAACCACATGTCGCCGTCGTCCTTAACCTCCTGGACGGCCAACGGCCGGCTGACGAGGGCGCCTTCTTCATTGATGGTGGTGACCATCCCGATCTTTGAGTCGTTGATGATCTCAGTAACCTTGCTGATGCTCTGGGCGTCAGTCATGCCTCACCTCGTTCGTCTGAAGTCGGGGACGCTCCCCGCCGCCAGCCTATTAGTAAGCATGCTTATTTACCAGCCGGCGGCCACCGGGACCTTCGCCACCTTGGCGATGCGGCCGGCGGTGATGCGGCCCATGCGGATGGCGCCGTCCACATGCTGGTAACCCTCGGCAGCAAGATCGGATGAGGACCAGTAAATGGGGCCCACCGGTGCATGCTGGTCCTTGCCGTAGCGGTGCAGCCCGCCCAGGTCGTAGCTCGCGGCATAGGCGCCGCGGGTCCATTCCTCCGAGCCCCAGTCGGACTCGTAGTAGACCTCGGGCGTCAGCGCCTCGTCACCGAGGTAGCCCGCGATCGACTCCAGGATGGCCCTCCTGCGGTCCTCCGCCGTGAGCTCGAACACCGCGTCGGCCTTCTCGTCGGAAATAAAGCCCACCAGGGTGCCGCGTGGGTCGCCGTGGTTGGTGTTGTCGTAGACCTCCTGCACCAGGGCGTCAGCACCGAAGCAGGTGCCGGAGAGACCCTTGTCCCGCCAGAAGGGCGTGCTGTACACGGCGTGGACCTTGATGACCAGGCCCAGGGACTGGTGCTGGTGCATTTGGTGCTGCCGGCGCGGCAGCGGGGGGTTAAAGGAGACGCGGGAGTAGAGGTTGGGCGGCACGGCCATGATCACGAACCGGGCGTTGACCGTGGCACGGTCCGATACAACGGTCACGCGGTGGCCGCCGTCGGAATCCGGCTCCCAGTTGACCGTGCGCACCGGGGAGTTAAGGACGACGTCGTCACCGAGCTCCTGCGCCTGCAGCAGCGAGACCTGCTGCATCCCGCCCACCACGCGGCGGTCCAGGATGAAGTCCTCGTCCGTGAGGTGGGTGAACGAACCCGCCGAGGCCGCCATCAGGACAGCCTGGAGGGCAGAAAAGGCGTGGGCGGGCTTGGTGAGCATACCGCCGGCGATGAAGAGGCCGATGTTCTTGCAGGCTTCCTCATTGGTGGAGTTCTGCCGCAGCCAGTGATGGAAGGAGATGGTGTCCAGTTCGCGCGCCCTGGGATGCGCCCACGGCTCCGTGGGTCCGATTTCCGCGGCGAGTCCGTCCAGCAGTGCCACCAGGCGGTCCATTTCGACGGCGGTGTCCGGGTTCACCGGGAAGGTGTCGCCGGTGTAGCGCACGGGTGCGCCGTCTTCGCCGATGTAGATGGACTCACCTTCGCGGTAACGCGGGTAGGTCTGCAGGTTCAGCTCCTGGAGCAGCTCAAGGAGGGTGGTCTGGTCCGGGGAAACCCACTGCCCGCCGATTTCGAGCATGGCACCATCCACAGTGTCGGTCCAGGTGCGGCCGCCCACGCGGTCGCGGGCCTCGAGCACGGCGACGGTAAGTCCGGCCTTCTTCAGTTCACGCGCGGCGGTCAGTCCGGACGGCCCGGCTCCAACGACCACGACGTCGCGGTTCAGGTTCAGCATGATGTCCTCTCTGCGTCCCTTGGTGACGGGGACCACTAAATGAATGCCATTCATTTAGTAGAAACTATAGCGGCTGCCTGCGGGGAGCGGAAGTACCGGATGGAATAATGCTGGAGACCATCAACGAAAGGGCAGCAATGCCGGCAGTATCAGCCGCAAAAGGACGCTCCGTGAGTAAAGCGGGCGCACCCCGAAGGCGGGCGGGCCGGCCGTCGGCGGCCGTCCTGGACAAGCCCGGGATTACGGCGGCCGCACTGGAACTGATCAGCCGCAAGGGCTACGACGGACTGACCATGGCCGCCCTCGCCAAAGTCCTCGACGTGGCACCCTCCGCCCTTTACAACCACGTAGCATCAAAGCAGGACGTATTGCTCCTGGTGGAGGACCACCTGATGTCCCTGGTGGACGTTTCGGGATTCGACGGCGGCAACTGGGAGGGCGCGGTCCGCACGTGGGCCTGGAGCTACCGGGACGTCTTTGCAGAGCACACCCCGCTGATTCCGGTCATCGCCGTCCTGCCGGTCACCGACGCGCCGCAGACCCTGGCCATGTATGAAACCGTGAGCAAGGGGTTCCTCGACGCCGGGTTCCCGCAGGCACGCATCATCTCCGCCATTGTGGCACTCGAGTCGTTCATCTTCGGCTCGGCCTATGATGCCACAGCCCCTGAGGACATCTTCGATCCAGGGTCCATGGCCGACGCGACGCCATCTTTCACCGCCGCCGTCCGGAGCGCCGCGCCCGCTTCCGGCGAGGGCATGGGGCGCGCCGCCGACGTCGCGTTCAAGCTCGGACTCGAGGCGCTGATTTCGGGACTGGGCGCGCTGCGCGGCTGAGAACCGCGAGGCCCAGGCCCGGACCACGGCTGGGTCAACCCAACCGCACCTAAACGAACACTTGTAATACAAGTTTGGAACTTATATCCTAAGGGTATGGGCGATGGCGCCCGGCCCCGCCTTTAGGAGAATTCATGAGCACCGTCGATCTGATCCGGCACGTCAAGCTGTCCACTGCCCGCCTTCCCCTCACTGTCCCCATCAGTGATGCCAAGGTCTTCACCGGCCGGCAGAAGCCCATGACCGAAGTGGTCTTCCTGTTCGCGGAGATCACTACGGAACTGGGCCACTCCGGAATCGGCTTCAGCTACTCCAAACGGGCGGGGGGTCCGGCCCAGTACGCCCACGCGAAAGAGGTTGCCGAAGGCCTGATCGGCGAAGACCCCAACGACATCGCGAAGATCTACACCAAACTGCTCTGGGCAGGCGCCTCGGTGGGCCGCTCCGGCGTCGCCACCCAGGCGCTGGCCGCCGTCGACATCGCTTTGTATGACCTCAAGGCCAAACGCGCAGGTCTCCCGCTGGCAAAGTTCCTCGGCTCCTACCGCGATTCCGTCAGGACCTACAACACCTCCGGCGGCTTCCTGAACGCCACCCTCGACGAGGTCAAGGCCCGCGCCACGCAGTCCATCGAGGAGGGCATCGGCGGCATCAAGATCAAGGTCGGGCTGCCGGACAGCAAGGAGGACCTGCGCCGCGTGGCAGGGATCCGTGAGCACATCGGCTGGGATGTCCCGCTGATGGTGGATGCGAACCAGCAGTGGGACCGCGCCACCGCCCTGCGCATGGGCCGCAGGCTCGAGGAATTCGACCTCGTCTGGATCGAGGAACCACTGGACGCCTACGACTTTGAGGGCCACGCCCACCTGGCCCAGGTCCTGGACACTCCCATCGCCACCGGCGAGATGCTTGCCTCGGTCGCCGAGCATAAAGGACTCATCGCCGCCAATGGTTGCGACATTATCCAGCCTGACGCCCCACGCGTCGGCGGCATCACCCAGTTCCTGCGCCTCGCTGCACTTGCGGACGAACGCGGACTGGGCCTGGCCCCGCACTTCGCCATGGAAATCCACCTCCACCTGGCCGCGGCCTACCCGCGCGAGCCCTGGGTGGAGCACTTCGATTGGCTGGACCCGCTGTTCAACGAACGCCTGGAAACCAAGGACGGCCGGATGATCGTTCCGGACCGCCCCGGCCTCGGCGTCAGCCTCAGCGACCAGGCCCGCGCCTGGACCACGGAAAGCGTGGAGTTCGGCGCGTAACCTTGTGCCATGAGCCGGAACCTCACCGCGGACCTCGCAGCCGACCTCCGCAACCGCATCGTTGACGGTGCCATCCAGCCGGGCGAGAAACTGCCCAGTGAAAACACGCTGATCAGCGACTTTGGCGTCAGCCGCACGGTAGTGCGCGCCGCCCTCACCCGGCTACAGGCCGAGGGACTTGTAGAGACAGAACGCGGACGCGGCAGCTTCGCCCTCACTCCCCCCTCAGACGGGCCCTTGCCGGTACCGGGGGCCCGTCCGGTGGCCAGCACCGAGGACAGGCTCCAGCTTCTGGCGTTCCGCATGGGGGTGGAAACGGAGGCGGCGGCCCTTGCGGCGCGCAACCATACCGACAGGCAGTTGCGGGCAGTGGGCACAGCCCTGGAAGCTTTCGCCGAGAGTGCGGGCCACCCGGCGCACGCCATGAAGTCAGATTTCGAATTCCACCGGGCCGTGGCGGCGGCATCCGGCAACCCCTACTACTCGGATTGCCTGGCCGCCCTGGGCCAGACCATGATTGCCATGCCCCGCACCCGGCTGATGACCGGCGTCGAACACTATGCCCGGGACCATTTCGACCAGGTGGTGCAGGAACACCGGTCCATCCTGGACGCCATCGCCGACGGTGATGAGGCTGCCGCAGCGGCAGCCATGCGTAGCCACCTGGCCAACTCACGACGCCGGTTCAAGGCTTCGGCGCGCCCGTCCAGTTAGGCCGTCCAAGCGTGTACGCTCATCCGGATTTCCAGGGACGGACCCGCGAAGAAGGCTCCTGAATGGGGGCACAACGCAAAAGAGCCCCGGTCCAAGACCGGGGCTCTTTCATTTGCGTGCGCGAGGGGGGATTTGAACCCCCACGCCCTTTCGGACACTGGCACCTGAAGCCAGCGCGTCTGCCGTTCCGCCACTCGCGCGCAACTTCTTCCACTCAGCCGGACCGGTTTCCCGCATCCGCGCCTCGTAAAAGCAGCGAGATCAAGCATAACGGACAGATGCCGCAAATTACCAATTGGCCGCCATCACCCCCTCCAAAGGCAGGAAAAACCGCGGCAGAACCAGCCAAAAACGTGCGGCCGGGGCGGCCGA
Organism: Arthrobacter sp.; assembly: GCA_035475035.1. Lineage (GTDB taxonomy): Bacteria > Actinomycetota > Actinomycetes > Actinomycetales > Micrococcaceae > Arthrobacter. The sequence goes on from DATIMT010000081.1 coordinate 8,941, forward strand.
AACCCAGCACGGGGCGGGGCCGGAAGGGTCACGGATCCGAACTTTTGCCGGGGCCCGGCCGTTGTGGATTAAGGTCATTCGCAGGGGTGGACAGTAGTATCGGATGTAGGAGTGGCCGCTGCCGGCGGGCATGCCGTGCAGTCCTGGGCCGCCCTGCAGGTGCTGGCCAGCAACAACTACTGCCCCGGAGCCGGGGGGAAAGGAGAAGAACCATGGGTCTGCTGGACAAGGTTGAACGTGGCATTGAAAAGGCCGTCCGCGGTGTCTTCTCCACCGGTTCCAAGGCGCAGGTTGAACCCGTGGAGATCGCCAGCAGACTCCGCCGCGAAGTAGACCACAAAGCCATCACCGTCGCTGCCGGACGGACACTGGTGCCCAACGTCTTCGATGTCCAGCTCAGTGATGAGGACTTCGGACGCGCACAGGAGTGGGGCACCCCGCTGGCCGAAGAACTCTGCGACGTCGTCATCAACCACGTCCGGAGCCAGGGCTACATCCTCCAGGGCCCGGTCCGGATTTCCTTCCGCCGGGATGGCGAACTTCGCGCCGGTGATTTTGAGATCGCTTCGTCGACCGAAAAGTCCCAGGGCTCCGCCGGGACCCCGCCCAGGCCCAACGTTCCGGCAGCACCAAGCCGCCAGCCCGTGAGGCTGCAGCCCGTCTTGGACATTGACGGCCAACGCTATTCGCTGAACGCCACCTCCATCGTCCTGGGCCGGTCCTCCGAGGCAGACATCCACATTGAAGATACGGGCGTATCCCGGCGGCACCTGGAAATCCGCACGGCCAACGGCGTCACCAGCGCCGTGGACCTTGGCTCCACCAACGGCAGCTACGTCAACGGCCAGAAGGTCTCCGGAAGCACTGAACTCACAGACGGATCCACCATCACGATGGGACGGACAAAGATCATCTTCCGCCTGCTTCCAGCCAACCCGGGCGGCCGCGCATGAGCGACCTGACCATCACCGCGCTGCGGTTCGGCTTCCTGCTGCTCCTCTGGGTACTCATCTTCAGCATCGTCTCCGCCATGCGCCGGGACCTTATGTTGGGCCGGAAGGCCGCAGCGGGCGCGCCCACGGCCCGCCAGGTCCGCCGGAATCCGGAACTGGCAGAGGCGCCACCGCAGCCAGCAAAGCAGCAGGCCCGGCAGTTGGTCGTTGTCGAAGGCCCGCTCAAGGGCAGGACCCTGCCACTGGCAGCGAGCCCCATCCTGCTGGGACGCGCCCAGGAAGCCACCCTGGTATTGGAGGACGACTACGCCTCGGGCCGCCACGCCAGGCTCTTCCCGCAGGGCAGCCGCTGGTTCATCGAAGATCTTGGCTCCACCAACGGAACTTACCTGGGAGACCAGCAACTTACCCGTGCCCTGCCGGTCGAGCCAGGGGTACCCGTGAGAATCGGCAAGACGGTCATTGAATTGAGGCCGTAACCGTGGCGGCTGAAAACCCCGCAACCGGTTCCACGCCGGCGCAGCGGCCCCTCATCATGCGCTTCGCGGCGCGGTCGGACGTCGGCCGGATTCGTGCCAAGAATGACGATTCCGCCTACGCCGGGCGCCACCTCGCCGTCGTCGCCGACGGCATGGGCGGTCACGCCGGCGGCGACGTTGCTTCAGCTGCAACGGTCCTGGACATGATCCATCTGGACCAGCCGGACCACGGCGACGAAGCCGGGACGGTCCTCGCCGACGAAATCCAGACCGCGAACTCGCTGCTGTCCGAACTGGTGCACATCAACCCGAAACTGGCGGGCATGGGCACCACGGTGACGGCGCTCCTGCTGGCAGAGGGCAAACTGCATTTCGCGCACATCGGCGATTCACGCGCATACCTTCTCCGCGACGGCGAATTCAAGCAGATCAGCGTGGACCATACCTTCGTCCAGCGGCTCATCGACGAAGGCCGGCTCCGGCCCGAGGAAGCGGAAACGCATCCGCACAAGAATGTCCTCATGCGTGTCCTGGGCGACGTCGATGCCAGCCCCGAGCTGGATTTGGACACTCTCGACGCCCGCCCCGGAGACCGTTGGCTGCTGTGCTCCGACGGCCTCAACTACGTCGCCGCGCATGCCGTGGAGCGCACTGTCCGGGAAACCCACAACCTGCACGAGTGCGCTGAAACCCTGGTGCAACTGACCCTTGAGGCCGGATCACCGGACAACGTCACCGTGGTCGTGCTGGACATCGTGGAGGAAACGCCCGACGACGTCAACACGGCCGCCGTCGAAATCGTTCCGCCGGTGCAAGGCGGTCAGCCCGCTGCCGCGGCAACGGACGGGCCCGGCGCCACAGCGGTATCCCCTGCTCCGGGCGATGGGCAGGAGCCGGCCGGGAAACCGGACCCCAACTTGGAGGATGGCAAGCAGGACCCCGGGCCTGGAAAGGAACCGGCGGACGGCGATGCCAAGGATGCGGATGCTGACTCCCCGGAACCCGGCAGCACGGACCCCCACCTGGGCGAGCATCTTTCCGCGGAGGTCCTGAGGGAAGAACTTGCCTCCCGCCCGCATGAACTGGTGGGCGCGGCTGCTGCTGCCGCGGAATCCGGTTCCATTCCAACCGTTGCCGGGCGCACCGTCGCCCGGCGGGCCGCAACGCTCCTGACGCACAAGGCCGACCCGGCCGGCGACGCGTCGGATACCCTGACGCCGCTTCGTCCGCGCCGCTGGGTGGCCTGGTCCGTTGCAGCCGCCGTGCTGGTTGTTGTGGCCGTTGGTCTCTGGCTTGGCTATGCCTGGACGCAGACCCGCTACTACGTGGGCGAATTCGATTCCCGGGTGGCAATTTATAACGGTGTGTCCCAGCGGCTGGGCCCCATCCAGCTGTCCTCCCTTGAAGCCGTGACGGACATCCGGATGGACTCCCTTCCGCCGTTCTCGCAACAGCGCGTCCGCCAGACGGTGCCCGCCAACGATCTCTACGACGCCCAGCGGATCGTCAAAAACCTGGAGCTGACGGGAACAACCTCGCCGGAGGACGAGTGCCCCAAGACGTCGGCCTCGGCTACCCCGTCCGCCAGCGCAGCACCCCCGGCACCCCCTGCCAGCGCGGCCGCCCCGCCGCCCGCTTCGGCTGCACCCACGTCCGCGGCTTCCCCGTCACCAACTCCCACCATCACCTGCGAGGCGGCAAAATGAGCCAGGTAAGCACCATGCCCAAGCCTCGCCGCAACGTCGAACTCGCGTTACTGCTGCTGGCCCTT
>DATIMT010000082.1:0-5411 GCA_035475035.1 Arthrobacter sp.
ACGTTCCGTCGTCGCACCCTGAACGCCGACGCGATCGTCCTGGACATTGGTGCCGCCGGGACCATCATCGAGGAAGTGCTTGCGGACCTGAACTATCGCAACCTGGACGAGCACCCAGACTTCGCAGGCAAGCTCAGCACCACGGAGGCCCTGGCTGAGTACATCGCCCAGAAAGTCGCAGCCCAGATCAAGGACAGCGACGACGGCCGCGAACTCGCAGGAATCGACGTCACGCTGCGTGAGAACCCGGACGCCTGGGCCACGTATTCCCTGGACCTCACCGCCTAGCCGTGCGCCCCATCCGGCTGCTGGTTCCCGGCAACATCCGCTACAGCTCGGGCGGGAACGTCTACAACGCGCGCCTTGTTGACGGCTTGCAGGCACTTGGCGCCGAGGTGGAAGTGGTCCCCGTTGAGGGCAACTGGCCGGACGCCGGCGCAAAGGAACGACGCCGGCTGGGCACCCTTCTCGGAGCATGGGAACCGGATGCGGTCACCGGGCGATCGGTGGCCGTGGTGGACGGGCTGGTTGCGGTTGGTGCCCCGGATGAACTGGAGTTCGCGGCAAAGGCAGGGCAGCAAACATGGGTTCTGGTGCATATGCCTGTTGCGGAAAGTTCCGGGGCTGCAGCCTTGAAACGCGAAGCCCGGGCCCTCCGGGCGGCAACGGGCCTGATCTGCACCAGCACCTCGGCAGCATCCGTCCTCATGGAAAGGGGCCTTCGGCGGGCCAATGTCATCCTTCCCGGAGTCGATCCCGCACCCCCGGCGGCCGGATCCAGGCCTCAGCACCTGGCGGTGGTCGCGGCCCTGTTGCCCAACAAGGACCAACTTCTGACAGTGGAGGCGCTGGCCCGGATCCAGGACCTTGGGTGGACTGCGTCCTTGGTGGGCTCTGACCAGGCGGACCCGAACTACGCGCAGGAGGTCCGGGCTGCCATTGCCGCCAACGGGCTCAACGGGCGGGTACGGCTCACGGGTGAGCTGGCAGGCGAAGCCCTGGAGGCCGAATGGGCGCGGACCGACCTGACCCTGCTGGTATCCCGGACGGAGGCCTTCGGCATGGCCGTGACCGAATCCCTGGCCCACGGCATCCCGGTACTGGTCCGGGCCGGGACAGGGGCAGTGGAAGCGCTTGGAATGGCAGGACTGGCAACGGCCGACGGCGAACCCCGCCTTCCGGGGGCAGCGCTTCCCCTTCCAGCCGGGGGGCAGGCGAGCCCGGGGCGGTTGGCCGATGCCCTGCGCCGGTGGCTGGTGGACGAAGGAACCCGGGAACGGTGGCGGGCAGCAGCGCTGGATGCCCGGACGAGGCTGCCGGACTGGAGCAAGACCGCGCAGGGGGTCCTGGACGTGCTGGCAGTACGGGACTGACGGACGGCGCCGGGCGGCGGAGTCAGCGGATATTCCGGTGGGCGGCGAAAAACTCCCGCAGCAGCAAGGCGCATTCTTCCTCGCGGACCCCGGGATACACCTCAACCCAGTGATTGAGCCGGCGTTCCCGGAGGATGTCGAAGACCGATCCCGCGGCGCCCGCCTTCTCGTCCCACGCCCCGAACACCACCTGGGGGATCCTGGCCAGGACAATCGCACCGGCGCACATGGCGCACGGTTCCAGGGTGACCACCAAGGTGCAGTCGGACAACCGCCAGCCGTCGCCCCGCCAGCCGTCGCCCCGGCCGCCGTCGAGCCGTGCGCGTTCCTGAAGCCGCGCGGCCGCTTCCCTGATGGCCACCACCTCGGCGTGGGCTGTGGGATCGCCCAGTTCCTCGCGTTGGTTGCGGCCGGAACCCAGCACGTCGCCGTCGGGCCCTATCACCACAGCGCCGATCGGCACATCCTCGGTGGCAAGCGCCCGGCGGGCCTCCGCCAGGGCAAGCTCCATCCAGGCGTCGTGATTCTTTGCGGGCAAGGGCATGGCTCAATGATAGTTTCGGGGGTAGTCAGGGTTACTTACCGCTGCCGGGAGGCACCATGGACACTCTTCGGGACCGTTTAGGTATTTGGTTCAAACCGTACGCGGCGCTGATCCTCACCATTTTTGTGGGCGGTGTGGTCATCGTGTCCCTGGCGTTGCTCGGGGCCGAGGTCTACGACAATGTGGTGGATTCCGCAGGGCTGGCAAACCTGGACAAGCCGGCACTGGCCTTTGCTGAGAGCCTGCGAAGTCCGGGACTGGATGCGTTCGTCACAGGATTTACGAACATTGGCGGCGGCGTCGGGATGCCTATCCTTGCCAGCATCCTCACCGCGTGGTTGACGTTCCTCGGCAGGAACTGGCGCCCGCTGGTCCTGATCGGCGGTGCAGCGGCGGTGTCCATCACGGCCACCACTTTCGGCAAGAAACTGGTGGGCCGTACCCGCCCGGACCACGCCGATGCGGTTCCCCCATACGAGGACTCGCCCTCCTTCCCCAGCGGCCATACTTTGAACACCACCGTGGTGATCAGCCTGGTGGTCTACCTCATCTGCCTCCAGTTCCATGCCATGCAGGTCCGCGTCACAGCCATCACGGTCGGCGCGATATTCATCATCGCCATGGGCCTGAGCCGGGTCTTCCTGGGCCACCACTGGCTCACGGACGTCATGGCGGGCTGGTTGCTGGGCCTCACCTGGGTGGGTGTGGTGATCCTGGCCCACCGGCTGTTCCACCTGGTCCGCAGGCGGGAACACGCGGGCGCGGCGCCATCGTTCGACCGTCCGATCGTCCGCGACGTGGTCGCCGAGGAAGCGCACGACGGCGGAGCCTCCGGACGCGGGAAGGGCGGCACTGGGTGATAGTTTTGGGGGATGCGTACTCTCGTTGTTGACCACCCCCTGGTCGCCCACAAGCTCACCGTCCTGCGGGACAAGAACACGCCGTCGCCGGTCTTCCGCCAGCTGACGGAAGAGCTGGTGACCCTGCTGGCTTACGAGGCCACGCGGGAGGTCCGCACCGAGCCCGTAACCATCGAGACGCCGGTCAGTACCACGATCGGCACGGCGTTCACCAAGCCCACCCCGCTGGTTGTACCCATCCTGCGCGCGGGCCTGGGAATGCTGGAAGGTATGACCAAGCTGGTCCCCACCGCTGAGGTTGGCTTCCTGGGCATGGCCCGGGACGAGGAGACGCTGGACATCATCACCTATGCCGAGCGCCTCCCGGAGGACTTGACCGGCCGCCAGGTGTTCGTCCTTGACCCCATGCTGGCCACCGGCGGAACCCTGCGCGAGGCCATCAAGTTCCTCTTCAAGCGCGGCGCATCCGACGTCACGTGCATTTGCCTGCTGGCCGCCCCGGAGGGCCTGGCCCGGTTGGAGGAGGAGTTGTCAGGGGCCAACGTTCACATTGTCCTGGCCTCCATTGACGAGAAGCTCAACGAAAAGTCCTACATTGTTCCCGGCCTTGGCGACGCCGGTGACCGGCTTTACGGCATCGCTGGGTAGCACACCCTTTATCAACACGGGTCCCACCGCTAGCCTGAGCGGATGGACTGGAAACTCGAACTTGTCTTTGTCCCCGTATCCGACGTGGACCGTGCCAAGGACTTCTACGTCAACAAGGTGGGCTTCAACGCCGACTACGACGAGCGGCCCTCGGACTCCATCCGCTTTGTACAGTTGACGCCCCCGGGCTCGGCCTGCTCCATCTGCATTGGGGAAGGACTCGTGGACGCTCCTCCCGGCACAGGGTCCAACCTGCAGTTGGTGGTGAACGACATCAATGCTGCGCATGACCACCTGAAAAACAACGGCGTGGATGTCAGTGATGTGGACGTCCAGGACTGGGGCCACTTCGTGTACTTCGCCGACCCCGACGGAAACAAGTGGGCTGTCCAGTCCATCCCGTGGCGGAACACCGGGCAGGACGCCGGTTAACCCAAACCGCGGGCCGCATCGTGGTGATGCGGCCCGCGGCGGGGCTGGGCACAGGGTCCGGGGTGGTGTTTAGTACCAGTTGTGCGCCAAGTGGAAGTTCAGCGCGCCGCAGGGCGACTGGTAGCTCTTCTTGATGTAATCCAGGCCCCAGTTGATCTGCGTCCGGTAGTTGGTCAGGTAGTCGGCGCCGGCGCTGGCCATTTTCTCTGCCGGCAGGGACTGGACGATGCCGTACGCCCCGCTGCTGGCATTGGTGGCCGTGGTGGTCCAGTCCGATTCCTTGGTCCACAGCGTCTGCAGGCACTGCATTTGGTCCGGTCCCCAACCAAAGGTGGCCAGCTGGCCGGCGGCGTAGGCCTGGGCGCCGGCGGGATCGTTAACCGCGACGGCGGGTGCCGGCTCAGGTGCGGGAGCGGGCTCGGGTGCCGGTGCCGCTGCCGGGGCAGGCGCAGGTGCCGGTGCTTCAGCCGGAGGAGCGGCCGGTGCGGCCGCCGGGGCCGGTTCGGCTGCCTGCGGTGCCACGCTGATGGCGGCGGGGGCGGGGTTGGCTGCCGGGTTGGAGCGGATCTCGCTCTTCTCGATGCTCATTTGCGTGTCGGACGCTGCAGCAGGGGAGTTGGAGGACACCGGAGCCATGCTGCCGGTTGCTTGTCCTGCCGCTCCTACGCCCACCAGCACCGCACAGGATGCTGCAAGGACGGCGGCGCGCTGACCCAGGGTGGTTTTCTTGGCCTGCTGCGCGGCCCGGTGTTTAGCCTTGGCCTGCAGGCATGTTTCTGCCGTGTTTTTGGACATGATTGATCGCCTCTCACACCTGCGGAGTTAGCTGTCGGGTTCGGATGAGGTCATCCGGCTATACGGAAAGATCACGTACTGGCTTAACCCCAAGGGCGTTCATTGCCCGGGACGGTGGGTCCCCCGCCTCTGCCGTTGCTCAATCGGAATCCCGGGGAAGCGGCAGAGCTTGGCGTCAACCCGGGATATGCGGCCCGAACGGGGACCGCACCTAATCGACGGTACAGGAAGATCACTTCAAAGTCACATTTAGGTAACGGAAGTCACGGCGCCTGCGCGTCGAATTGCGGAAGGCGAGGATCAGCTTCCCGCAGTGGGCGGTTGTTCTTCTGCGGGATCCTTACCGTGACAATAATGCCTGCGCGTCTGTTGCCGGGCCAAAAAATGGCTCCATACCCGTTACCGTGCCAGGAGGTAGACCGTGGTGCCGCCAATGCTCTGCGCGGCAAAGTTTTCCGCCACCCACCGCGCGATTCGGGTGGCAGCGTCCGAGCCGGTGCTGGACCGCATGGTTCCGCCGGCGATGAAGTAGTGGACCTTTCCCTGCGACACCAGTTCCTGGAACTGCGCCAGCGTGGGGGAGGGGTCGGTGCCGTTGAAGCCGCCAACAGCCATCACAGGGAGTTCCGTTGCCAATTGGTAACCGGCTGCGTTGTTGGAACCCACCACCGCAGCCGCCCAGGTGTAGGCTGACGCGTCATTCTTGAGTGCCGCCACGAGTTCCGCCGACGGCGTGGGGGCACCCAGCAAGCCACCCAT
>DATIMT010000083.1:0-28565 GCA_035475035.1 Arthrobacter sp.
CCTCCATGGCTTTCATCACCGCAGGTACTGAAAACAGCACTGACATCGAGCTCTACTACGAGGACCACGGCTCCGGCCAGCCCGTCGTGCTGATCCATGGCTACCCGCTGGACGGATCATCGTGGGAGAAGCAGACCGCGGCCCTCCTTCAGGCCGGTCACCGGGTCATCACCTATGACCGCCGTGGCTTCGGCAAGTCCAGCAAGCCCACTGAGGGCTATGACTACGACACCTTCGCGGCGGACCTCAACACCCTGCTCACCACCCTGGACCTGAACGACGCAGTGCTGGTGGGCTTCTCCATGGGTACCGGCGAGGTAGGCCGCTACCTTGGCACCTACGGATCCGCCCGGATAGCCCGTGCCGCGTTCCTCGGTTCCCTGGAGCCGTTCCTGCTCAAGTCCGATGACAATCCCGGCGGCGTTCCCCAGGACGTGTTCGACGGGCTCAAGGAAGCGGTCACGGCCGATCCCTACGCGTTCCTGACCGGCTTTTTCAAGAACTTCTACAACTCCGACACCTTCCTGGGCACTCCGCGGCTAAGCCAGGAAGCCGTCAACGCGAGCTGGAACGTGGCCGCCGGGGCAGGGGCTACAGCCCTGGTTGCCGCCCAGCGCACCTGGCTTACGGACTTCCGCGAGGACATCCCCAAGATCGATGTTCCGGCCCTGATCGTGCACGGCACCGCTGACAACATCCTGCCCATCGATTCCACCGGCCGGCTGTTCGCCAAGGCCCTGCCCAACGCGGAATACGTGGAGATCGAAGGCGCCCCTCACGGCCTGCTCTGGACGCACGCCTCGGAGGTCAACGAAGCCCTGCTCGGCTTCCTCTCGAAGTAGGACCGCCGCGCTTTCCCACGGCGGCAGGCGCCGTCGTCGGAAAGCGGCAGGAAACTGGGGACCGTGCACTGATCGCTGCCGGGGTGCCGTGCCTAAGGTCCAGGCAGCGAAGCTAGCGGCGGGATTTGTCCGTTGTGTGTGGCTCCTGCGAAGTGGGTACGGGGCACAGCTGCTCGGCAAGCTCTTTCAGTTCCCTTGGGTGGAAAGGCTTGGTGAGGTAGCCGGCGGCCCCCGACGCCATGCCGGCCAGCACGTCGTCCTCCTCGGACCGGGCCGTCAGGAACAGCAGGGGTGCGGTGCTGAGTGCACGGATGGCGCGCGCCACCACGTGCCCGTCCATATCCGGCAGGCCAAGGTCCAGGGTAACCAGGGCGATGGCAGGATCAGCGGCCGCGGCGATCCCCTCAGCACCTGTGCCCACTGTCCTGACCTCGAAGCCCGCACGGGACAGCACCACTGCGATCAGTCCCCGGATATCGTCGTTGTCCTCAACGACAAGGCAAACACGCTGCTGTTCCATCAAGCCCCCCGGCACAAAGTTGGCACCAGTCTACCGGCGGAAATGCCAGGGCGGACCGCGGCACCAGCTGTACGGCTAGCCGTCGTAGTGTGTCCGCGCCGGTCCCTGGCCGAGGGCGTTGACCACGGCTGCGGCCACATCATGCAACTTGGTGTTGCGGGTGCTGGAGGCCGTCCTCAGGATGCCGAAGGCGTCCTGTTGGCTGCACCGGTTCTGCGCCATGATGATGCCGACCGCCATATCGATGACCGTGCGGGACTCCAGCGTGGCCCGGAGGTTCGCGGCCGTTTCGCTGTAGTGCGCAAACCGCACCGCAAGGCGGAGCGCCAGCGAGGTTTGCCTGACGAAATCCTCTGCAAACTCCAGCACCCGGCCTTCGAACCGGTGGGCGCGGCGCGAGTACAGCAGCAGCGCGGCCTTGGTTTCCCCCTCAAGCCGGAATGGAACCGCCGCAACGGAGCGGACCCCCTGGGCAGCGGCGGCGGCGGAGTAGTCAGGCCAGCGGCCGTCCCCGGTGAGGTCCGGGGAGTAGATAATTTCCTGGGAAGCGGAAGCCGTCAGGCCGGGTGTTTCGGTGAACCTGTGTTCAAGCCGCCCGATGGACTTTGCCTCCTGGCTGCTGCTGGCGACCGTGGCGGCTTTGCGTTGCCGAAGGAGGGTGATGGCGCACAGCAATTCGTCGGCCGGTTCGGAGAGATTGCGTGCGGAGACCTGTGCCAGTTCAATAAGGAAGTCCTCAACGTCGGAGCTGTTGAGGACAAGTTCATGCAGGTGCTCTGTGATGGATGTATCGGTTTTTGCTGTTGACTCGCTGGCCACGGTTTTCTGGTGCCATTCGTTCAGGTCAAAACGAGCCGGCAACACACGAACAACCCCACAATTGGGCGGGGAGCCGGTGATGGTCGCTGGATCGACGAACTTTCCAACGGCCTGCTGCTAAACCGATAACCAGAAGTATATACATTCCCGGGCTGGTCAAAGCGTCATGACGGCTGGCCTGGAGCGGGCAGAGGCTGGCGTGGCGCCCGGCCTGACCGGCACAATGAAGCAGGCACCGGTGCGGTTGAAGACCGGCACCGGGACCAGTGGCTGCCGAGCGGTGAAGGGACAGGAACATGACCAGGCTGCTCATTATTGGTCCGCCGGGTTCCGGCAAGGGAACCCAGGCCCACCACCTGGCGCGGCACTTCGGTGTCCCCGCCGTCTCCACCGGCGACATCTTCCGGAGCAACGTCAGCCAGCAGACCAAACTGGGAAACCAGGCTGCCAGGTACCTCGACGGCGGCCATTTCGTACCGGACCACCTCACCAACGCGCTGGTCAAGGACCGGCTGCTCGAAGACGATGTGAGTCACGGCTTCCTGCTGGACGGCTATCCGCGCACAGGGCCACAGGCTTTGGAACTCGATGGCATGCTCGCGGCGCAGGGGCAGGCGCTGGACGCGGTCATCGAACTGCGGGCGCCCGACGCGGAGCTGGAGCAGCGGATGCACCGCCGTGCCCTGGAACAGGGGCGCACGGACGACACGATCGACGTCTTCCGGCGCCGGCTGGACCTCTACCGCCGGCAGACGCATGAAGTAGTCTCGGTGTACGCGGGCCGGGGCATTCTGCTGTCCGTTAACGGCAGCGGGGATCCGGGCGCGATAACCATGCTGGCGATCGCCGCCGTCGAAAGGTTCCTGGCAGCCCCCGGCCCCCGTCCTGACCGAAACACCGCATGGTGAACGCACTCGAGCAGAAGGAACCACTGATGAGAATTGCCGTTACAGGCGGAAGCGGAAAGCTGGGGCGCCATGTAGTGCGCCGCCTGACCGGGGACGGCCACCAGGTCCTCAACCTGGACCGGACCGGGGACCGCAGCCCGGGCCTGCTGGTGGTGGACCTGCGCAACTACGGCCAGGTGGTGGACGCGCTCCTGGGCGTGGATGACCGGCATGAAGGATTCGACGCCGTGGTGCACCTGGGTGCCATTCCCGCACCGGGCATCCTTCCGGACGCAGCCACCTTCGAGAACAACATGCTGTCCACCTACAACGTCTTCCAGGCGGCGCGCCGCGCCGGCATCAAGAAAGTGGTGTACGCCTCCAGTGAGACGGTGCTGGGGCTGCCGTTCGACGTCGACCCGCCCTACATCCCGGTGGACGAGGAATACCCGCCCCGGCCGGAAAGCACCTACTCCCTGGTGAAGCGCCTGGAGGAGCAGATGGCCGTCGAGATGACGCGGTGGGACCCGGAACTGAGCATCACGGGCCTGCGTTTCTCCAACGTCATGGACGAGGCCGATTACGCCAGGTTCCCCTCCTTCGACGCGGACGCGACGCTGCGGAAGTGGAATTTGTGGGGCTACATTGACGGCAGGGACGGCGCGCAGGCCGTAGTTCGGGCGCTGGAGAACGCCAAACCGGGGTTCGAGGCCTTCATCATTGCCAACGCGGACACTGTCATGAGCCGGTCAAGCGCCAGCCTGGCTGCCGAGGTCTTTCCCGGGGTCAAGGTCACCAGGGAGCTGGGCGAGCACGAGACAATGCTGTCCATTGACAAGGCACGGCGCCTGCTCGGGTTCGAGCCTGAGCACAGCTGGCGGAACCATGTGCCGGCGTCCGGCGGTGCCGAAAGCTAGGGTTTACCGCCGGCCCGCAGCAACTGCCTAGGGTTGGCGCAGGATCATCCAAGGAGCCGGAAGCCATGCGCTTCCGGCTCCTATCCTTTTGGTACCGGGGGCGGAATTACCCGCCCTGCAGCCCGCCCCGCCACCACAAGGACCCACAATTCGTACCCAATTCTTCGTGCTGCCCGCCCTCACGGCGCTGCTCTCCGCCGTCGTCCTTTCAACAGCGTCCCTGCCCGCCGCCGCTGCTCCCGCCGCCGACACCAGCCGGGCCGGCAACGCGAGCGGCCGCTACATCGTCCGGTATGCCGCCAGCGCCGACGTCCCGGCCGAGGTGTCCGGACTGCGCGGCCAGGGCCTCGCCGTCGGCCGTACCTTCGAGCACGCCATCCGCGGCGCCGTGGTCACCGCCAACCCGGCCCAAGCGGCAGCCCTGGCCAAATCCGGGAAGGTGGTGTCCGTGGAGCCCGACGCCCCCGTTAAAGTCTCCGGGACCGAACAGCCCGCCCCCTGGGGCCTGGACCGCGCCGATCAAAGGGCCCTTCCGCTCTCCGGTACCTACTCCTGGACCGCGGCCGGCGCCGGCGTGACCGCTTATGTGGTGGACACCGGCATCCTGGCCGCACACACCGACTTCGGCGGCCGGGTGGCAGCCGGCTGGACCGCCGTCGCGGACGGCAACGGCACCACGGACTGCAACGGCCACGGCACCCATGTGGCCGGAACCGTTGCCGGCGCCACGTACGGCGTCGCCAAGGGCGCCACCCTGGTGCCGGTCAGGGTGCTCGACTGCAACGGGTCCGGCTACAACTCGGACGTGGTGGCCGGCCTTGACTGGATCGCCGCGAACCATGCCGCGGGGATGCCGGCAGTAGCCAACCTCAGCCTGGGCGGAGCGGCCAGCAGCACCGTGGACGCCGCCATCCAGGCAGTCATTGACGACGGCGTCACCACCGTGGTCGCCGCCGGAAACTCCGCCGTGGACGCCTGCACCGCTTCACCTGCCCGCGTCCCGGGCGCCGTGACGGTTGCAGCGAGCGACTCAACCGACAAGCAGGCATCGTTCTCCAACTTCGGGTCCTGTGTGGACCTGTACGCCCCCGGCGTCAGCATCACCTCCGACTACTACACCTCCACCACCGCTACGGCATCCATGTCCGGAACCTCCATGGCTGCCCCGCATACCGCTGGGGCCGCCGCAGTCCTGCTGTCGCAGAACCCTGCCCTCACACCGTCCCAAGTGGCCGGGGCGCTGGTATCCAACGCCACCGCCGGAGTGATCGCCGGGGCCACCACCGGCACGCCCAACCGGCTTTTGTACACGGCAACGGACGCGCCTGCATCCGCACCTGCTCCTGCCCCGACCGTCACGTCTGTTTCGCCTGCCGCCAAGGCCACGGCAGTGGCAGCGGGCACGAACGTATCGGCAACTTTCAGCGCTGCTGTGCAGGGCGTATCCGGCGGGACCTTCGTGCTCAGGACTGCAGCGGGGGCCACCATTGCGGCCAGCGTCACGTACAACGCCACCACCATGACCGCTACCCTTGACCCGGCAGCAAGCCTGGCCCCGGACGCAAGCTACACCGCCAGCCTGGTGGGCGGAGCCTCGGCCATCCGGGATGCCGCCGGCACGCCGCTGGCCTCCATCAGCTGGACCTTCACCACCGGCCCTGCGCCCACCGTCACCAGCTACTCCCCGGGCAGCAATGCCCTCCTGGTCCGCCGGAGCAGCAATGCCAGCGCAACCTTCAGTGAGGCAGTCCAGGGCATTGGCGGCACCACCTTCACCTTGAAAAACGCCTCCACGGGCGCCGTCGTGGCAGCCTCGGTCTACCGCAACGGCACCACCAACCAGTGGATCCTCAATCCACAGGAACCCCTGGCCGCCAAGACCCGGTACACCGTCACGCTGACCGGGGGGACCGCGGGTATCCGGGACCTGGCCGGCAACCCCCTCGCCGGCCGCAGCTGGCAGTTCACCACCGGCTCGTTCTAGCCGCCGGCCGGCCCCCTTCCTGCCCGTCCCGGACCACCCGTCCGGGGCGGGCGGGGGTGGCAGTCCGCCCCGGGATGGAGAGAATAGCGCCCCGCGGGGATAATCTTCAGCCTAGGCACTCAACACGGCACGCATCGACCGCGGCTAGGGACGGACAGGACATTGGTACAGAAATCAGCAGGTTCCGCAGCCACGGAAAGAAGCAGCGGTAAGTGGCAGACCTTCCATGAAAAGTTCGTGGTGGAGGAGCGCTACCTGGATCCTGCCGACCGGCGCGGCCTGTACCGGACGTCAGCCATCCTGGCCGTGGCCGGTCTGGCGCTCTTTATTGCCACGCTGGTCAGCGTGGTCCAGGCCGACGGACTTTCCGTTGCCGACTCCCCGCTACATAACTGGCTGCTGACAACCCGCTCGGCAGCCGTTACTGCCATCATGATTTTCCTGGCGGTGTTCTTCGGCCCCGTCGCACTGCCCATCATCGTGCTGGTGGTCATCCTGGTCTGGGGATTTGCAGCCAAACACGCCTGGCGTCCCATCCTGCTCGCGTCCGCGATGCTGACCGGAGTGATCGTTTCGCAGATCATCCTCCACATCGTCCAGCGTTCGCGGCCGCCCGTGGACCAGATGCTCTTCGGTGCGGACCAGACCTTCTCATTCCCGTCCGGGCACGTCCTGGGAGCCTGCGACTTCCTGCTGGTGGGCACCTACCTGATCTTCTCCCGGCGCCGGAATCTACGGGCAGCGGTCTTCGGATTCATCGGTGCCGGGCTCGGGGTCATCCTCGCCATCGCCAGCCGGTTGTACCTCGGCTATCACTGGCCCACGGACGCGCTGGCATCGTTCTCGCTGTCGCTGCTCATCCTTGGCGGGGTCATTGCGCTTGATACCTGGCGTACGGCCAGGATTCCGGGGGAGCCGGTCACCGGGGAGCTCTCAAAGGCGGAATTCCCGCGGGAGTGAGGCTCCGGGCCGGGATGGACCGGGAGGACCACCCCCAGGCTCATTGCGGCCGCGACCGGGCACGCTTGAGCGCCCGGTGCAGTTTGACGTTGGCTGCCTCCAGCTCCAGGACCTTGGCAACCCCTGCCAGGTTCAACCCCGCCTGCAGAAGTTCGCCGATGCGCAGCAGCACGGCTATGTCGTCGTCGCTGTACTGGCGTGTGCCGCCCGCTGTCCGCGATGGCGTCAGCAGCCCCCTGGTCTCATAAAGCCTGATGTTCTGCTGCCCGGTCCCCGTGAGTTCAGCCGCCACTGAGATGGCGTAAAGGGCCCGTGAACCGGGGGAGCGGCCGCCCCGTCCGCCAACAGGATCTGCCATGTCTTCTCCCAAAAATCGTGCCGGCGGGTGTCTTGCTTCAGTTTCCCACGAGTGCTATAAGAAATCTATATCCATCACCATAGATTAAGTTGGGGTGGGCAGCCGCAGATCCGATACCTGGAAACTGAAGGAGTGGGAAATGATGTTGATGCGTACCGACCCGTTCCGTGAGCTGGACCGGCTCACGCAGCAGGTCTCTGGCACCGCCGCGCGCCCGGCGGCCATGCCCATGGACGCCTGGCAGGAAGAGGGAGAATTCGTGGTGGCGTTCGACCTTCCCGGCGTGAACGTCGACGCCCTGGACCTGAACGTTGAACGGAACGTCCTGACCGTGAGGGCCGAGCGCCAGGACCCTGCGCAGGCCAACGTGGAACTCGTGGCATCGGAGCGTCCCCGGGGCGTGTTCAGCCGCCAGCTGATCCTGGGCGACAACCTGGACAGCGGCAAGATCAAGGCCAGCTACGACCAGGGCGTCCTGACCCTGCGGATTCCGGTGGCCGAGCAGGCCAAGCCGCGCAGGATCGAAATCCAGACCCAGCAGGGCGCCATGCAGCAAGTGGGCGGCTAGGACCATGCTTTCCAGCCCGCGTCCACCCGGCACGGGCGCCGGCGGAACAGGAGGCCGGGATGACTGATTTCCCTGATTACTACGCAATCCTGGGCGTAGGCCGGAACGCCACCCGGCAGGAAATCTCCCATGCGTACCGTGCGCTCATGCGCAGCCACCATCCCGACATGGACGGCGGGCAGGCATACGCGGATACCGACGCGCTGGGGGACAAACCGCCGAAGAAGGGCAGTCCCGGGCAGGAGGACGAACTGCTCCGGATCATGCAGGCGTTCAACGTGCTGCGTGACCCCAGGCGCCGCGCCGCCTACGACAGGCAGTTGACGGCAGCGGCGCCCACTATTATTCCTGTCCGGAAAGCCAGCGGCACGGGCGGAGCATCCGGACACACCATCCGCGTCACCCCGGTGCGGTGGGAAAGCGGGCCCTGGTCCTGACACGTGGACGGAGGGCCATTCATCCAAGGAGGCGGAAAACTGCATGAGCGACTGGCGGCGCTACGATTCACACCTTATTCCTGCATTCCACGAGCGCTTTGAGCAGCGGTGGGGTGAGGGAACCGCGCCCTTCCTGGACCCCGAGGCGCATGAACAGCCGCTGCCGCGGGCGCAGTGGATCAACCCGGCCACGGGCGCTGCACTGGCGGTGGTCCCGGTCTGGAGTGCCGAGGAAGGGCAACAGAGATCCTTCGGCGTGTTCTACCTCCCGCCGGCCGGGGACATCTGGGTCCTGCGGCCCGGCTACACCGGCTACCTGGAGCCGTCCGACGGCGACACCGAACACCTGGTGACCCTGCGCAATGACGCCTTCCGCAAAGCTGTCTTGCACGCCAAAGAGTTCCTTTTCGGGTCGCAGTAGCAGCCCTCCTGCGTGCGGGGTTGCTGCCCGTCGGCCCTCCGTTGTGCCATCCTGAGACGTACCCTGACCACCGTGACCAAAAGGCTGGACCAATGCACATCTCCGCCAAGGACCTCGCAGCGCTCATCCCTCCGGGGTTCACGCTTGGCGTCGCAACCGCAGCATTCCAGATCGAAGGGGCGCTGGACGAGGACGGCCGCGGGCCTGCCGGCTGGGACAGGTTCGCCGCACAACCGGGCGCCATCGTGGAGGGCCACAGCCCGGTGGTGGCCACGGACCACTACCACCGGATGCCGCAGGACGTGGCCCTCCTCAAGCAGCTTGGCGTTGACTCCTACCGGTTCTCTTTCTCCTGGCCACGCATCCAGCCGGGCGGTACCGGGCCGGCCAACCGCGCAGGCATGGCGTTCTACGACCGGCTCCTGGATGAGCTGCTGGCGAGCGGGATCTCGCCCATGGCCACCATCTACCACTGGGACACGCCCCTGGAGCTGGATGAAGCGGGCGGCTGGATGAACCGGGACACTGCCTACCGGCTGGGGGAGTACGCCGCGCTCGTCGCGGACGCCTTCGGGGACAGGGTGGCCCGGTGGGTCACCATCAATGAGCCGGCAACGGTGAGTGCCAACGGCTACTCCCTTGGCCTGCATTCGCCCGGCAAGGAACTGGCCCTGGGCGCCTTTCCCACCGTCCACCACCAGCTGCTTGGCCACGGGCTCGCCGTCCAGGCCCTTCGCGCCGCGCGGGTTCCGGGTGAAATCGGCATGACCAACGTCTACTCACCCATGGTGCCGAACTCCATCAATCCGCTGGACAAGATCAGCGCCGGGCTCATGGACCTGGGCCAGAACCGGCTCTACGCGGACCCTGTCCTGACCGGCAAATACCCGGACCTGGTTCGGGCCGCCAAGTTCTTCGGCTCCTTCGAACATCCCGAGGAGGACATGGAGATCATTTCCCAGCCCCTCGATTTTTATGGGCTCAACTACTACATGCCCACCAAGGTGGCCGTCGGGCCGGGCAACGGCGCCGTGCCGGCGAGCATGGCCGAGGCCATGGGCAGCGACCTTAGCGCGGCAGGCAGCGGCGGGACGCCCTTCCACGTGGAAACCTGGCCGGAAGCGGACATCACCGCCTATGGGTGGCCGGTCAAGCCGGAGTACATGGCTGTAGCCCTGAAGGAGATGGCCGAGCGGTATCCCAACCTGCCTCCCGTGATCATCACCGAAGGCGGAGCCAGCTTCGAGGACATCATTGTCCGGGACAAGTCCACCAACACCAGGTTCATCCCCGATGAGCGCCGGCTGAAGTACATTTCCGACCACCTGGAAACCGCGCTGCGGGCCACGGCGCCCGGCGGCGAGGCGGAGTCCGTGGACCTGCGCGGTTACTACGTCTGGTCTTTCCTGGACAACTTCGAGTGGTCGGCAGGCTACAAGCAGCCGTTCGGCCTCATGCACGTGGACTTCGAAACGCTGGAGCGGACCCCCAAGGCGTCGTACTTCTGGTTCCAGGAGCTCATTGAGGAACGTGACCTGGCTGCCGCGGCAGGGGCAGCCATCGCCCAGGCAGCGGTTCCGGATCTCCTGGGCAGTGCAGCGCCCGACGACGGCGCGCCCCTGGGTGCCGGCGCCCAGTAAGGCGCTTCCGGGTAAGGCGCGGTCAGCCCCGCAGCAGGTCCAGCATGGCAAGCTGCTTGGCGATCCCGGCTCCGTCGGGCGAGTAGATCCACGGCACCCTGGAGGTTGTGTGGTCACCATCCTCGGAGTGGCCGCCGGCGAACACCGACTCGGTGGCGGACAGTTGCCGGATGGCGATCGCAGCAACCTTGTCCGGGTTTTCGGTGGCAAAGGCGGAGTAGATGGCCTCGTCATGCTGGCCGTTGTCACCGATCAGGAGCCACCGCATATCCGGAAATTCCCGGGCCAGACGCTCCAGGTTGAGCTGCTTGTGGTCCTGGCCGCTGCGGAACCAGCGGTCCTGCGTGAGGCCCCAGTCCGTCAGGAGCAGCGCGCCCTTGGGGTACATGTTGCGGGTCAGGAACCGTGCCAGGGTGGGGGCGGCGTTCCAGGGGCCGGTGGACAGGTAGATGACCGGGGCTTCGGGGTGCTCAATGGTCAGCCGGTCCAGCAGCACTGCCATACCCGGGGTGGCCATGCGCGCCCGCTCGCTGAGGACGAAGGTGTTCCACAACGCCAGGAAGGGCCGGGGCAGGGCGGTCACCATGACGGTGTCGTCGATGTCCGAGACGATGCCGAATTCCACCCCCGGGGCGATCACCTGGATGAGCGCTTCCGCCGGTTCGGTTCCCTCCGCCCGCAGGACCGCGGTGTGCCAGCCGGGGGACAGCTGTACGTCCACCTCCGTGTCGATCAGCCCGCCCCGGTCCGCCGTGACGTGGGTGACCACATCGCCGATGGTGATTTCGACGTCGGTGAACTGCAGCGGCACTCCGGTGAAGGCCCGCCAGCCGCGGATGTTCTGGTTGCCGTTCCTGGCTTGGTGCTCGGCTTTGCTTCCCGGCAGGGGCTTTTGCGTCAGCAATACCCGGCCCAGTACGCGCACCCGCGTGGTGGAGCCGTAGCCCTGGTAGGCGATGGTCTGCGGAACAAACTTCCACCTCCTGGCGATCTGGATCCGGAGGTCGTTTACCGCGTCAGACACCCGGTGTGCCAGCCGGAAGAACTGGCTTCCGGAAAGGCCGGTGTGGCCCTGTGAGTTCCGCCGGGGTGGGCGTGCCGTGTCCTCGGCGGGGTTCTGCGGGGCCGTGTCCATGGCACCACTCTGCCACAGGGCGGCCGCAGGCATCAGCTGTTGTCGAGGATGGCCCGCAGGGTGCGGGCGTTCCGCACGGCGTTCCCGCCGCCGTCGTTATTGAAGTACGCGTAGACATCGACGCCCGTGCCGTCCCACTCGCGGATCCGCTCGGCCCACCAGTGGAGGTCGGCGTCCGGGTAGGAGCCGCCGTACAGGTGCTCCTGATCGGGTCCATGCAGCCGGACGTAGGCAAAGGGAGCGGTGGTCCGCAGGATGCAGGGGAGGTTGGCGCCGCTCATGATGCAATAGGCCGCCTGGTGCCGCTCCAGCAGGGCAAATACCTCCGGGCAGTCCCAGCTGGGGTGCCGGAATTCCACGGCAACCCTGATCCACGAGGGAACCGCGGCGAGGAAATAGTCCAGCCTGGCGTCGTCGCGCTCCAGTTGGGGAGGCAGCTGGACCAGGAGCACGGCGCGTTTGTCCCCCAGCTCGTGCCAGCACCTGGCGATCCTCTCCACCCATACTTCCGGTGAGTACAGCTTGCGCGCATGGGTCAGTCCCCGCGGAGCCTTGACGGACATGCTGAACCCTGGCGGCAGGCGGGTGTTCCAGCCCGCGAAGGTGGTATCCCTGGGCCACCGGTAAAAGCTGGCGTTCAATTCCACCGTGCTGAAGTTGGCGACATAGTACTGAAGCCGGTCCCGGACGGGCAGTCCCGGCGGGTACAGGACGTTCTCCCAGTGGTCATAGCTCCAGCCGGAGGTGCCGATGTGGATTGCCATTTGCCTCAGGCTACACCGGGGCCTTCCCCTTCCCTTCGCAGCACTCTATGGCAGGGTAATGTCATGGCGCGAATTGAAGATTATGCGGTCGTAGGCGACCTGCACACCGGGGCCCTGATCAGCAAGGAAGGCTCGATCGACTGGCTTTGCCTCCCGCGGTTCGATTCCCCTGCCTGCTTCAATTCCCTGCTGGACACACCGGACTCAGGGCGTTGGCTGCTGGCACCGGAAGGTGCGGGGCCGTGCACCCGCCGGAGCTACCGCGACGGCAGCCTGATCCTGGACACCGAGTGGGAAACCCCGGATGGATCGGTGCGTGTCACCGACTTCATGCCGCCGCGCGACTCCGTGGCTGACATCGTCCGGATCGTCGAAGGCATCAGCGGCAGCGTCAGGATGCACGGTGAGCTGATCATGAGGTTCGACTACGGACACATCGTGCCTTGGGTGCGCAAGGACAAGCGCGGGCTGCACGCCATTGCCGGCCCGGACGCCGTCTACCTGGTCACTCCCGCGCCCCTGCGCGGCGAGAACATGCACACCGTCAGCGACTTCACCGTTAACGCCGGCGAGAAGGTGCCGTTCGTGCTGACCTGGGCGCCCAGCCATGTGGGGCGTCCGGTGAGCGTGGATGCAGACGAAGTCCTTGAGAGCACCTTCACGTTCTGGCAGGGCTGGTCCTCGCAATGCACCGTCAAGGGCAAGTACCAGGATGCCGTAGTCCGCTCCCTGGTAACGCTCAAGGCGCTGACCTACGCCCCAACCGGGGGCATCGTCGCCGCGATCACAACGTCGCTCCCCGAGCAGCCCGGCGGCCAGCGCAACTGGGACTACCGCTACTGCTGGCTGCGGGATGCCGGCATGACCCTGCAGGCGCTGCTGGCCGCGGGCTATACAGCCGAGGCCGCTGCCTGGCGGGACTGGCTGCTTCGGGCCGTGGCCGGGGACCCCGCGGACCTGCAGATCATGTACGGGATCCATGGCGAGCGGCGGCTGCCGGAGATGGAATTGCCCTGGCTGAAAGGCTACGAGAATTCGGCGCCGGTGCGGATCGGAAATGCGGCGGCGGAGCAGTTCCAGCTCGATGTGTGGGGGGAGGTGCTTGACTGCCTTGCGCTGACCCGGAACTCGCTGCTGAAGCACACGGACGAGGCATGGGACGTCCAGATCGCCCTGATGGAACACCTTGAAACCATCTGGGACCAGCCGGACAACGGGCTCTGGGAAATGCGGGGACCGCGCCGGCACTTCACCCACTCCAAGGTCATGGCATGGGTGGCCGCGGACCGGATGGTGAAGGGCGTCCGCGAGTCCGGCCTGCCAGGTCCGGTGGAACGCTGGGAGGCGCTGCGGGACCAGATCCACCAGGACGTCATGGCCAACGGGTTCGACGCGGAGCGCAATACGTTTGTCCAGTCCTACGGCCGTCCCGAGCTCGATGCCAGCCTGCTGCTGATTCCCAGGGTGGGGTTCCTGCCTCCGGATGATCCCAAGGTGGTGGGGACCATCGAGGCGATCCAACGGGAGCTGACCCAGGACGGGTTTGTGCTGCGGTACCGGCCCGAACAGAGCGACGACGGCCTGCCGGGCGACGAGGGCGTCTTCCTGGCCTGCTCTTTCTGGCTGGTGGAGGCGCTCCTCGGGGCGGGCCGCCGTGAGGAATCGCGCGAACTCTTCGAGCGGCTGCTGGAACTGCGCAACGACGTGGGGCTCTTGAGCGAGGAATGGGCGGTGAAGGCCGGGCGCCAGCTGGGCAATACGCCGCAGGCATTCAGCCATTTTGCGCTTGTGACTAGCGCCTTGGAGCTTCATCAGGATACGGTTCGGCGCAGTGACACCCCCATTCCGCCCGAACGGGCGGACTCGCACTGAGGCGGCGCGGGCCGGGGGCCCAACTTCTCCTTCGCAGGATAGATAAGTATACTTACTAACACCTCATGGAGTGCTCCCAAGCACAATGCCGTGATTGATGGAGGAGTGATAGTTATGGCCGGATTTTTTGAGCTCGTGGACGCCCCCGACGGTGGATACCGGATCAGGATGATGGACGGAAGCGGGAACCTGATGGCCATTTCGGTCACCTTCCCCACCAAGAGGGCCGCTGTGGCGGGGGTGGCAATGGCCCGGGAAATCGCCGGCACGGGCCTGATCCGGGACAAGAGCCTGGACGGGGCCGGATCCGTCATCCGTGAACGCGTGCGGCCGGTCAGCTCGCCCAAGGAGGAAGCTGTCAGGCGGACAAAGGCCACTGAGGTGCGACGGGCAGCGGTCAGCTGATGGCTGATCGCACAATGCCCCCTGACGCGCTACGCCGGGGGGTCCTCTTTGACGTTGACGGGACCCTGATCGACTCGTCGTACATCCACACCATGGCCTGGTGGGGCGCCTTCCGCCAATACGGCCACGACGTCCCCATGGCAGCCATCCACCAACTCGTCGGCATGGGCGGTGCGCGGCTGGTGGACACCCTTTTGCCCTCCGGGCGGGACCGTGACGAGGACGAGGACATCATGGCCAGCCATGGTGCGCTGTATGCCTCGCATTGGCCCTCCCTCCGTGCCCTTGACGGCGCCAAGGAACTGTTGAGTCAATGCCACGCCGGTGGCCTGGCCGTGGCGCTGGCTTCCTCGGCGCGGGAGAGGGACCTGCAGGTCATGCGGTCCGTCCTCGACGCCGACGCCTTCATCGATGCCGCCACCAGTGCGAACGATGCGGCGGAAAGCAAACCGGCCCCGGACATCCTGGAGGCAGCCCTGTCTTCTATTGGCGTCGACGCCGCGGATGCCGTCTACGTTGGTGACGCAGTCTGGGACATGAAAGCTGCCGCGGCGCTGGGGATCCCGTCCATCGGGGTTACCTGTGGGGGAATCCAGGCTGCCCAGCTCCGCGACGCCGGCGCAGCGGAGGTCTATGAGGGCCCTCGGGACCTGCTGGAAAACCTTGGCTCAAGTGTCATCGGCCGGCTGCTTGCGTTGCAGCCAAACCCCTGAGGCGCCAAATCCCTGACGGTCGGGTCCCCCGCGGGGGGGCGGAGGCCTGCAATCACAGCGGCTTGCCACCCTGCACCGAATCCTCGTTGCCGGCGATGGCTGGCTTTGTCCATGACACCACCACCTTCACCGAGCCGTCGTCGTTCCGGTCAATGTCGGTGACCACTTCAGCAGCGGGTGCGCCCATTTCCACCATCCGCGCGCGGTAGGTGTCCACGAGCTCCACCAGGCTGTCTTCCGTCCATTCGCCGGGGCGCATGCGGGTGGAGATCTCGACCGGTTCGGGCTGATACAGCGTCATGGCATTCCTCTTTCGCGTTCTCTTCTGCTCTGGTCCACGATGCCCTGCGGGCCTTTGCCCGGGCCCTTCCTACGCTAGGAGCAGTCGACGGCGGCCACAAGGTTTTCATCAGCATGCTTACTTTTTTTCGGCAAAACAGATAGCGTCGAAGAAAGGGTGCCTGCCGGCGTCCTGGCCCGCCCCCGGGAGACCTCCAGGGGCAGAACAGAGCGAAAGGGAAACTGTGAAAGCACTGACCTGGCAAGGAAAACGTTCGGTAAGCGTGGAAGAAGTACCTGATCCCGTCATCCAGGAACCCACGGATGCGATTGTCCGGATCACTTCCACCGCCATCTGCGGGTCTGACCTCCACCTCTATGAAGTCCTCGGCCCATACATGCACAAGGGCGATGTGATCGGCCACGAGCCGATGGGCATCGTCGAGGAAGTGGGAAGCGCGGTCACCAACCTCCGCAAGGGCGACCGCGTGGTGATCCCGTTCAATATCGCCTGTGGCTCCTGCTATATGTGCAGGCAGGGCCTGCAGTCCCAGTGCGAGACCACACAGGTCAAGGCGAAGGGGTCCGGCGCTGCCCTGTTCGGCTATTCCGAACTGTACGGGTCCGTTCCCGGTGGCCAGGCCGAATACCTGCGGGTCCCCCACGCTGACTACGGTGCGGTCAAGGTGGGGTCGGAGCTTCCGGACGAACGGTACCTTTTCCTCTCCGACATCCTGCCCACCGCATGGCAGGCCGTGGAGTACGCCAATGTGCCGCCCGGCGGAACGCTGGGGGTCTTCGGCCTGGGGCCGGTGGGCCAGTTCGCCAGCCGGATCGGGGTCCAGCGGGGATTCCGGGTGGTGGGTGTGGATCCCGTTCCCGAACGGCGGGAGATGGCGGCCCGGCATGGGGTGGAAACCTTCGACTTCGGCAAGGACATCGCGGACGAACTGCGGGAGATGACTGACGGGCGGGGACCGGACGCGGTGGTTGACGCCGTCGGTATGGAAGCCCATGGTTCACCGGTGGCCGGCTTCGCGCACCAGGCGTTGGGTCTCCTGCCGGACAAGCTCGCCCAGAAGGCGATGGAGACCGGTGGCGTGGACCGGCTGGCCGCGCTCCATACCTCCATCGACGCGGTGCGCCGGGGCGGGACCGTCTCCCTTAGCGGCGTATACGGCGGCACGGCCAGCCCGATGCCGCTGCTCACCATGTTCGACAAGCAGCTTCAGGTGCGCATGGGCCAGTGCAACGTGCGGAACTGGACGGACGCCATCCTTCCCCTCGTGGAGGACGACGCCGATCCGCTGGGTGTGATGGATCTGGTCACCCACCGTTCGGGACTGGAAGGCGCACCTGCCCTGTACGAGAAGTTCCAGAAGAAGGAAGACGGCTGCATCAAGGTGGTCCTCAACCCGGGTGCGTAGCCCTGCACAACCCAAGGAAGTGGCAGCAGAGGCCGTTATGGAATCCCATAACGGCCTCTGCTGTTCCTGACGTGGTCCCAGGTGGGCTGGCTACGTGAGGCGCACCTGCCGGTTCATGTCCTTGTAGAGCAGGTAGCGGAATTCGCCGGGGCCCCCCGCGTAGCAGGCCTGCGGGCAGAAGGCGCGCAGCCACATGAAGTCACCTGCCTCCACCTCAACCCAGTCGTTGTTGAGCAGGTACATGGCCTTGCCCTCCAGGACGTACAGGCCGTGCTCCATCACGTGGGTTTCCGGGAACGGGATCACCCCACCCGGCTGGAACGTCACGATGTTCACCTGCATGTCGTGCGCCAGGTCGCTGGAGTCGGTGAATCGGGTGGTCTTCCAGGCGTCGTTGGTGTCCGGCATGGACGTGGGCACCACGTCCTTTTCGTTGGTGACGAAGGACTTTGCCTCGTACCCTTCGAGGCGCTCGTAGGCCTTGCGGATCCAGTGGAAGGACACGATGTCCTGCGAGACGTTCTCCAGCCCCCACTGCGCGCCGGCGGCCAGGTAGGCGTAGCCGCCCTCCTCCAGCTGGTGCAGTTCGCCGTCGAGGGTCAGGTTGACCGTGCCCTTGGTGACGAAGACGACGCCCTCCACGCCTTCCTCGAACTCTGCCTTGGGCGCACCACCGCCGGGACCGATCTCGACGATCAGCTGGGAGAAAGTGGTGGCGAAGCCGGAGATGGGGCGGGCGATGATCCACGAGCGGGTGTTCGCGAAGCCCGGAAGGTTGCTGGTCACGATGTCCGTCATGACGCCCTTGGGGATCACTGTGTAGGCCTCGGTGACGATGGCCCGTTCAGTGGTCAGGTGGGTCTGCGGCGGCAGGCCGCCAGTGGGGGAGTAGTACTTGCCCATGAGAAAGATCCTTACCTAGGAGTTGGAAGTGACGGCGAGCCGCGGGTGCGCCAGTCCGGTGAGCTGCGGGATTCCGACGCCGGCAAGCGCCTGGACTTCCTCCGCACCGACGGCGCCGCACTGGACGCCGCGCAGGACGAACGCGGCCAGTGCACGGGCCGTGGCTGGTTCGTCCATCACGCCGCCGGCGGTCTGCTCCACGTAGTTCCGCAGGCGGGCGGCTGCGGCGGGCAGCCCTTGGCGGTAGAAGGCGTAGGTGGCGGCGAAGCGGCTGGGCAGCTGCGCGGGGTGCAGGTCCCAGCCCTGGTAGTAGCCGCGTTCCAGCGACCGCCGGACCAGCCGGCCGTGCAGCTGCCAGGCGTTCTCCACGTTGTCGCCCACGGGAATGATGTTGGTGGACCCGTCGGAGAGCCGGATGCCGGTACCGGCCACCGCCAACTGCATCACTTCCTTGGCGAAGTCGGCCACCGGGTGCTCCATGGACTGGTACTCGGCGGAAATCTGCAGCGACGCCGAATAGTCGTAGGTGCCGTAGTGCAGGCCGCTGATCCGGCCTGGAACGGCGTGCGGCAGCTGCGCCACCGGCGAGGTTCCTTCCGGCCCCAGGATGAGCTGCGGCGTTTCCACCTGCACCTCGAAGCGGAGCCGGCCCGCGGGGAGCGAGTGGACTTCCTCAAGCCGGGACACGGCGTAATCCATCGCCTGGACCTGGGCCACGGTGGTCACCTTGGGCAGGGTCAGGACCAGCCCGTCGGGCAGTTCGCCGGCCTCGGCAAGGCCGGAAACGAACAGGTCCAGCGTCCGCAGCCCGCGGGCACGGGTGGCCGCTTCGAAGCACTTGAACCGGATCCCGATAAACGGGGGAGCGGAGCCGGCTGCGGCGGCGGCGGCCACCGCGGACGCCGCAGCAACCGTGGCGGCGTCCTCGGCGTCGTCGCCCCTGTCCCCGAAACCATCCTCGAAATCGAGCCGCAGGTCCTCGATCGGCTCGCTTTCCAGCTTCGCCGCCACCCGTGCGGCAACGGCCGCGGCGAGGCCTGCTTCCTGGCCCAGGAGCGCGCCCAGCTTTTCCAGCCCGCCGTGCGCTTCCGCCGTCGCCAGTGCTTCGGCGCCCCACTCGGCAGCGAACGACGGCGAAAAACGGTCCGCGGGCACGTATACCGTGTGGACGGGCTGGCGGGAGCCGTCGTCGCCGGGGTAGTTCCGCTCCAGCAGCCGGTCCGTGGCGGCCAGCTGCCCGTCGATGTGTGCGTGATCCCCCGCGGAGAGCGAGGGCCTGGGTGCTGCGGGCATGCCTCAGCCCACCAGTTCGTAGGCGGGGGTGGTGAGGAAGTCCGTGTAGTCGTCCGAGAGGCAGATGTCCGCGATCAGTTCACTGGCCGGCTGGTAGTAGCGGCGGAACGCCTCGTCGCCGAACTCGGTGCGCAGGCGCTCGGTTTCCTCGCCCAGGATCCGCTCCACCAGTTCCTTGGTCACCGTGTTGCCGGTGTCGGCGAGGACCGACTTGTTGCGGATCTGCTGCCACACCTGGGAGCGGGAGATTTCCGCGGTGGCGGCATCCTCCATCAGGTTGTGGATGGCCACGGCGCCGTTTCCGGACAGCCACACGGCGGTGTAGGCCACGGCCACGTAGAGGTTCAGGCGCAGCCCGGCCTCGGTGACCTGGCCGTCGGCGGAGGACACGTCCAGCAGTTGCGCGGCCGTGACTGATACGTCGGGGCGCTGCTTGTCCACCTGGTTGGGCTTGTCTCCCAGTACCGAGTCGAAGACTTCGCGGCAGGTGGGCACCAGGTCCGGGTGGGCAACCCAGGAGCCGTCGAACCCGTCGTTGGCCTCGCGGGTTTTGTCCGCCCGCACCTTCTCGAAAGCCGCCTCGGTGACTTCGGGGTGGCGGCGGTTGGGGATCACGGCAGCCATGCCGCCCATGGCGAAGGCGCCGCGCCGGTGGCAGGTTTTGACCAGGAGCTCGGTGTACGCGCGCATGAACGGGGCGGTCATCGCCACGGAGGCGCGGTCGGGCAGGACGAATTCTTCGCCGGCGTCCCGGAAGTACTTGATGATGCTGAACAGGTAGTCCCAGCGGCCGGCGTTGAGGCCGGAGGCGTGGTCCCGCAGTTCGTACAGGATCTCGTCCATTTCAAAGGCGGCCGGGATGGTCTCGATCAGGACCGTGGCGCGAATGGTGCCCTGGTTCAGTCCCAGGAAGTCCTGGGCGAAGACGAACACGTCGTTCCACAGCCTGGCCTCGAGGTGGCTCTCCATCTTGGGCAGGTAGTAGTACGGGCCCTGTCCGTTGAGCACCAGTTGCTTGGCAACGTGGAAGAAATGCAGCCCGAAGTCCACCAGCGCACCCACGGCGGGTTCGCCATTGATGAGCAGGTGCTTCTCCTGCATGTGCCAGCCGCGGGGGCGGGCCACCACGACGGCGAGCGGGGCGTCGGTGCGGAGCCGGTACTCCTTGCCTTCGTCCGAGGTGTAGCTGAGGGTGCCCTGGGCGGCGTCCCGGAGGTTCAGGATGGCGTCGATGACGTTGGCCCAAGTGGGTGTGCTGGCGTCCTCGAGGTCCGCCAGCCACACCTTGGCGCCGGAGTTCAGGGCGTTGATGGCCATCTTCGCCGGTGAGGCGGGCCCGGTCATTTCGACCCGGCGGTCCTGCAGGGCTGCCGGTGCGGGCGCAACCTTCCAGTCGCCGTCGCGCACGTCCTTGGTTTCCGGCAGGAAGTCCAGCTTGCCGGTCTCGGCCACGCGCTGCCGCTTGGCGGCGCGGGCCGCCAGGAGCTCGTTGCGGGTGCCGGCGAACCGGTTGTGAAGCTCCTCCACGAACCCCAATGCCTTGGGTGTGAGGATCTCCTCTGCGCGGTCGATCGGCCGGGGATCTGTGACGGTGATGGCCATTTCTGGTCCTTTCCTTTGGCGGGAAGTCGGGCGGTCAGGCGGAGGCCAGTGCTGCCACCGGCTCCTTGGCGGAATCGGCGGGTTCAGCATCCGTTGCAGCTTTCGCTGCGTTGGCCGCAGCCTCGACGGCTGCCGCGACGTCGGCGGTCACCTGCGGGTCGAAGATGCTGGGGATGATGTAGCTCGCATTGAGCTCATTATCATTCACCCGGTTGGCGATTGCCTCTGCGGCGGCCACCAGCATGTCCTGGGTGATATCGCTCGCCCCGGCGTCCAGGAGCCCGCGGAAAAGGCCCGGGAAGGCAAGGACGTTGTTGATCTGGTTGGGGAAGTCGCTGCGGCCGGTTGCCACGACGGCGGCGTGCCGGGATGCAATGGCAGGGTCCACCTCAGGGGTGGGGTTGGCCATGGCGAACACGATGGCGTCTTTCGCCATGGAGGCGACGTGCTCCTCGCCGAGGATGTTGGGGGCGGAGACGCCGATGAATACGTCGGCTCCCGCCAGGGCCTGGTGCAGGCTGCCGGAGAAGCCTTCCTGGTTGGTGTTTTCTGCAATCCAGGTGCGGTGCCCGTCGTCGTACTTTTCTCCCTTGTGGATGGCGCCGGAGCGGCCTGCGGCCACGATGTGCCGTGCGCCCTGGGCCTTGAGCAGCTGGATGATGGCCGAACCGGCAGCGCCGACGCCGGAGACCACAATCTTCACGTCCGCGATCCGCTTGCCCACGACCCGCAGCGCGTTGACCAGGGCGGCCAGGGTGACAATGGCGGTGCCGTGCTGGTCGTCGTGGAAGACCGGGATGTCGAGTTCCTCGCGCAGGCGGGCCTCGATCTCGAAGCAGCGTGGAGCGGCGATGTCCTCCAGGTTCACGCCGCCGAAGACGGGTGCCAGGAGCTTGACGGTGCGGATGATTTCCTCGGTGTCCTGGGTGTCCAGGCAGACCGGCCACGCGTCCACATTGGCGAACTGCTTGAAGAGTGCGGCCTTGCCCTCCATGACCGGGAGGGCGGCGGCGGGGCCGATGTTGCCCAGGCCCAGCACGGCGGAACCATCGGTGACGACGGCGACGGTGTTGCGCTTGACGGTCAGGTTGCGGGCGGCTGCGGGGTCCTCGGCGATGGCCAGGCAGACCCGGGCGACGCCGGGGGTGTAGGCGCGGGAGAGGTCGTCCCGGTTGCGCAGCGGAACCTTGGGGACGACTTCGAGCTTGCCGCCGAGGTGCATCAGGAAGGTGCGGTCCGAGACATGCTGGACGGTGACGCCGTCAAGGGCGTTGAGTGCGTCCTTGACGCGTGCGGCATGGGCGTCGTCGGTGGTGTTGCAGGTGACGTCGACAACCAGGGTCTCGTGGTGGGACTCGGTGACGTCCAGTGCCGTGATGGCAGCGCCCGCTGCTCCTACGGCAGCTGCGAGCTCGCTGGTTGCGCTGAAGCTTGAGGGCGCTTCTACGCGCAGGGTGATCGAATTTCCGGGGCTGGGGTTCGCCATTGAATGTCCTCCTGATAGGCCTGGTCCGGCTGCTGCTCTGATCCGGATGTTTTCGTATTATGGATATTATTATCTACTTTATGGAAATACAACCCCTTCGATTGCGACCGGCTGCCAGCGTCGCTGCCGGAACTGCCGTGCTGTATCTTGGGTGTTCTAAGCAATTCTTTTCACGATGCGGATAAGAGTTGTCGGATTCCGAGCCGTAGGAGACAACGGAATGGCAGAAAAAGCCTCTGGTGGGGTGCAGTCGGTAGAGCGGGTCTTCGAGCTGCTGGAGCTCATCACCGATGCCGGCGGGGACGTCACCCTCAGCGAACTGTCGTCCTCCACGGATTTGCCGCTGCCCACCATCCACCGCCTCCTCCGCACCCTGGTCTCGCTTGGCTACATCCGCCAGCTTCCCAACCGGCGCTACGCCTTGGGGCCGCGGCTCATCCGGCTGGGCGAGGGTGCCAACAAGCAGCTCGGTGCCCTGGCCCAGCCGCAGCTGAAGATCCTGGTGGACCGGCTGGGGGAGACCGCCAACATGGCCGTGCTGGACTCGGACATGGTGATCTATGTGTCCCAGGTGCCGTCGCTGCACTCGATGCGCATGTTCACGGAGGTGGGCCGGCGTGCCCATACCCATGCCACCGGCGTCGGCAAGGCAATCCTGGCCCAGCTCGACGACGACACTGTCCGCGGCATTGTGACCCGGGCCGGCATGCCAACCCCTACCGCCAAGAGCATCGGCGACGTTGACGAACTCCTGGCCGACCTCAAGCTCATCCGCGAGCGGGGCTACTCCATTGACGAGGAAGAGCAGGAGCTTGGCGTCCGGTGTTTCGCCATGGCAGTGCCCAACGCCCCCACCCCTGCCGCGATTTCCGTATCCGGGCCAGTATCCCGGGTGGACGGAAACTTCGCCGACAAGGCAGTGCCCATCCTCCGCGAAGCTGCCGAAGCCATCTCCCGCGAGCTCAACCGCACCTGAGGCACCCCCTGGCTTGGACCACGGACGGCGGCCCGCCCCTTTTAGGAGCGGGCCGCCGTCTTCTTGTCCGCGGAAAGTCAGTGCTCTGGCGCCTTTTCGGCTGACTGGACCGGGACTTCCTTGCCGTCGCAGTCAATGAGCTTGCCGTTTTCGAACCTGTCGCCGTCGGCCAGGCAACGCAGGTCCTCTGCCTTGACCAGCCGCTCGGTGCCCGCAACGAAGACGGACTGGTTGTCCGAGTTTCCGGCGCGGAAGTGGTTGAACAGCAGATTCAGCAGGATGGCCATGACGGCTGCGGAGCTGATGCCGGAGTGGAAGATGGTGCCGAACCAGGACGGGAACTGGTCGTAGAATGTGGGCGCGGCAATGGGAATCATTCCGAAGCCGATGGAAGCGGCCACCACGATCAGATTCATGTTGTTCTTGTAATCCACCTTGGACAGCGTCCGGATACCGCTGGCCGCTACGGTGCCGAAGAGTACGACGCCGGCACCGCCCAGCACGGGCGTGGGCACCGCCGCAACCACGCGGCCCAGGACCGGCAGCAGGCCAAGAACCACCAGGATCACGCCGCCGGCGCTGACCACGAACCGGCTCTTGACGCCCGTGATGGCCACCAGGCCGACGTTCTGCGCAAACGCGCTCTGGGTGAAGGAGTTGAAAAGCGGGGAGACCGCGCTGGAGAGCATGTCCGCCCGCAGGCCGTTGCCGATCCGTTTGGAGTCCACCTTGGTGCCCACGATCTCGCCCACCGCAATGATGTCAGCGGAGGTTTCGGTGAGGGTGACCAGGATGACGATCAGCATGGAGATGATGGCGGCGACCTCGAACGTGGGCGGTCCGAAGGCGAAGGGGGTGGGGAAGGCGACGATCTCGCCCTGGCCCACCTTGGAGAAGTCGGCCATGCCGAAGACGACGGCGATCAGCGTGCCCAGGACCATGGCCAGCAGGATGGACAGCCGCGAGATGGCTGCACTGCCCACCTTGCTGAGGAGCAGGACAATGCCCATGGTGGCGGCTGCCAGGCCGATGTTCGCAACGCTGCCGTAGTTGGGTGCCTTGTTGTTGCCGCCCATGGCCCAGTTCGCGGCCACCGGCATTAGCGTCAGGCCGATGGTGGTGATCACCGTGCCCGTGACCACCGGAGGGAAGAAGCGGATGATCTTCGAGAACAGCGGGGTGATCACCAGGCCGATCAGGGACGCTGCGATGACCGAACCAAAGACGGCCTGGATCCCGCCGCCGCCATGGACAATGGCAACCATTGTCGAGACGCCTGCGAAGGAGACGCCCTGGACCAGCGGCAGCTGGGAGCCAAAGAACGGGATGCCGACCGTCTGCAGGATGGTGGCGAGGCCCCCGACAAACAGGCAGGCCGCGATCAGCAGGCCAATGTCCTGGGAGTTCATCCCCGCGGCCGCGCCGATGATCAGCGGCGGGGCAATGATGCCGCCGTACATGGTGAGGACGTGCTGGAAGCCGTAGGCGAACGTGCTTCCAATCGGGAGGCGCTGGTCCTCGGGGCGGGCGGGCCGTGCGGCCTTTCCGGCGGCGGCAGCGGCCGGATTCTTCTTGGTGTTCATGGCAGACTTTCTTGGTTCATGGCAGACGTCATCGTCTGGCTAACTGGTGTCTGGCTAACAAAGTGTGACTAACGCTGGAGTTCGCGGTTGAGCCTGCCGGAAACCTCAATTTCGACAGGCCCAACCACCGGAAGGGCGTTCTAGCAGAAGCCGGCGATACCTGACCAGGCAGCCGGAGCCGCCGCAGCGTCATCCCGCTGGACGGTGGCCTCGATCAGGCCGTATGGGCGGTCGGCGGCGAAGAAGACCTCATTGGGGTTGTCGAGGCCGAACGGCGAGAGGTCCACCAGGAAGTGGTGCTTGTTGGGCATGGAGAACTTGATCTCGTCGATTTCGCTGTGCGCCTCAAGCACCTTGGTGCCCATGTCGAACAGGGTCTGCTGCAGTGCATGGGAGTACTTCTCGGTGAAGCCTTCGAGCAGGAGGCCCTTGACGTCGTCGTAGCTCTTGTTGAAGTCCAGGGTGCTGAAATCGGTGCCGGTCTTGAAACGCCAGCGGGCCGAGACGTCGGTTGCAAGGATGCGGTCCGTGGTCTCGGGAAGCGTGGTGTAACGGTCCCGGGGGTAGCCGACAAAGCCGGACTCGGTGGACTTGAGGACGGTCAGGTCCTTGAGTCCCGAGACCAGGTGGCTGGTGGCCCCGTCGCGGACCAGGACGGCGGTCCGCACTTCCTGGCCGTTCCGGACGAATGAGTGGTCGTGTTCGCTGCCGTGGGCCTGGATCCGGTCCCACGCGTAGGACTCGGCTTCCCAGCGGCCGCCCTTGACCCAGTCGAAACTGGAGGTGAAGTGTTCGCCCAGGCGCAGGAGGAATTCTTCGGGTGAACCGATGCCCTCACGGGCGAAGGCGTAGATGGTGTTCTTCTGGGTATCCGTGGCCACGACGTGGGCGTTGTCGCCCTCGAGGTGGGCCGCGGCAAAGTCGCCCCGCAACTGCGAGGTGACGTTCAGGTCCTCGATCTCGTGGCGGCTGGTGTCGCGGGTGATCTTGACGACGCGGACTTCTGCCTTGCCGTACTGGTTTTCGCCGAGGATGATCTTGCTGCTCATGGTCTGTTCCCAACTTCCGGTAAGTGGAACCTAGGTTCCATCACTGAAATTAAGCGCGCGTTTCATGCGCGTTTCCGGTGGAGCCGACCCAACAAAAAAAGAGCCGGCATCCGTGATGCCAGCTCATTACGACCCTGCCTGCTGCTCCCAGGTTACGTGACCTGGGCCACGAGTTGCACAACAGCGTACCCCCCGAAAGCGGTGGTGTACATCACAGGTTTAAATATCAATTTGTGACCGTCCCGTGCCGCGCCCCTTGCCGGGGGCCTATTGACGGCGCGGTCCGCCCACTCGTAAACTTTCACAAAGTAGAAATGATTTTTCACGATACGAAAAGAAAGGTTGGCGATGAATCAGCACAACACCCCTTCCGTGCCGGCAACGGCGGCCCCGGACATTGACAGCCAGGAGTTCTACCTCCCGGTCAGTGGCGGAATCGACCCCGACTTGAGCGTGCCGGCGGAGCGCCTGCATCCAAGTGGCCGCTTCTCCCGATGGATCCATGCGCTGCCGGTCTTCGGCCGGCAGCGTTCCTGGGGGAACTGAGGAAGCGCATCTGCCGCATCATCAGGCCCCGGGTTGTCCCGGCCACTGCTTGCCGGCCCACGGGTCGTAGTCCGCGATGAGCTCCTCCTGTGCAGGGCGTTCGGCCTCGGGTACGTGCTGCAGGTTCACCCGCACCCGGTACCAGAGCGAACTGGACCCGCGCATTCCGTCCACCAGGACGTCAGCAGGCTGAAGGGCCGGCACGACGCCGGCGTGCCGGGACTTCCATTCATCGAGCGCCGCGTGCGCTTCCGGCTTTGTCCTGGTCCGGGCCACTTCGATGAGCGGCATCAGCGACTGCCGACGTCCCGATCCGTTGCCGCTGCGCGGGGCCTTCTCCGCCGGGCCCAGTTTTTCGGCCAAGGCCAGCAGGCCGTCAAGCCTGCCAACGGCGCCGTCAATGCCCTCATGCGGGTCCCCAATCTCCGCGAACCGCTTCACTACCGTGGGCACCGTGAATTGCTCCGGCCGGGCAGTGCGCACCTCATCCCAGGTCAGCGGCGTCGACACGCGGGCATCGGGCAGCGGCCTGATGGAGTAGGCGGAGGCCACTGTGCGGTCCTTGGCATTCTGGTTGAAGTCCACGAACACGCTCTCGCCCCGCTCTTCCTTCCACCACCGTGCGGTGGCCAGGCCGGGGGCGCGGTTTTCGACCTCCCGGGCCAGGGTTTCGGCAGCGAGCCGGACATCCCGGTAGTCCCACTCCGGGGCGATGCGTACCAGGATGTGCAGCCCCCTTGACCCGCTCGTCTTCGGCCAACCAACCAGGCCCGCATCGTCCAGGACCTCCTGCGCCACGTAGGCCACGTCCACAATCTGCGACCAGTCCACCCCGGGCATCGGGTCCAGGTCCACCCGGAGCTCGTCCGGATGCTCAAGGTCCTCCGCGCGGACCGGATGCGGGTTCAGGTCAAGGCAGCCGAGGTTGATGACCCAGGCCAGGCCCGCAGCATTGCGGATCACGGCCTCTTCGGCGGAGGTCCCGGACGCGTAGTGCAGCGTGGTGGTGTCGATGAAGGGTGGGTGGTTTTCCGGAACGCGCTTCTGGAAGAAGGCCTCCGCGTCGATGCCCTTGGGAAACCGCTTGAGCACCATGGGCCGCCCTCCCGCACCCCTCAGTGCGCCGTCCGCCACCGCCAGGTAGTACCGCACCAGGTCAAGCTTGGTCAGCCCCGGCTCCGGGAATACCACCTTGTCCGGGCTCGAGATCCGGACCTCGATTCCATCGACATCGAGAACCTCGGGTGGCGTCTTTGACGGAGTCATGGCGCCACGCTAGCAGTTGCCGCGTGTTGCGTCAGCCGTTAACCAGGCGCCGGGCCGCAGCCGAATGCTCCGCGATGAGCCCTGCCACGTCCAGTCCCGGGACCTGGCCGTCCACCACCCGCCACTGCCCGCCCACCATCACACGGTCTGCCCGGTCGGCGGCGCATAGGAGGAGGGCGGCGACGGGGTCGTGGCTGCCGGAAAAACGCAGGTCGTCGAGCCTGAACAGTGCCAGGTCCGCCTGCATCCCGGGTGCCAGCTGGCCCAGCCCGCGCCGTCCCAGGACCGCGGCGGAGCCTCGGGTGGCCCAGCCCAGGGCCCGCTCCACCGGGACGTCAGCCCCGTAGCGCAGCCGCTGGAGGTAGAGGGCCTGCCGTGCTTCCAGGATCATGTTGGAGGCGTCGTTCGACGCCGAGCCGTCCACGCCCAGCCCCACCGGGACTCCGGCGTCCTCCAGCTCCAGGACCCGGGCGGTACCGGACGCCAGGCGCATGTTCGACGTGGGGCAATGCGCGACGGCGGTCCCCGCGGCACCGAGGCGGGTGATCTCGGCGTCGCTGAAGTGGATGCCGTGCCCCAGCCAGGTGCGGTCCGACAGCCAGCCCACACTGTCCAGGTAGTCCACGGTCCGCAGCCCGAACCGCTCCCGGCAGAAGTCCTCCTCGTCCAGGGTTTCGGCCAGGTGGGTGTGCAGCCGGACATCGAGCCGCCCGGCGAGCTCGGCGCTTTCGGCCATGATCTCCTTCGTCACCGAGAACGGCGAACAGGGCGCCAGGGCAATCTGGATCACCGCATCATCGCCGCGCTCGTGGTACTGGCGGACCAGGCGCTCGCTGTCTTCCAGCACCACCTCCGGTGACTGGACCGTGGACTGCGGCGGCAGGCCGCCGTCGTCCGTTCCCAGGGTCATGGA
>DATIMT010000084.1:0-2747 GCA_035475035.1 Arthrobacter sp.
CCACACACCGGAGAAGTACTGCCTGATGGACAGGCCATGGCTGCGGACCAGGATGGGGTAGACCACGAACAGCACCAGGACCAGGCCTGCGTAGACGGTGAAGGTGAACTTGCCCAGGGAGCCGATGGTGTCCCAGCCGTAAACGGCGACGGCGTTGCCGATGAGGCCAACGGTGCCCAGCGGAGCGATGCGGATGATCCACCAGAGGACCTTCTGGATAACGGCAAGGGCTGAGGCGTTGAGGTTGAGGAACGGCTCTGCGGCCTTGCCCACCTTGAGTGCGGCGACGCCCACGGCGATGGCGATGACGAGGATCTGCAGGACGTTGAAGCTGACCGAGGTGGTGACGGCGCCGGATTCGGCAACGGTGGAGCTGGCGCCCAGGCCCAGGAAGTTCTTGGGGAAGAGGCCTACCAGGAAGGCCCACCAGTCACCGGACTTGCCGGTGTACTTGGCCTGCTGCGTGATGCCGGTGTTGGCGCCGGGCTGGAGCAGGACGCCCAGGCCCATGCCGATCAGCACGGCGATCAGGGAGGTAATGGCGAACCACAGCAGCGTGTTCCAGGCCAGGCGCGCGGCGTTGGAGACCTGGCGCAGGTTGGAGATGGAGCTGACAACGGCGGTGAAGATCAGCGGCACCACGGCGGTCTGCAGCAGTGAGACGTAGCTGGAGCCGAGGGTCTGCAGCGTGGTGCCGAGTGCGTTCGGGTTGTCATGGGTGCTGCCGGTGTACTTGGCCAGCAGGCCGAGGCCGAGGCCCACGATGAGGGCGGCAATGATCTGGAAGCCGAACGAGCCCGCCCACCTGGGCAGCTGGAATCCGGTCTTCCCTGCGGGGGACGGGGTGCTTGTCTGAGTGCTCACCAGAACAAGCTAGACCCCACGCATTATCACGTCGAACCAACATTGAGAAATATTACGCAACCACAGTTACGCCAGGATCTGCAGAACCCAGGAAATTCAAGGCAGGCAGCGGCTTGTGTTACTTATTCCCGGCCCGGGTGTGCTTAACGTCTCGTACTGGAAGGGGCGGGAGGGCGGCATCCGGCAGCGCGCGTCAAAGCGAGGTACGAGCAGCGCGCAGAGGATGTTGCCCTCCCGCCCCGAAGGGGTGCCTACGAGAGCAGCGCCCGGCGGAGGGTATCCAGTCCAACGGAGCCGATGTTGAGGGCCTTGGTGTGGAACTCTTTGAGGTCGAACCCGGGCCGTGCTTCAAGTTCGGCGCGGATCTGTTCCCAAAGCCGCTGGCCTACCTTGTAGGAGGGGGCCTGGCCCGGCCAGCCGAGGTAGCGGGTGAACTCGAAGTTGAGCTGGCCTTCGCTGATCGGGAGGTTTTCCTTGAGGAAGCCGTAGCCCTTGTCGGCGGTCCAGGTGCCGGATCCCCAGCGTTCGGGCATCGCAAGTTCGAGGTGCACTCCGATGTCGAAGACCACGCGCGCGGCGCGCATGCGCTGCATGTCCAGCATGCCCATGTGGTCGCCGGGGTCGTTGAGGTAGCCCAGTTCCTGCATGAGTTTCTCCGCGTAGAGGGCCCAGCCTTCGCCGTGGCCGGAGGTCCAGCAGACGTTCCGGCGCCATTTGTTCAGCAGTTCGCGGCGGTAGGTTGCGGTGGCCACCTGGAGGTGATGGCCCGGAACGCCCTCGTGGTACACCGTGGTGGTCTCGGCCCAGGTGGTGAAGGTGTCCTCGCCGGCGGGAACGGACCACCACATGCGCCCAGGGCGGCTGAAGTCGTCGGAGGGGCCGGTGTAGTAGATCCCGCCCTCGTCGGTGGGGGCGATCCGGCACTCGAGTTTCTTCATGACGTCAGGGATGTCGAAGTGCACCCCGGCGAGCTCGGCCACCGCTTTGTCGGACAGGTCCTGCATCCACGCTTGCAGGGCGTCGGTGCCTTTCAGCTGGCGGGCGGGGTCGTTGTTGAGGATTTCCTTGGCTTCGGCAACGGTGGCGCCCGCCTTGATGGCACCCGCAACACGTTCCTGCTCCGAGATAAGGCGGTCGAGTTCCTGTACACCCCACGCGTAGGTTTCTTCCAGGTCCACCTCTGCGCCCAGGAAGGAGCGGGAGGCCAGCGCGTACCGCGCCCTGCCCACCGCGTCCTTTTCGGGCGCGGCGGGCAGCAGTTCGGTGCGCAGGAACTCCGCCAGTCCGGTGTAGGCACCCCGGGCGGCGTCAGCACCGGCGTCGAGCCTGTCCTGCAGTGCGGTGGGCAACGGTCCGGCGGCAGTTGCGGCCCCCGCGGCCAGTTTGGCGAAGAAGCCGTCCGCGGCGGCGTATTTGGTCACCTGTTCGATGACGATCCGCACCTGGCGGGCGGCGGCAACTTTGCCGGCGTCCTTGGCCATGCGGAGGGACTCGGTGTAGCCGCTGATGGCCGCCGGAACGTTGTGTGCACGCCCCGCGATGTGCTCCCAGTCCTGCTCCGTGCCGGTGGGCATGAGGTCGAAGATGGCCCTGATGTCCTGGGCAGGCGACGCGATGTTGTTCAGGTCCGCGTACTCCCAGCCGGAGGCGTGGATCAGCAGCTGCAGGCCGAGCCGTTCCTGCATGGCATCCAGGGTGACGGCGTCCACGTCGTCCTCCGGCTCCAGGCCCTCCAGTGCAGCGAGGGCGCCCCGGGCGGCCTCTGCGAAGCCGGCGATACCGGCAGGCGAGAAGTCCTGGTACTCCGTTTCATGTCCGGGCAGGCCAAGGGTGGTGGCGAATGTCGGGTTAAGCCTGATGAGCGTCCCGGTGTAGTCATCTGC
>DATIMT010000085.1:0-2110 GCA_035475035.1 Arthrobacter sp.
ATCGCGGATGAGGTAATCGGCCCGCGCCGCGTCGTCGATCTTCTTACGCTCCCGGCGCGCCGCCTCCTGCGCATCCTCGCCGCGGTGCTGCCCGTCCTGCCCTTGGCGCTGCGCCTGCCCGCCGCGGTGCCCGGTGTCCGCAGCGGCGGACCGGTCCGATGCTCTGGCGGCCCGCAGCTCGGCGGCCTGTTCCAGCCGGCGCCAGTGGTCACCGGCTGCGCGCCCGTTCATCCTGCACCGCCTTTGCCGCTCCGGTGGCTTTGCTCCCGCAGCCGCCCGGGTTCCAGATCCTGTTCCCACGTTGCCACCGAAGCGCCTGCCGGACAAGTGAAGTCCGGATCCCTTATCCTGAGGGCATGCCCAGCGAAGAAACCATGAATGAAACCGGGCTGCTTCCCGCCGTCGAACACGCACTGACGGAGCACGCGATCGAATACGAGGTGCTGGCCTGCGACGCCTCCCTCGCGGACACGGCCGCTTTCTGCGCGCACTACGGCTTCTCCCTGGAACAGTCCGCCAACACAATCCTGGTGACCTCGCGGAAGGTGGAGCCGCCGAAGTATGCCATCTGCGTGGTGCTCGGGACAACGCGCCTGGACGTCAACAAGACGGTCAGGGCAAAACTGGACGTAAAACGCGCCTCGTTCGCTGACGCGGAGACGACGACGCAGCTGACGGGCATGCTGATTGGCGGGGTGACCGCGGTCGGCACGCAGAACCTGCTGGTTTACGTGGACGGCGCGGTGCTGCAGCAGCAAAGGATCGTAATGGGCGGCGGCAACCGGACCAGCAAGCTGCTGCTCGATCCTCAGGAACTGCTCAAACTGCCGACGGTGGAAGTCGTCGAGGGGCTGGCCAAGCCGTCCGACTGAAACCGGATCGGTACCAGGCGCTGAGCTCCTGCCCGGGGTCCTCATTCACAGGCCGGAACAAGGTTCTGCGGCTAGACTCATGCCAACAGCAGGCGGGGCCGGACTGCCCCGCGGATGGGTAGGCGTTCGATGCGTCGGGGCATAAGCATTCTGGGAGTGATCTATTTGCTGGCCGGGGTGTGGGTGGCCAGTACCCACGGCTATCTGGTCGCCTGGAACGTGGTGGCCAACCTGGTGGAGGGCATAGCGGCGATCCTGGTGTGGCCGGTAGTGCTTTTCCTTGGCGTGAACCTGCATCACCTGATCGCCTAGCAAGCAGCCGGGAATAGGCCGACGATGACTGCGAGCGAACAGCCAGCACCTGCTCCACCGAACGGAACGGACGGCGGCGCAGCAGGCAGCATCGGGTTCCGCCGCCGTCGGCGCCAGGCGTCGCAACTCATGTTCGATGCCATGGCAGCGGAATTCGCCGACCAGCCCGGGGTCAGCCGAGCGCCGATGTTCGGCAGTAGCGGACTTCGCCTCGGCGGGAAATTCTTTGCCTTCGTAGGCGGCAACGGCCAACTGGTGGTGAAGCTGCCCGCCGAACAGGCAACCGCGTTGGTTGCGGCCGGCGGGGCCGAGCCCGTCCGGGCAGGCCGTAACGCCACCCGCGAGTGGGTGGGAGTCCCCGCCCGGGACGGCTGCGGCCCCGAATGGCGCCGGCTCCTCGCCGAGGCCCACACCTATGCCGCTACCGTGACGGCACCCTAAGGCCTGGGGTTCAGCATTGCCGTTCGCGAGCCCTTGGCGCACGTCCCCTCCACAGCCCCTTCCGCCCCGGCTGCCTGTCCACCTAGGCCCGATCGCAGATTCCGTCCGCCTTCCGGAGCTGGCAGGCTCATTCCCGGAGGTACACAAATCCCCTGGATCGTGCCGGATCCAGGGGCCGAGGGATGGAAGGAAGGGTAGGCAATGGAAGAAGCACAAAACGGCGTGCCTGCCGTGGTCGAACTGGAAAGCCAGCTGCGGTTGGAATCGACGCTGCTGACGATGCCCGCACAGGGTGAATGCCTGGCCTGCTATGTCATGCGGATGCTGGAATTCGGTTGCCGCGGACTGCACTGGGCCACCAGGTACCGTGACGAGGTGGCGCCAAGGGCGACAGCGTTGGAGGAGAACCTGGGCGCGATGGGCGGTTACTGCGACTGCGAGATCTTCATGAACGCCTATGATCCGAACCCGGCATATTTTGCCGT
>DATIMT010000086.1:0-5186 GCA_035475035.1 Arthrobacter sp.
AGGTGGGCGTGCCGCTGACCGTCTTCCGGGCAGGCACCGACACCCGCTACCTCGTCATCGAGATGGGCGCCACAGGTATCGGGCACATCCGCTACCTCGCGGAGATGGTCAAGCCGGACATTGGAGTGGTCCTGGCAGTGGGAACCGCCCACGCCGGCGAGTTCGGCGGCGTGGAGAACATCGCGTTGGCCAAGGGCGAAATGGTTGAAGGCCTCTCCGCTGCCGGCACGGCCGTCATCAATCTCGACGACGAACGCGTCGCCGCCATGCACAGCCGTACCCCGGCCAGGCTCCTCGGCTTTTCCGCCGACGGACGCCAGGACGCCCAGGTGCAGGCATTGAACGTTGATACGAACGCCGGAGGCGGCCCCGAATTCGACCTCCAGTTGCCCGACGGCGACGCCCCCCGCCACGTGAGCAGCCGTCTCATCGGCGCCCACCACGTGGGAAACCTGCTGGCAGCCGCCGCGGCCGCGTGGGCTGCAGGAGTGCCGGGGGACCACATTGCAGGTTCCCTGAGCAGCCAGGCCGCCGCCAGCCGCTGGCGCATGGAACGCACGGAACGGCCGGACGGCATCACCATCATCAACGATGCCTACAACGCCAACCCCGAGTCCATGCGTGCCGCCCTCCGCACACTGGCTGACCTCGGCCGCGGGCGCCGCACCTGGGCGGTCTTGGGGGCGATGCTGGAACTGGGGGATGACTCCATCCGCGAGCACACGGCCGTGGGCACGCAGGTGGTCCGACTCAATATCTCCCGGCTGCTGGTGGTTGGACGGGAAGCGCGTGCCCTTTACGTTTCCGCCGTC
Organism: Arthrobacter sp.; assembly: GCA_035475035.1. Taxonomy (GTDB): domain Bacteria; phylum Actinomycetota; class Actinomycetes; order Actinomycetales; family Micrococcaceae; genus Arthrobacter. The sequence continues at coordinate 813 of DATIMT010000086.1, forward strand.
CAGGAAGGTTCATGGGGAGACGAGTGCATCTTCGCTGAGACCGTGGATGAGGCGTACGGGATCCTGGACGCCGAACTCCAGCCGGGTGACCTGGTGCTGTTCAAGTCCTCCAACAGCGTGGGGCTTCGCCATTTGGGCGATCGGATAGCATTACCCCCAGCCCCGACCCCTGCCGACGAAAGGAGCACTCTGCTGTGATTGCTCTGCTGATCGGCGCAGGCCTGGCCCTGCTGTGCTCCCTGGTGGGCACCCCTCTTTTCATCCGCCTCCTGGTGCGCCGCGGCTACGGCCAGTTCATCCGCGACGACGGACCGACGTCGCACCACACCAAACGCGGAACGCCCACCATGGGTGGAACGGTCGTAGTGGCCGCCGTCCTGTTGAGCTACGGTCTCACACACCTCATCATGCTGATGATGAACCCGGACTCTCCCGGGCCTTCCGCCTCAGCCCTCATCCTGCTGTTCCTCATGGTCGGCATGGGCCTCGTGGGGTTCCTGGATGACTTCATCAAAATCTCGCGGCAGCGGAGCCTGGGGCTCAACGCCAAGGCAAAGCTCATCCTCCAGGCTGCCGTCGGCATCATCTTCGCCGTCCTGGCATTGAACTTCCCCAACCGTGCCGGACTGACGCCGGCGTCAACGAAGATTTCCCTGGTCCGGGACCTCCCGTGGCTTGACCTGGCCTTTGGCGGGACGGTCCTCGGCGCGATCCTGTTCGTCATCTGGTCAAACCTGATCGTGACCGCTGCCACCAACGGCGTGAACCTTACTGACGGCCTGGACGGCCTTGCCGCTGGCGCCTCCATCATGGTGTTCGGTGCATATACCCTGATGGGCATCTGGCAGAGCAACCAAGCCTGTGGTTCACCGCGGGAAGCCGGCAGCGGCTGCTACCTGGTCCGCGACCCGCTGGACCTGGCGCTGCTCGCCGCGATCCTGAGCGCCGCCCTGGTGGGCTTCCTGTGGTGGAACACGTCGCCGGCGAAAATCTTCATGGGTGACACCGGGTCACTGGCCATTGGCGGTGCGGTGGCTGGTTTCGCCATCCTTTCCCGGACCGAGCTGCTGCTGGGCATCGTGGGTGGCCTCTTCGTGCTGATCACCCTGTCCGTCATCATCCAGGTGGGCTATTTCAAAGCCACCGGCGGAAAGCGGGTCTTCAAGATGGCGCCGCTGCAGCACCACTTCGAATTGAAGGGGTGGGCCGAAGTGACGGTGGTGGTCCGGTTCTGGATCCTGGGCGGACTCTTCGTCGCCGTGGGCCTTGGCATCTTCTACGCTGAATGGGTTGTACTGCTGTGACCGTTTCCTCCCGCCTGGCAAACCTCGTCTCCTGGGACTCCGACTGGGCCGGCCTGCGCGTGGTCGTGACGGGCATCGGTGTCTCCGGCTTTGCCGCGGCCGACACCCTGATCGAACTCGGCGCGCGCGTGGTGGTGGTTGATGCAGCCACCAGCGATACCGCGCGGGCACATGCCGACACCCTGAAAATCGTGGGCGCCGCCGATGTGCTGCTGGGACCGGATGCTGTCACGCACATACCGCGCATTGACGGCGAGCTGCCGGAACTGATCGTGACGTCGCCCGGATGGCGCCCGGACCAGGCCCTGCTGGCTGCAGCGGCCCGGGCGCACATACCCGTCTGGGGCGACGTCGAACTCGCATGGCGCGTGCGGATCAGGGAAGGGCGGAAGACCGCCGACTGGCTCGCCATCACGGGCACCAACGGTAAAACCACCACCGTGGGACTGACTGAATCGATGCTGCGTGCCGCCGGACTCAAGGCGATCGCGGTCGGAAACGTGGGCACCCCCATCCTGGATGCCCTCCGCGACCCTGTGGAGTACGACGTCTTTGCCGTCGAACTCTCCAGCTTCCAGCTGCACTGGGCGGAATCCGTCTCGCCGGTGGCCAGCGTCTGCCTCAACGTGGCCGAAGACCACGTCGATTGGCACGGTTCCTACGATTCGTATCTCGCGGACAAGGCCAAGGTCTACGAGCGGACCCAGAAGGCCTGCATCTATAACGCGGAGCAGGTGGAAACCGAGCGCATGGTGGAGAACGCCGATGTCGTGGAAGGCTGCCGCGCCGTGGGTTTCACCACTGTCACACCGGCGGTCAGCATGCTCGGCGTCGTCGAAGGGCTGCTGGTGGACCGGGCGTTCATCGAAGAACGCAGGAACAGCGCCGCCGAACTGGCCTCGATGGCCGATCTTGGACCGCTGGCCCCGCGCCACATGGTCGCCAACGCCCTTGCCGCCGCCGGCCTGGTGCGTGCGTACGGAGTGGATGCCACCGCTGTCCGTCAAGGCATCCTCGATTACGTCCCGGGAGACCACCGCATCCAGCCGGTGGCGCGCCTGGACGGGGTCCTCTGGGTCAACGATTCCAAAGCCACCAACCCGCACGCGGCGTCGGCTTCACTGTCGGCCTTCACCAAGGTGATCTGGATCGCCGGCGGCCTGTCAAAGGGCGTGAGCTATGACGACCTGGTGCGGGAGCATGCGGCGCGGCTCAAGGCTGTGGTATTGATCGGGACGGACATCTCCCCGCTCCGGGACGCCCTCCGGCGACACGCGTCCGATGTCCCGGTGATCGAGCCGGAGGCAGGTGAGACTGAAGGAGTGCAGACTGCTTCGGCGCCCGGTGGCACTCCCGCCGGTTCCCCCGGCAACGGAGAACTGGTGATGTCCCGGGCCGTGGCGTCAGCAGCGCGGCTTGCCGAACCCGGTGACACCGTGCTGATGGCTCCGGCAGCTGCTTCCATGGATCAGTTCTCTTCCTACGCTCACCGCGGTGGTGCTTTCATCGACGCTGTCCGCGAGCTGGTGGAAGGGCAGGTCCAGACCGGCGAGGAGTAACAATGGTCAGCACGCCCACCCGCCCTCAGGGCACAACGAAGCAGGGCAAAACGCAGCAGGGTGGCAAGCCGCGCCCCGGCTCCACCGCCACGCGGCAGCCTGCTTCGGCGGGTGCGAAGCTGCGGACCATTTACCGCCGGTTCTGGTCAGCCCTGGAGGGCACCGGCACGTCCCGCAACGGCTCCACCTACTACCTCATCCTGGGCGCAACGCTGGCGTTGACCGCCATCGGGATCATGATGGTCCTCTCCGCCTCCAGCGTTGAATCAATCGCTGCCGGGAAGTCCCCTTACGGCGACGCGCTGAAGCAGGGCGTCTTCGCCGCAATCGGCATCTTCACCATGTTCGTGCTCTCACGCATCAATATCGTGTGGCTGAAGCGGCTCGCCTGGCCAGCCGTCGGGGTTGCTGTGGTGCTCCTGGGCCTGGTGCAGGTGGTGGGCGACGAGATCAACGGCAACCGGAACTGGATCGACCTCGGCGGCATCACCTTCCAGCCATCGGAGGCGGCCAAGTTGGCCCTTGCGCTGTGGCTGGCCACGGTTCTGGCCAGGAAGGGCCGGCTGCTCAACAAGTGGCAGCATGTGCTGGTCCCGGCCGTGCCCATGGCGGCCATCGTCATTGTGCTGATCCTGGTAGGCAACGACCTCGGCACGGCCATGATCATCATGATGATCATGGCCGTGGCCCTGTTCTTCGCCGGTGTGCCCCTTTACCTCTTTGGCATCGCAGGCATCATCGCGGCTGCCGGGACCGCTGTCATGGCCATCACCAGTTCCAACCGCATGTGCCGCATCACCTCCTGGTGGACCGGCCAGTCCTGCGCCGACGGCGTCGACGCCAACTACCAGGCCACCAACGGCATGTACGGCCTTGCTTCCGGAGGCTGGCTGGGGGTGGGCCTGGGGCAGAGCCGGCAGAAGTACAGCTGGATTCCCGAAGCCCACAACGACTTCATCTTCGCCATCATTGGCGAGGAACTCGGCCTGGTTGGGACCGTCGTCGTCCTGATCCTCTTCGCCATCCTGGGCGCTGCGATCTACCGCGTGGTGGTGGCACAGGAGGACATGTTCCACCGGGTCCTGGCCGGCACCATCATGGTCTGGCTGCTGGGCCAGGCGACGGTGAACATGTCCGTCGTCACCGGCCTGATGCCCGTCATCGGCGTGCCGCTGCCGTTCATTTCGTACGGCGGCTCGGCCCTGCTGATGTCACTGTGCGCCGTCGGGGTGGTCCTCTCGCTGGCCCGGGAGCAGATGGCTCCGGCCATCCGGCCCAACCGGATGCTGAAGCTCACGGCCCGGCCACGGCGGGACAAGAACCAACCAAAGAATTCCAGAAAGCGTGCTTAACCCCGATGACTCCGACAAAACCTTCCATCGTCCTGGCCGGTGGCGGAACAGCTGGCCATATCAGCCCGTTGCTCGCCATCGCCGCCGCCCTCCGCACCGAGGCTCCCGCCGCTTCCATCCTGGCCGTCGGAACCCCCTCGGGCATGGAAACCCGGCTGG
>DATIMT010000087.1:0-3187 GCA_035475035.1 Arthrobacter sp.
CCACACAACGGTTCCGACAGAAACCATATTGGGGCGGTTCAGCGTGGGGTGCGCCGGGGTACTGGGGGCATGGGTCGCAGATGTCACATAGACATTATGTCTGTAAAAGTCCGTGCTGCCCAACGCAAACCGCCTTTTCGGAGGACTTTTTCTACAAAGACGCGAAATTGCCTGGAAAAGTTCCCGCGACCGTTCACATTGGTCAGCGCGCGCCATCGCTCGATAGCATCAGCAGGTGACTTCACAGGCATCTGCAGCGTCCGGAAACACCTGGCCCCGGCTGATCTCGGCACTGATCAAGGGCAACGACCTTACGGCGGAGAACACGTCCTGGGCCATGGATACCATCATGTCCGGCGAAGCCACGCCGGCCCAGATCGCAGGATTCCTGGTGGCCCTCAGCGCCAAGGGCGAAACCGTGGATGAGCTTTCCGGCCTGGTCGAGGCGATGCTTGCCCATGCCAATCCAGTATCGATTTCCGGCGAAAAACTGGACATCGTCGGCACTGGTGGTGACCAACTCAACACCGTCAATATCTCCACCATGGCCGCACTGGTCGCTGCCGGGGCCGGAGCAAAAGTGGTCAAGCACGGCAACCGGGCTGCGTCGTCGTCGTCCGGTTCCGCCGACGTGCTCGAAGCGCTGGGCGTCCGTCTTGACCTGTCCATTAAACAGGTGGCCCGGAACGCCGAAGAGGCCGGCATCACCTTCTGTTTCGCTCAGGTGTTCCACCCGTCCTTCCGCCATACCGCCGTGCCCCGCCGGGAATTGGCGATACCCACGGCATTCAACTTCCTGGGACCGCTCACCAACCCTGCCAACGTGCAGGCTTCGGCCGTGGGTGTCGCCAATGCCCGGATGGCACCACTGGTAGCAGGCGTCCTGGCACGGCGGGGGAGTCGGGGACTGGTGTTCCGAGGCAATGACGGCCTGGATGAGCTCACCACCACAGGCCCTTCCACCGTATGGGAGATCCGCGACGGCGCCGTCAATGAACTGCATTTCTCTCCACAGGACCTTGGCATTACCTTGGCCACCGTTGAACAGCTGCGCGGCGGTGATGCAACGGCAAACGCGGGAGTCGTCCGCGACGTGCTTTCCGGCAAGCAGGGTCCTGCCCGGGACGCAGTCCTGGTGAATGCCGCGGCCGGCCTGGTTGCGTTTGACCGCGACGCGGAGGGGCCGTTCCTGACGCGGATGCAGGGCGCCTTTGCGCGTGCGGCACAATCGATTGACTCAGGCGCAGCCGCCGCTGTCCTGGACCGATGGGTGTCTCTGTCCCGCGCCTGAAAGCGGCCTGGAACCTTACTGTTCGAAACCCAGGGAAAAGGCGGCGTCCAGGTCGTGCTGTGAGTAGGCCCGGAAGGCAATGTGGGTGGTCGTGTGGACCACGGCGGGAACTTTGGAGAGCCGGTCGGCGATGACGTCCGCCAGGTCCTCGTGGCGGCGAACCCTCGCCACCGCGATCAGATCCCATTCTCCCGTGACGGAGTAGACCTCACTGATGCCTTCGATGGCTGAGATTTCCTCCGCCGTCTCAGGAATGCGGGCGGCGTCAGTCTTGATCAGAACAAATGCGGTAACCACGTTTGTACCCCTTCAATCAGTTCCGCCGCGGCAGGGCACGGCAGTTTTTCTCTCCTGCCAGCCTATTACACGGGGGTCCTTTTCCCGGCTGGGCCTGCGTCTTCTACTGGCCCTACCGTCTGCGAAGACGCACTGCCCCTGCCAGCAGCAGCCGGTACCCCACCAGGAAGAACGCCAACGCAAGTGTCGCCACGATGACAAACGGCAGTACAACTGTCTGGGCTGTCAGCGCCCGCAGGAGCATCCCTCCGGCCAGGCTGCCCAGCCAGACCGGAATGCCCGCCCGGAGTACGGATAAGGGGCTGCGCCACGCACGGGCGGCGATCCACCCCGCAGCCGCGCCGGCGAGGAAGGGCCATGCAGTCAGCAGTACACCCAGGATGGGCTCCTCGCGGTGGTGCGCGTCCCGGCCGATTGCGGCGAAGGCAAGGATGAGGACGACGTCGGCCGCTGCCGCTGCCAGTACCGTTTTTCCACGAGCAGTGGATACCGCCTTCGTTTTCAACGAATTCATGGTTTCGAGCTTAGCTGCCGCAGCCCCAGGGCCTCCGCCGGTGCCCAAATTCTGCGTTGGGGAGGCTACCGTTAATTTGCCTCCTGGAGCGGCCTGCCGTCCGGTGCTTCCCGCACCCTGCGAACCAGCCAACTCGCCTCCCACCCGAGGTGATATCCGCCGTCGCCGTCCCACTCGATGAGGACGTCTGTCACGGTATAAGCAACGGCGTTGCCCTGGACGGACCGAACTTTGACCGGTGCCGGCGTGAGCAGAATCACGGGTTTACCAGGTGCCTGCCGCAACGCGTCCTCGCACATTTTGGTGCGGCAACCTGGGCAAACCGTGGGGGAGTGTGTGCAGGCCTGCAGTCGGGGGAGTTCACGCATTGGACGTCCTGGAGAGTTTCAAAGGAATCGTGTGGCGCGCCGCCGACTGCATGAACTCGGAAGGGTCCGTGGAGACGCCCTCCATCGCGCGCCCGCGGCGGGCCGGGTTGGCCTGCCGCCATGTCCAGAAGGTTAGGGCGTCCGGCAGCAGTCGCGCATGGGTGGCAGCTACCCAACTTGCGTGACGGGCTCCCCGTTTTCAAGGGGTTGGGGGATAGGGGTGCAGTAATGTCTCACCAGGAGTTGAGGTTTCCGTCCAGCCGTACTGGAGACAGAGTGAATAAAGCCTTATGGATCTGCTGCCTGGTTGGTGCCGGGCTGGGGATCAGCCTGGGTCTGGCGTTGTTTCAGTCGCCGTTTTGGGGTTGCGCGCTTGGCCTGGGCCTGGGCGCCATGGTTGGTGCGTCGATACAGAAGCGCCACTAGCCTGCAGTTGGCGCGGGTGACTTTCCACGGACAAAGCGCGGGCTCAAGCGGGCCCGCATGATGCGGTGGGGCGGGATGAATTCAGATTACTTGACATAATGTAGATTATCGGCGCTTTAGCGGCTTCCTGGATCGGGGCTCCGTGCGCCCACGGGCTGGCCCTAGCGCCGTTGGGCAAAACTGCTGGTCAACTGGTTGAAGCCATTGTCTTTAGGGCAGCCCCCGTCAAGAATGAATTGATGACGGTCTACGTGCGTTCACTTGAAACTGCAGTTCCCGGGACAAAGCTGA
>DATIMT010000088.1:0-3208 GCA_035475035.1 Arthrobacter sp.
GCCTCCAGCGCCGCGGCCAGCGCTACGGCGGTGGTGTCCGAGCCGCCGCGGCCCATGGTGGTGATCTCGTTGGTCTGCCGGCTCATGCCCTGGAAACCGGCCACAATGGCCACATTGCCCTTGTCCAGCGCGGTGCGTACACGGTGCGGGTCGACGTCTATGATCCGGGCCTTGCCGTGGATTCCGTCGGTGATCATGCCGGCCTGGCTGCCGGTGAAGGACTGGGCAACCGCACCGAGTCCGTTGATCGCCATCGCCAGCAGCGCCATCGAAATCCGCTCGCCGGCGGTCATCAGCATATCCAGCTCGCGGGCGGGCGGCTCGCTGGAAACCTCCGCGGCCAGATCCAGCAGCTCGTCCGTGGTGTCGCCCATCGCGGAGACCACGACCACCACTTCATTGCCAGCCTGCTGCGTCTCCACCACCCGGCGCGCCACCCGTTTGATCCCGGCGGCGTCCGCAACTGAAGAGCCGCCGTACTTCTGAACAATCAAACTCATGCGTGCCCACTCATCGGCAACCCTCGACAAACAACTGGTGATCTCCTGGTTTTTTTCTGCTGCCAGATCCGTTTCCTGACGGTCCATACGGCGCCTGTGGCACGCGTGGCGGCTGGGCCAGTTTATCCCCGGACGGTCCCCGGAGCGGAATTCGTTCCGAATGATGAACTGCCGCGTGCTGCAGTTGCGCCGGTTGCGGCGGTTTCGCGGACGGTTGCCCTGCGTTGGGCCCGACCCTAGGATGGCTGGAACACGGTGACGTGCTTTGGGGGAAGGGACGGCCATGACGGCTGGGTTTGCTGGACCTGTCCAGGAGCAGGGGAACGACGACGGCGGCGCCGGGGGCGGCGGCATTGTCGCCAGCGGCATCTCCCGCAGCTTTGGCCCGGTACGGGCCATTGAGAACATCGACTTCAGCGCCCCGGCGGGCCAGGTGACTGCCCTGATTGGGCCCAATGGCGCAGGCAAAACCACCTTGCTGCTGATCCTGGCGTCCCTGCTGGCTCCGGACGCCGGAAGTGTGCGGATCTTCGGGGTGGACCCCGTTGCTGATCCGGCAACAGCGCGGCTGAACATCGGCTGGATGCCGGACACGCTGGGTGTTTGGGAATCCCTGACGGCCCGGGAGATCCTGACCGTGATGGGCGGGTTCTACCGGATGCCGCAGGAACGACTGGCAGAACGGGTGGCCGACCTGCTGGAATTGGTGCATCTGCATGAACTGGCGGACCAGCCCGCCCGCGTGCTCTCGCGTGGACAACAGCAACGGCTCAGCCTGGCACGGGCGCTCATCCACGACCCCGGGGTGCTCCTGCTCGATGAGCCGGCCTCCGGACTGGACCCCGGCGCCCGCGTAGAACTGCGGAACCTGCTGCGCCGACTGGCCGCGGAAGGCAAGGCTGTCGTCGTCTCCTCCCACGTGCTCTCGGAACTGGATGAGATCGCCGATGGTGCGGTCTTCGTCAATCAGGGATGCTCCGTTAAACGCCAGACGCTCGCGGAAGCCGCGTCACAGGGCAGGCGCTACGCGGTCACAGCCGCGGACACGGAGCAGCTGACCGGCAAACTTGAGCAGCTTGGCCTGCCGTACCGCCGGGAGACGGGACGCCGCGCCACAGTGACGCTGGCACTCTCCAACGGCTCGGACGCCGCCCGGCTCCTGCGCGAACTGGTTCTCGCCGGCGTGGAAATCAGTGCCTTCGCACCCGCCACCGGAGCGCTCGAAGAAACCTACCTGAGCCTTGAAACGGAGCAGCGATGAGCGTCACGGAGCAAGCGCCGGTTGGCGCCGAGCGGACCGGACACGGAGGCCACCTGCGCGCCGTGGGCAACGTTATGGGACTGGAACTGCGCCAGCGGCTGCGGGCCCGCGGCTGGTACATCATGCTGGGTGTCTGGTTTGTGGTCATCGGCTTTGTTACCCTGCTGACTTGGTCCAGCTGGAACGCCTCCCGCGTCTATGCGGAGAACAGCAACGGAACGGTGGGCAGCGCAGGTTCCATGATCTTTGAGATCGTGGTGGCCTTCGTCCTGCTGTTCGGCCTGCTGGTTGCCCCGGCGCTCTCCGCCAATGCCGTCAACGGCGACAGGGCCGGCGGCACTCTGGCCATCCTTCAGGTAACACTTCTGACACCGGGACAGATCCTCTGGGGAAAGTTCCTTGCCTCCTGGATTGCGGCCCTGGCCTTTCTGGTGACCAGCCTGCCGTTCCTGATTTTCGCCGTTCTGCAGGGTGGCATGACCGCGGGCCACATCCTGGTGGCCCTGCTGATGCTGGCGCTGGAGCTCGGCGTCGTGTGCGGCATTGGCGTGGGCATCTCGGCACTGGCCAACCGCCCGCTGTTCTCGATTGTGATCAGCTATCTGACGGTCGCAGCACTGGTGGTGGGAACCGTGCTGGCCTTTGGCCTGGGGGTGGGAGCCTCATTGGGGACGGTGAAGGCAAACGAGGCCGTCTATAACTCTTCGATGCCCTATTCCGGGCAGGACGGCTCGACCAGTTCCGATGACTACGCCCCGCAGTACGTCTGTCAGGGCCCACTCGTGGAACAGCGCGTGCCGCGAACCGAACGTGTCGCGTGGCTGCTCAGCCTCAACCCCTACGTTGTGGTCGCCGACGCCATTCCCTACCCTTCCCGGAACGATACCCAGGCTGGCATGTCCTATTTGGGCGGGATGCTGGAGACCATCAGCCAGGGAGCACGGGGGGCCTTGGCCGGACCGGAGGGAACCTATCCGTGCGCCAACGGGAAGGTCCAGCCGCGCTACCTGACCCAGGCCACACCCACATGGCCCCTGGGGCTTGCGCTGCAGATCCTCCTGGCCGGCTTACTGATGTGGCTGGGCTGGCGGTCGCTCCGGACGCCGTCACGCAAACTCGCCCGCGGAACCCGCATCGCCTGAGCCGCCCATTCTCATCGGGTGAGCGGTTGGTGTCCGCTACAGCCCTGTATCGTGCACCAACGGCTCACTCGATGAGGGGTCAGCCGATGGCGCTGCGCCGTCCCTCGAAGGCCCGCCCCAGGGTAACCTCATCGGCGTATTCAAGATCGCCGCCCACCGGCAGTCCGGAGGCCAGGCGCGTGACGGAGATGCCGATCGTCTTGAGCATGCGGGCCAGGTAGGTGGCGGTGGCTTCGCCTTCCAGATTGGGGTCGGTGGCGATGATGATTTCCTCGATCTGGCTGTCGTTGAGCCGGGTGAGCAGC
>DATIMT010000089.1:0-28578 GCA_035475035.1 Arthrobacter sp.
CGCGGCGGCACCGGCAGGGCCCAGGCCTTCGGTTTCATCGGCGACGATCCTGGCGTGCTGCCAGGAAATCTCCCCGGCAGACAACGCGCCCACTACCAACGGGAGGGAACACACCCGGCGGGACTGTTCCACGAACGCCCCCGCGGCGGCGGGGCTGATGGTGAGGACGCCGGCGATCTCCTCGACGGTGGACATTTCGGCGTAGGTGCGGTCCTGCACGGACGCGTCCGGCGGGGTCATGGCCTGCTGGAATCCGATGGCCTGGGCAGCGTCCCGGGCCTTCACTGCTGCGAGTTGCGCTTCCAGCCGGGTCGTGACTTCCATTCGTTCCAGGCAAAGCTCGTACCGCCGCTGCAACACATCCACACCAGCACCAGCACCGGAAACCAGCGCAACATCCTCACGGGCCCGCGCGTCAAGGGCAGCAACAGAGGCATGAACACCCTCCAAAGCCACCCCAACACCACTGCTGAATCCCATACCAACATCATCCAACGAGGGTCCGACAATCGGACCGAGCCAGCCAACGCGCCTATCCGTACATCCAGCCGAGGTGCTGCCCAAGGCGCCTTTACCTTCTGGCCCCCCGCCGCCGTCGGCCGTATCCCGCTGCGCACGTTCCTTCCCGCACCCCAAATACCCGCCGCTAAAAAGAATCTGCGCAGCGCAATTCAGAATTCGAACCGGCATCAGCACAGATAGTCAGCTTGCTTATCAGTTTCAGCTTTCCTAGGCTGGAACCGTCAGGCAATCAACTCTCGAAGCGGATTCCCGCGCGCCAAAAGCGCGTAACCGCAAGCATGAGGAGGAACAGTGTCAGAGCACAGCATCGCAGGCAAGAAGGTGGCATTCCTGCTGACTGACGGCGTGGAGCAGGTGGAGCTCACCAGCCCCTGGCAGGCCGTGAAGGACGCTGGCGGTGAGCCCACCCTGGTTGCGCCCAAGAGCGGCAAGCTGCAGGGCTACAACGGCACCGAAAAGGGCGACACTTTCGACGTCGACCTCACTGTCGCTGAGGCAAACGCTTCCGACTTCGACGCACTGGTGCTTCCCGGCGGCGTCGTCAATGCGGACCACCTGCGCGTGGACAAGGACGCGCAGGGCTTCACCCGCAGCTTCTTCGAACAGCACAAGCCGGTGGCCTCCATCTGCCACGGCCCGTGGCTGCTCATCGAGGCCGGAGTCATCAGGGGCCGGAACGTCACGTCGTACTTCACCCTTGAAACCGACCTGAAGAACGCCGGCGCCAACTGGACGGACCAGGAAGTGGTGGTGGACCAGGGCCTGGTGACCAGCCGCAACCCGGACGACCTCCCGGCCTTCAACAACAAGCTGGTGGAGGAGATCTCCGAAGGCCAGCACGCAGGCCAAACCGCCTGAGTCCCCCAATGTTCCCTCAGGGGTAAAAACCCGTATGGAGGAATTACTCCAGCGGGTAGAGTGTTTGCATCTGCAGCGGCGCCGACCGCGCATCACTCATAAACCCCTGAGGGAACACCCATGTCTACTGAGACCTCTCCCACCGCCGGGGGCCAACCCGTGCGCAACGCCAGTACCACCGCGGAACCCACCGAAGGAACAAGCGCCGGAGCCAGCGCAGGAACCCTGCCCGCTGCACCGGAGAAGATGTCCCGCGAGTCCGTCACCATCATCAGCACGCTGCTGGTGGCGACGTTCGTGGTGATCCTCAACGAGACCATCATGAATGTGGCCCTGCAACGGCTTATGGTGGACCTCCGCGTGGACGCCCCCACCGTGCAGTGGCTGTCCACCGGCTTCATGCTCACCATGGCCGTGGTCATCCCCACCACCGGGTTCATTCTCCAAAGCCTGTCCACGCGCGCCGTCTTTATGCTGGCCATGGGCCTGTTCGCCGGCGGAACAGCGCTTGCTGCCGTGGCGCCAGGGTTCGAAATCCTGCTGTTGGCCCGCATTGTCCAGGCGGGCGGCACGGCAATCATGCTCCCGCTGCTGATGACCACCATCCTCACCCTGGTCCCGCTGGCCAAACGCGGCGCGGTCATGGGTAACGTCAGCATCGCCATCTCGGTGGCGCCGGCCATGGGTCCCACAGTCTCCGGGCTGATCCTGGAGCACTTCACCTGGCGCTTCATGTTCGTGTTCGTGCTGCCGGTGGCCCTTGCGGCGCTGGCCATCGGCGCGAAATACCTCACCAACGTGGGCGAGCCTGAAAAGGCAAGGATGGATGCACTGTCCGTCATCCTCACGGTCCCGGCCTTTGGTGGCCTGGTTTACGGTCTGAGCCAGATCGGCGGGGGCCACGGCGGCCAGGACGGGCCCAGTGCCGGCGCCATCGCGGCCCTGGTCGTCGGCGTCGCTGCCCTGACGGTTTTCGTCCTCCGCCAGGTCCGGCTCCAGAAGGCAGCTGCGCCGCTGCTGGACCTTCGCGCGTTCAACTTCCGGATGTTCACCGTTTCGGTCCTGCTGATGGTGGTGGCCATGATGGCCCTGTTCGGCGGGGTCATCCTGCTGCCGCTCTACCTCCAGGAAGTGCGGGGGCTCGGCTCGCTCGAAACCGGCCTTGCACTGCTTCCGGGTGGCCTGGCGATGGGCCTGCTCGGCCCGGTCATCGGCCGCGCGTTCGATAAGGTGGGCCCGCTGCCGCTCACCATCACCGGATCCATCCTCATGGTGGTGGCCCTCTGGCAATTTTCAATGCTCGACGCCGGCACGGCAGTTTGGTGGATCGTCACCTTGCACGTGGGTCTGAGTTTCGGCCTCGCGCTGCTGTTCACGCCAGCCTTTACCACCGGGCTGAACCCGCTCCCGCCGCACCTTTACTCCCACGGGTCCGCGATCATGAGCACCACCCAGCAGGTGGCCGGGGCCGCGGGAACGGCGCTCCTGGTGTCCATCTTCGCCGTGGTCAGCGCGACGTCGGGACTCGTCGCCGGGATGAGCGCCGCCTTCATGACGGCAACCGTCATAGCCCTTGCCGCCGTCGTACTCTCAGCGATGATGCGTAAGACCGAAGGCGCCGGCGCGGGCCACGGCGCCCACTAGCCCCTACATGGGTCAGCCGGCGAAGAAGTCGCTCAGTTCCTTGATCAGCTTGTCCGGGGCCTTGATGGCGCCGTCGTGGCCGAAGCCGGGCAGGATGGTGTAGCTCGAGCCGGAGAGCACGTCGTGGATCTGGCCACAGGCGATGCCGAAGTAAGCCGGGCTCTTTTCGCCCACCACAATCAGCGTCTCCAGGGGGAGCGCCTGGAAGGGTTCGGCCGGCATGTCCGCGGCGATAATGGCCTTGATCTCGCGGACGCCGGTACGCATCAGTTCGCGCTGCTGTTTGCCTTCCGTGGTGCCGGCAGTCAGCTTCTTGGCGAGCGTCAGCATGGACATCGGCATGCGCGATGAGAAGGTGCCCCGGGCTTCCAGTCCGCGCTGGATCACCGCGAGCGCGCGGTCATCGTCGCCGGCAGCAACGGCGCGTTCGTATTCGGCGGTCCAGTCGGCCTTGACGCTGCCGTTTACGGAGACCGCGGGGTCGTAGACGGCGAGCCGTTCCACCGGTAGGGTCCGTGCGGCGTGGAGGGCAACGGCGCCGCCGAAGCTGTGGCCAAAGACGTCAGTGCTGGAGGTGTGCTTCATGACCGTATCGAGGTCCCGGATGTCCACGTCCAGCGTGTAATCATCGGGTTGCGGCGATGACGAGCCGCGGCCCCGCCGGTTGAAGGTGTGCACGGGCCGGCCCAGGGCGGCGCTCAGTTTCTGGGCGAACTTGGTATATTCCGCGGCCGTCACCATGGAAGGCGGCACAACCACCACGCCCGAGCCCGCCGAGGCAAGTTCGGCGCCGGTGGAGAAGAGCTCCACAGTGCCGCCGTCGGGGGTCCTGATGTTCTCTCGCGTCATGTTCCGAGCCTAGCCGAGCAAGCCGGGCGGGGCATCCCGGAGGGCGGCAGGCGGGGGTCACGCCAGCCGGCTTATCAGGGCCTTGCCCGCGGCGCGGATGGCCGGCAGGTCCTGGCCGAGCCCGCAAAGGATCAGTCCGGCGTCCGCCGCCTGCATCGCCGACTCCGTACTGGCCGCCCCATCCGCGCGGAGGTAGATCAGGGATTCGACCAGGCGGAACGTGAAGTCGCCGCCGTCCGGCCCGGCAGGGGTGGCTGATAGGCCGGTTCCCAGTTCCCCGTACAGCCGCCGGAGTTCCTGGCGGTCGCTGAGGAACCGGGCGAAGCGCGTACTCCTGACCTCGGGCAGGTGGTACAGCACGCCAAGGTTCCACCGGGCGCTGCACAGCTGCGTGCCGTCGTAAAGCGCGACGGCGTGAAGCCGGCTTCCAGCCGGGCTTCCGGCCCCAGGGGCGTCAGCGGGCAGCGCGGCCACGGCGCGTGCGAACTTCAGGCCACCGGACACCGTCCCCTCCAGGAGGTCCTCGAGGATATCGTCCTTGGTCTTGAAGTGGTGGTACAGGGAGGACTGCCGGATGCCCACCGCGTCCGCGATGGAACGGGTGGAGGTGCTGGCGAAGCCCTGGGTAGTGAAAAGCTCCGCCGCGGCGTCGAGAATTTCGTCGCGGGCGGTGGCGCCTGGCCGCGAGGGCTGCTGGTGGCGGGGGCGTCCCGGTCCGGCGGAAGTCACGGCCTCATTCTTGCATTACCGGGCAGGCGTGGCAGGGCAGGCAAAACAACCGCCGCCCATGGTGAGGGGACGGAAATCAGCCCGAAACAAGATGTCTATCCGCCTTTTACAGAGGGGAAACTGTTTGGGGACATCCCGCTGGAAAACTATCAATTGACCGGTAATCAGCAGCCTTCGGCCGGGCGCTGCAGTGCCGGGAGGCTTTGCCCCCAAGATCCCTTTCCAGCCCCGGAGATTCCCGATGACATCAACCGTCCTCCCCACCGTCCACCAGGACGATGCAGACCTGACGTCCCTTGGCTACCAGCCCACCCTCCACCGAAAGCTCGGCCGCTACGCTTCCTTCGCCGCCGGCTTCTCCTTCGTTTCCATCCTCACCACCATCTTCCAGCTCTTCGCGTTCGGCTACTCCTTTGCCGGGCCCGCGTTCTTCTGGACCTGGCCAGTAGTCCTGGTGGGCCAGCTGCTCGTGGCCCTGAACTTCGCCGAGCTCGCGGCCCGCTACCCCCTGTCCGGCGCCGTGTACCAGTGGGCGCGGCGCGTTGGCGGGGAAGGTGTTGGCTGGTTCGCCGGCTGGTTCATGTCCATCGCGCAGGTGGTTACCGCTGCGGCAGCCGCCATCGCCCTGCAAGTGGTCCTGCCCCAGCTCTGGGACGGCTTCCAGGTGGTGGGCGGCGATCCCGCGCTGAACACCGTCACCGGAGCCTCCAACGCGGTGGTCCTCGGCGCCGTCCTGCTGGTGGCCACCACCATCATCAACTCCCTCGGCGTGAAGCTGATGGCCCACGTGAACTCGGTGGGCGTCACCTGCGAGATCGTGGGCGTTGCGGCCGTGATCCTTGCCCTCATCAGCGCTGCCCAGCGCGGACCGGACGTGGTTGCCGACACCAGCGTGATGCAGGGGTCCGACCTCGGCGCCGTGGGAGCCTTCCTGGTCTCGGGACTCATGGCCGCCTACGTCATGGTGGGCTTCAACTCCGCCGGAGAGCTGTCCGAGGAAACCAAGGACCCGCGCCGCACCGCACCGCGAACCATCCTTTCCGCACTGCTCATCTCCGGCGTCGGCGGCGCGCTGATGATCATCACCGCCCTGATGGCCGCACCCAGCCTCGACGACGGCCGCCTGGCCACCGAGGGCCTGCCCTACGTTCTCACCGCGGTCCTGGGCACCTTCTGGGGCAAAGTCCTGCTGGTGGATGTGGCCATCGCCATCTTCGTCTGCACCCTGGCGATCCAGACTGCCGGTTCCCGGCTGGTCTTCTCCATGGCCCGCGACGGCAAGCTCCCGGCGTCGGCCTTGCTCTCCTCCGTCCACCCCACCCGGGGCACGCCCATGTGGCCGTCCATCGTGATCGGCGCCCTGGCGGTTGCGGTGCTGGCCATCAACGTTGGCAACGCCGCCCTGTTCACCACCCTGTGCAGCGTCTGCATTGTGATGGTCTACCTCGCGTATCTCCTTGTCACCGTCCCGCAGCTGATCAACCGCCTGCGCGGCGACTGGGACCGGGTGGGACAGACCATGCCCGCGGGCCTCTTCTCCCTGGGCCGCTGGGGACTTCCGGTCAACATCCTCGCCGTCCTCTACGGCGCGGTCATGGTGGTCAACCTCGCCTGGCCCCGCCCCGAGGTGTACGACCCCTCCGGGGAGAACGGAATCCTCCTCTGGTCCGCGCCCCTGATGGTCACGGCCGTCCTGCTCCTGGGCCTCTGGGTCCGGAGCCGGAACCTGGCCGCCAAGGCTTGACGCACCGCCTGACGCGCCAACCCCGGCGGGCCCCGAAAAACCGCTTCCACACGAACCCCAAAGACTTAAAGGGACTGACATGACACAGACCATCGAAACGCCGGCCACGGGCACAGCCACCACGGCCGGCGCCCGCGCCCACGCCAGGGAACAGCACGGCAAGACCGCCGAGACCATGCGGCACGTGCCGGCAGGCTCCGCGCCGGCGCACCTTCTGGCCGGCCTGCCCGGAGCGGAGGGGGACGACGGCGCGTCCCCCACGTGGGCCGAGTCCCTCGCCTTTGGCCGCTACACCACCATGTCCCTGGCCCGCGGTACCCGGATCCGGCTCGCCGACACCGCCGGTGACGCCTGCGTCCACGCCCTCCTGTACCGCGCCGGCGCTCCATACGAACGCCTCAACATCGCCGACACCGTCAAAGTCCCGTGGCAGGCCTATCCTGCTGCCGGGCACCCGCTGCTGTCCGACGCCGGCCGCCTGATGGCCACGATCGTCACGGACACCTCGTCCCGCCACGACGCCCTCACCGGCGCCACCACCCTCGCCGGCAACACCGCCAAGTACGGAGCCGGCACCGCCCACAGCACCTCCCCGGCGGCACGCGAACTGCTCACCCTGGGCGCCTTGAAGAACGGCCTGGGGCCGCGCGACGTCGCCCCGTCGCTCTCCTTCTTCAAAGGCATCACCGTTGACCCCGCCGGAAGCATCACCTTCACCGGAAGCGCCGGGCCGGGTGCCGCCGTCGAACTTCTCCTCCAGATGGATATGGTGCTGGTCCTCGCCAACACCGCCCACCCGCTGGACCCGCGGCCGGACTTCACCGGAACCGCCGTCGACATCGTTGCCTGGCGCGCGCCGCAGGACCTCGCGGAACTTGAGGCGGGCCGGCTGGCCGGCCCGCTGGCCCCGGAACACCTGCAGGCCCTCCGCAACACCGAACACGACCTCACTGCAAGGAACGCCCGATGAACACCGCCACTGACACCAAGACCATTCCGGACGCCGCCCACGCCGCGCTCACCCCCGGCGCGGTGGTCCTCGACGAATTCGTCGAAGCCCGCGGCCCCTGGTCCGCCGTGGTGGCCGCCGGCGACGTGCTGACCATCGTGGACCTGGAAGGCAACCAGGCAGTGGACTGCCTGCTCTACGCAGCGGCCGACACCACCGTGCGCTACTCAGCCGCCGCCACCATCGCCGCCCAGCAGTCCATTGTCCTCACCACCGGTTCGGTCCTGCGGGCAGACACCGGCACACCCCTGATGACGGTTGTGGCCGACGAAGTCGGTGTGCACGACACCATCGGCGGCGCCTGCTCCCAGGAGTCCAACACCCTCCGCTATGGCCAGCACACCCGCGAACAGCATGCCTGCGTGGAGAACTTCCTGATCGAGGGCTCGCGCTGGGGCCTGGGAAAGCGGGACCTGGTGTCCAACATCAACTGGTTCATGAACGTTCCCGTGGATCCGGACGGCGCCCTGGGCATCGTTGACGGGCTGTCCGCCCCCGGCAAGCGCGTAGCCCTCAAGGCGGAGGTGGACACCCTGGTGCTTGTCTCCAACTGCCCGCAGATCAACAACCCCTGCAACGGCTTCAACCCCACCCCCGTGCGCATGATCGTTACCCGGCCGGAGGCTGCACGATGAGCAACAAGAATCTTTTCGACACCCTCCTAATCGCCAACCGCGGCGAAATCGCGTGCCGCATCATCGAATCCGCCAAGAAGCTGGGACTGCGCACCATCGCCGTATTCTCCGAAGCGGACCGGGGCGCCAAGCACGTCAGGCTGGCGGATGAAGCGGTGCTCCTGGGGCCCGCGCCGGCCAAGGAGTCCTACCTGCGCGTGGAGGCGATCCTCGAGGCTGCCAAGTCCACCGGAGCCGGTGCCATCCACCCCGGCTACGGCTTCCTCTCTGAAGATGCCGCCTTTGCCGAGGCCGTGGAAGCGGCCGGCCTGGTGTTCGTGGGCCCCACCGCCGAGCAGCTGCGCATCTTCGGCACCAAGCACACAGCGCGCGACGCCGCCCGGGCAGCCGGGGTGCCGATGATCGCCGGTTCCGGGCTGCTTGAGGACGTGGACGACGCCGTCGCAGCCTCGGCAACGATCGGCTTCCCGCTCATGCTCAAGGCCACCGGCGGTGGCGGCGGCATCGGCATGACCGTGTGCCGGACCGAGGCCGAACTCGTCGAAAGCTTCCCCCGCGTCGCCCGCCTGGCCGGGGCCAGCTTCGGCACCGCCGGAGTGTTCGCCGAGAGGTACGTGGAGAACGCCCGGCACGTGGAGGTGCAAATCTTTGGCGACGGTGAAGGCCGGGTGGTCAGCCTCGGCGACCGTGACTGCTCGCTGCAGCGCCGCCACCAGAAGGTCCTCGAGGAAGCCCCGGCCCCGGACCTTCCCGACGAACTGCGCGGGGAACTGCACCGCAGCTCCCGCGCCCTCTGCGCCTCCCTCAACTACCGCTCCGCCGGCACCGTGGAATTCGTCTACGACTCCGCCCGCAAGGAAGCCTCCTTCCTCGAAGTCAACGCCCGGCTCCAGGTGGAACACCCCGTCACCGAGGCGGTCACCGGCGTGGACCTGGTGGAGTGGATGCTCCGCCTGGCCCAGGGCGGCAGCGAAGCTGCAACAGTCCTTGACGGAGTGCCGGACAGCCTGCCCGTGACGGGCAACGCTGTAGAAGCCCGGCTTTATGCCGAGGACCCCGCACGGGGCTTCCAGCCCAGCGCCGGAACCGTCACCAACGCCGCCTACCCGACGGCGGCAGAAGCAAGGGTGGACGCCTGGGTGGAGACCGGCACCGAGGTCGCCACGAATTACGATCCCCTCCTGGGGAAAATCATCACCTCCGGCGCAACCAGGGCCGAGGCCTTCGACCGGCTGGCCGCGGCCCTGGAAAACACCCGCGTCGACGGCATCGAAACCAACCTGGGGATGCTCCGCGCCGTGAGTGGAATGGACGTGGTCCGCAGCGTCCGGCACTCCACCAGCACCCTGGACAACGTCGGCGACCCCGAGCCGCGCATCACGGTGGAACGCCCCGGCCTGCAGACCAGCGTGCAGGACTGGCCAGGCCGCACCGGACTCTGG
The DNA here is from genome assembly GCA_035475035.1 of Arthrobacter sp. Taxonomy (GTDB): domain Bacteria; phylum Actinomycetota; class Actinomycetes; order Actinomycetales; family Micrococcaceae; genus Arthrobacter. The sequence goes on from DATIMT010000089.1 coordinate 9,433, forward strand.
CAGATCGGCGTTCCGCCCAGCGGCCCCATGGACGATCTCTCCTTCCGGCTGGGCAACACTGCCCTGGGCAACCCCGAAGGTGCACCGGGCCTGGAGTTCACCATGACCGGCCCCAGCCTGGCCTTCACGCACGCCACCACCGTCTGCGTCACCGGGGCCGACGTGGCAGTGACAGTTGACGGAAAGGAAGTGCCCGCCTGGACGCCGGTGACCGTCCCGGCAGGGGGAACGCTCGACGTCGGCACGGCAGCAGGGCAGGGCCTGCGCGGCTACATCCTGTTCCAGGGCGGCCTGGACATCCCGCAGTACCTGGGCAGCGCCTCAACCTTCACGCTGGGCCAGTTCGGCGGCCACGCCGGCAGGGTCCTGCGCGCCGGCGATGTGCTGAGGGCCGTCAAGCCTGCCGCCGGGACGGCAGGCGAACAAGCAGCCGCCACTGCCGTGCCCCTCGACAGCCGCCCTGCCCTCACCTCAACCTGGGAGCTGGCCGTTGCCGAGGGCCCGCACGGCGCCCCCGAGTTCTTCCAGCGCGAAGACATCGAAGAGCTCTACAACGCGGAGTACGAGGTCCACTTCAACTCCGCCCGCACCGGGGTCCGCCTGATTGGCCCCAAACCCCGCTGGGCGCGCACCGACGGCGGCGAAGCGGGCCTGCACCCGTCCAACATCCACGACACCGCCTACTCTGTGGGCGCCCTGGACTTCACCGGCGACACTCCCATCCTGCTCGGCCCGGACGGACCCAGCCTGGGCGGCTTCGTCTGCCCGGTCACCGTGGTGACGGCCGAGCGCTGGAAGCTCGGCCAGCTCCGGCCGGGGGACAAGGTCCGGTTCGTGCCCATCAAAGCCAGCCAGGCGCCGTCGGCAAAGGATCTGGGACCCGGCCGCCAGCTGTTCCTCCCGGGCGACGCCGGCTGGTCCGGGGGTATTTCCTCCGTCACCGCTGATGCAGCCAGGGCCGTCCGCGGCGATGGCGACGACGGCGTGCTGGGCCGGGTGCCGGAAGGTTCGGGGCGGCCGGCGGTCACCTACCGCCGTTCCGGTGACGACAACCTGCTGGTGGAATACGGCGACATGGTGCTGGACCTCGGCCTGCGCGCCCGGGTCCACGCCCTGCACCAGCACATCGAACAGCTCCGCGTGCCGGGCGTCGTGGACCTCACCCCGGGCATCCGCTCGCTGCAGATCAAGGTGGACCCGTCCGTCCTGTCCACCACGCGGCTGCTGGATGTGGTCCAGGAGATCGAGGCTGCGCTGCCCGCCAGCTCCGAACTGGTGGTCCCCAGCCGCACCGTCCGGCTGCCGCTGTCCTGGGACGATCCCGCCACCCGCGAAGCGATCGAACGCTACATGGCGGGTGTCCGCGATGACGCCCCGTGGTGCCCCTGGAACATCGAATTCATCCGCCGGATCAACGGCCTGGACTCCGTGAACGACGTGTTCGACACCGTCTTCGACGCCGAATACCTGGTCCTGGGTCTCGGCGACGTGTACCTTGGCGCCCCGGTGGCCACCCCGCTGGATCCCCGCCACCGCCTGGTCACCACCAAGTACAACCCGGCCCGCACCTGGACGCCGGAGAACGCGGTGGGCATCGGCGGAGCCTACATGTGCATCTACGGAATGGAAGGACCGGGCGGCTACCAGTTCGTGGGCCGCACCACCCAGGTCTGGTCGCGCTACGCCGACTCCGCCCCGTTCGAGCCCGGTTCGCCCTGGCTGCTGCGCTTCTTCGACCGGATCTCCTGGTACCCCGTCAGCCCCGAGGAACTCCTGGACCTGCGGGCCGACATGGCCGCCGGAAGGGGCCGCGGGGTGGAAATCGAGGACGGCACCTTCTCACTCGCTGAGCATGAGGTGTTCCTCGAGGACAACCGCGAGTCCATCAACGCCTTTCGGGAGAAGCAGGGCGCCGCGTTCGCCGTTGAACGGCAGGCATGGGCCGACGCCGGCGAGTTTGACCGTGCCGACGCGCTGGCCGCCGTCGTGTCACCGGTGGTGGACGAGGTGGACGTTCCGGAGGGTGGGTCGCTCGTGGCCGCGCCCTTCGCGGCGAGCGTCTGGAAGGTCGATGTGGCGGAGGGCGACCGGGTGGTCAAGGGCCAGCCGCTGGTATCCCTGGAAGCGATGAAGATGGAAACAGTCCTGGAAGCGCCGTGTGACGGCATGGTGCTGCGGGTCCTGCCGGTTGCCGGCTCCCAGGTTGTTGCGGGTGAGGCTGTGGTAGTCCTTGGCGGCTCCGAACCGGAGACGGCCGGGGTGGAAACACTGGAACTGGAAGAGGCAGCAGTATGAGCGCAGACATCCCCGGCAAGGCCACCCTGCGCGTCCAGGCCGCACTCGCGGCGGTTGAGGCAGTGGACCGGCCCGAAATCTGGATAACGCTCCGCAGCGGGGACGATCTCCTGGCAGAGGCAGCATCCATCGACGCCGCGGTGGCAGGCGGCGAGTACCTTCCGCTGGCGGGCCTGCTGCTCGCCGTCAAGAACAACGTGGACGTGGCCGGCATCCCCACAACGGCGGCCTGCCCGGGCTTTGGGTACACCCCGGACGAGGACGCAGAGGCCGTAGCCCGGCTCCGTGCCGCCGGTGCCCTGGTCCTCGGCGCCACCAACCTGGACCAGTTCGCCACAGGACTCGTGGGGACCCGGAGTCCCTACGGCGCGGTCCGTGATTCCCGCCGGCCGGACTACATCTCCGGCGGCTCCAGCTCCGGCTCCGCGGTGGCCGTGGCATTGGGACTAGTGGACATCGCCATTGGTACTGACACCGCCGGCTCGGGCCGGGTCCCTGCCGGCCTGCAAGGCATCGTGGGCATCAAGGCAACACTGAACGTCGTATCCACCGCGGGGGTGGTGCCCGCCTGCCGGTCCTGGGACGCCGTCACCATCTTTGCCCGGCACCTGTCCACTGCCGAGCTCGCCATGGGCGTCATGGCCGGCAACTCCCGGGCGTGGCCGGCAGACGTCCGGCTGGCGGCACAGGCACAGCCGCGCGTCGCCTACCCGGCAACCCTGCCCGCACTTCCGAAGGCTTGGGCCGCGGAATTTGGCCGGCAGGTCCAGCGGCTGCGGACATCCGGGGTGAAGGCGGAACCCATCGCATTCGACGCCTTCCTCGAAGCCGCGCGGCTGCTGTACGACGGCGGCCTGGTTGCGGAACGCCACGCTGCCGTGGGCGGCTTCCTGGCGAACTACGACGGCGGCGCGGGCGGGGAGGCGGGCATCGATCCGACGGTGGAAGGCATCATTCGGACGGCCGGCACCATCCCGGCGCACCGCTACGTCGCTGATACGGCCCGGCTCGAACCGCTCAAACAGCAGGCGATGGCGGAGCTGGAGGGCTTTGACGCCCTGCTGGTTCCCACCGCGCCTTTCCACCCCACACTCGCAGAGGTGGCTGCGGATCCCGTGGGCGTGAACTCGCTGATGGGAACCTACACAAACTTCTGCAACCTGTTCGACCTGTGCGCCGTCGGCGTGCCGGCTGGCGAAGTGGACGGGGCCCAGTTCGGACTGACCGTGGTGGGCCGGACGTTTGACGACGCTGTGGCCGCGGACATCGCCCGCCGCCTGGAGGCAACCCCGGCGGCTCCTACCCTCTTTGCCGTGGGCGCAGCAGCGGAAGCTGCGCGCAGTGGTGACCAGCCGTCGTCGTCCCTTCCCTGGCCGGTGGCCGCCGGCGCCACCGCTGTGCCGCTGGTGGTAGTGGGCGCCCACCGCAAAGGCCAGCCGCTGGCGCCGCAGCTCGAGGAACTCGGGGCGTTTTGGGATGGCCCGGTCCGGACGGCCGCGCGGTACCGGATGGTGGCGCTGGACACGGTACCGCCCAAGCCCGGCGTCTACCGGTCCGACGACGGCGCGGAGCTGGTGGGGGAGCGGTGGCTGCTGTCCCCGGCAGCGCTGGGGACGTTCCTGGCAGCCCTCCCCGAACCCATGCTCCTCGGATCCGTGCAGCTTTCGGACGGCTCCACCGCTGTTGGGTTCGCCTGTGACGCCGTCGCCGCGGCGGCCGGGAAGGACATCACGGCCTGGGGTGACTGGCTGGCGGACCGGAGCGTGGAACCGATGCCGCGGACGGTGTGGCGGGACCTGGGGGAGGCAGCCTTGGCCGGGTTCAGCCGCGGGGAACGGGGCTGACCTCAGCAGCATCCGGGCGGTGCTCCCCGTCCGGATGCCCTCCCCTGAAATACCCTGCGATGTCCGTCACCAGCTCCTTGACAGCTGCCGGGATGGACCCGTGGAAGCACTTGGGGGAGAGCTGGTAGGTGCTGCCCGGTACGGCTGCGTGCAACCGCTCCGCCGTCACCTTGTAATAGCTGGGGCTCTTTCCGCCGGCCATGAAGTGGGTGGCGGAAGGCAGCACGCTGAAGTCCCGGGCATGGTCCTTTTCGTCGTACGCCGCCCTCAATTCGCCCACCCCACTCGGCATGACCTGGCGGAACATCGTGTTGACCTTGGTCCGGGACAGCACGGCCATCAGGCCGGCCAGGACGGGGTCCGGGATCCTCGCCATGGCTGAGCCCGGGCTGGTGGCCTTCTTCATGTGCGCCAGGGCGTGGCCCACTTTGCCCTCGTTGACGGCGTCCTCGAATCCATCCAGCCACCCGGTGTCGATGCTGCCGTCAATGTTCACGGCGGCGTCGTACACCGCAAGCTTGTCCGGCACTAAAGCGGTCCCGGTGAACTCCTGCACGGCGTTGAGAGCCACCGAGCCGCCCAGGCTGTGGCCCAGGATGTTCCGTGCGCCGGTGGCGGTGAGCACGGTCCGGACATCCTCGATCTCGGTGGCCATGGAGTAGTCCGGCGGCTGTTCGGACGAATTCCCCCGGCCCCTGCGGTCGTAAACATCAACTGCCCACCCTTCGCCCAGGCCTTTCGCCAGGGCGATGGAGAACGGGCGGTAGATCAGGGCCGTGAGGAACGCGCCGCCAATCAGCAGCACCCGCTTTTCGCCGGGCGCATCTTCGGTGCCGTAACTGTACAAAGCCAGCCTGCCGCCGTCGTCCGTTGGAAGTACCCGTTCTTTCACCAGCCCATCCTAGGGCGCAACCCTGCGGGGCAACTGGGAGCCCGGGTAGCCGAGTCCCGGTAAACTTGATGATTGTGACTTCCCAAAACACCCCCGCGCCCAAGAACGCCCCAGAGCCCGTCGATGCCAGTGAGCAGATGCGGATCCGGATGGAAAAGCGCGCCAAACTTCTTGAGCGCGGCACGGAGGCCTACCCCGTGGGAGTGGAACGGACGCACTCCCTGGCCGAGATCCGGGAAAAGTACGCCCACCTCGAAGCGGACGACACCACCGGCGACATCGTGGGCGTCACCGGCCGCGTGGTCTTCATCCGCAACACCGGCAAACTCTGCTTCGCCACGCTGCAGGAAGGCGGCACCGACGGCAAGGGAACGCGCCTGCAGGCCATGCTGAGCCTGGCCAACATCGGCGAAGAAGCGCTCGCCGACTGGAAGGCCCTGGTTGACCTCGGCGACCACGTGTTCATCAAAGGCGAGGTCATCTCCTCCCGCCGCGGCGAGCTCTCCATCATGGCAGACTCCTGGTCCATGGCCTCCAAGGCCCTGCGTCCGCTGCCGGTCCTGCACGCGGACCTGAACGAGGAAACCCGCGTCCGCCAGCGCTACGTTGACCTGATGGTCCGCGATGAAGCGCGCGAGATGGTCTACACCCGTGCAGCCATCACCCGCTCCATCCGCGAGACCCTGTTCCGGCGCCGCTACGTCGAAGTCGAAACCCCCATCCTGAACCTGGTCCACGGCGGCGCCCTGGCACGGCCGTTCGAGACCCACATGAACGCGTTTGACCAGAAGATGACCCTGCGCATCGCCACCGAGCTGTACCTCAAGCGCGCCGTGGTGGGCGGAATCGACCGTGTGTACGACATGGGCCGGGTCTTCCGGAACGAGGGTGTGGACTCCACGCACAGCCCCGAGTTCACCACCCTTGAGTGCTACGAAGCCTGGGCGGACCAGTTCGTCATGGCGGAGCGGATCAAGGAGATCATCCTCGACGCCGCGGACGCCGTGGGCGCCGGACGCGTGCTGCAGACCGAAGCGGGGGAGATCAACCTCGACGGCGAGTGGGCCTGGCTGGCCGTCTACCCCGGCCTTTCCGACGCCGTTGGGCAGGAGATCACGCCGGACACGCCCGCTGAGGTGCTTCGGGACATCGCCGGAAAGCACGACGTCAAGGTGGACCCCAAGTGGGACGCCGAAAAGCTGGTGGTGGAGCTCTTCGGCGAAATCGTGGAGCCCACGCTGCTGAACCCCACCTTTGTCTACGACTACCCGCCCTCCGCCCAGCCGCTGGCGCGCCCGCACCGCGAGGATGGCCGGCTCATCGAGGCCTGGGACCTGATCATCGGCGGCATGGAGCGCGGCACTGCCTTCTCGGAGCTGATCGACCCCGTCATCCAGCGCGAGCGGCTTACCGAGCAGTCACTGCATGCGGCGGCCGGCGACGTGGAGGCCATGCAGCTTGACGAGGACTTCCTGCGCGCCCTGGAGTACGGTGCCCCTCCCATGGGCGGCATCGGCCTGGGCATCGACCGGCTGGTGATGCTCTTCACCGGGGCCGGTATCCGCGAAACCATCCTGTTCCCCCTGCTGAAGCCCGAAGGGCACTGATCCATGGAATACGTAGCAGTTATTCTTCCCTCGCTGGTGGTGGGCCTGTTGTTCTGGTTCGCCATGAAGGCGATCTTCAACGCGGACAAGGCCGAGCGGCAGGCGGAGGCCCGTGCGCAGGCCGAAGCCGATTCCCTCCCGGTGCAGCCTTCCGACCGCCCCGGCCCGGAATCCAAATAAATTACCCCCACTTTCCCGCTTTATCCACACGGAACCAATAGGCGCTTTGACGCGTTGCCAAGATAAGAGTCATAATTTTTTTGGGAAACATCCTGCTTTTCTGAAAACCCAAGAGGAAGACCTTTAATGGCACAGAAAGTAAACATCATCCTCGTTGATGATCTGGATGGGGGATCCGCAGACGAGAACGTTAGGTTTGGCCTCGACGGGGTCAACTACGAGATTGACTTGTCGGCAGCCAATGCCGCTGAGCTTCGGTCTTCACTGGAGAGGTTCGTCACTGCTGCACGCAAGGCATCCGGCGGAGGCCGCGCGGCCCAGCGGGCCAAGGCGCCAACGGGCGGCCGCAGCCATGATTCGGCGCAAATCCGGCAATGGGCACGGGATAACGGCTACACCGTTAACAGCCGCGGCCGAATTCAGGCCGAAATCCAGGAAGCCTACCAAAAGGCAAATTCCTAGGGCTGCCTTTAGCTCCGCTGAAACCCCGCTTACCGCCGCCAGGCGGGGCGGGGTTTTTCATTTTCCGGATATAACTGCTATGGGCTGGCTGTGAAACCGCCCAAATGGCCTAATTACGCCGGTCTTCTGACCGCCCGGCGTCCATCGGTATTTTCATGGCCTGTGAACCACAGGGTTGCCCGTCATGCGCAACGCCTGCTTCCGTCCCCGCCCCGTTTTGGGGTGCTGCAGTTCGCCGTTGCGCCTATTCCCGGGAGGGCCCGGGTTTCCCCTGTGGCGAACACGCTCCACAAGTCCGGACCGGCCACGTAGCATCAAAGTACGTCGTAGCTAGGAGTGTGGCGAAATGTTTGAGCGATTTACGGACCGTGCCCGTCGCGTAGTTGTGCTTGCCCAGGAAGAGGCACGCATGCTGAACCACAATTACATCGGTACCGAACACATCCTCTTGGGTCTGATCCATGAGGGTGAGGGTGTTGCCGCCAAAGCTCTTGAGTCCTTGAGCATTTCGCTCGACGGCGTCCGCGAGCAGGTGCAGGAGATCATCGGGCAGGGCCAGCAGGCTCCCTCCGGCCACATCCCCTTCACCCCCCGTGCCAAGAAGGTGTTGGAGCTCTCGCTGCGCGAAGCCCTGCAGCTGGGCCACAACTACATCGGCACGGAGCACATCCTGCTCGGCCTGATCCGCGAGGGTGAAGGTGTTGCCGCCCAGGTGCTGGTCAAGCTCGGCGCCGACCTCAACCGGGTCCGCCAGCAGGTCATCCAGCTCCTCTCCGGCTACCAGGGCAAGGAAACCACCGGCGCAGGCGTTGGCGGCGGACAGCCCGAGGGCGCACCCGCCGGTTCCGTGGTCCTGGACCAGTTCGGCCGCAATCTCACCCAGGCAGCGCGGGAGAACAAGCTGGACCCGGTCATTGGGCGCGAGCAGGAAATGGAACGCGTCATGCAGGTCCTTTCCCGCCGCACCAAGAACAACCCTGTCCTTATCGGTGAGCCCGGCGTCGGCAAGACGGCCGTCGTCGAGGGCCTGGCCCAGGCGATCGTGCGCGGCGATGTCCCGGAGACCATCCGCGACAAGCAGCTGTACACCCTGGACCTCGGTTCCCTGGTGGCAGGCTCCCGCTACCGTGGCGACTTCGAAGAGCGCCTCAAGAAGGTCCTCAAGGAGATCCGCACCCGCGGGGACATCATCCTGTTCATCGACGAGATCCACACCCTTGTTGGTGCCGGTGCCGCCGAAGGTGCCATCGATGCCGCTTCCATCCTGAAGCCCATGCTGGCCCGCGGTGAGCTGCAGACCATCGGCGCCACCACGCTGGATGAGTACCGCAAGCACATCGAGAAGGACGCCGCCCTGGAGCGCCGCTTCCAGCCGATCCAGGTCAAGGAACCCTCCGTGGCACACGCCATTGAGATCCTCAAGGGCCTGCGCGACCGGTACGAGGCACACCACCGCGTCACCATCACCGACGGCGCCCTGGCTTCCGCTGCCAGCCTGGCCGAACGCTACATCTCGGACCGCTTCCTGCCGGACAAGGCGATCGACCTGATCGACGAAGCCGGCGCCCGGTTGCGCATCCGCCGCATGACCGCTCCGCCGGAGCTCAAGGCCATGGACGAGCGCATCGCCAAGCTGAAGATGGAGAAGGAATCCGCCATCGACGCACAGGACTTCGAAGGCGCCGCATCGCTCCGCGACAAGGAACAGAAGATGATTTCCGAGCGCGCGGAGAAGGAACGCCACTGGAAGTCCGGCGGCATGGACGACATCTCCGAGGTGGATGAGGATCTCATCGCCGAGGTGCTGGCCAACTCCACCGGCATCCCCGTCTTCAAGCTGACCGAGGAAGAATCCTCGCGGCTGCTCAAGATGGAAGACGAACTGCACAAGCGCGTGGTGGGCCAGAACGAGGCCATCAAGGCACTGTCGCAGGCCATCCGCCGCACCCGTGCAGGGCTCAAGGACCCCAAGCGCCCCGGTGGTTCGTTCATCTTCGCCGGCCCCACCGGCGTCGGCAAGACCGAGCTGGCCAAGGCACTCGCGGAGTTCCTGTTCGGTGAAGAGGACGCCCTCATCACGCTGGACATGTCCGAGTACTCCGAGAAGCACACCGTCTCGCGGCTCTTCGGTGCCCCTCCGGGCTACGTGGGCTACGAAGAGGGTGGCCAGTTGACCGAGAAGGTCCGTCGCCGTCCGTTCTCCGTGGTGCTGTTCGACGAAGTGGAAAAGGCCCACGCGGACCTCTTCAACTCGCTGCTGCAGATCCTGGAAGACGGCCGCCTGACCGACTCCCAGGGCCGCGTGGTGGACTTCAAGAACACCGTGATCATCATGACCACCAACCTGGGTACCCGGGACATCTCCAAGAGCGTTGCCACCGGCTTCCAGTCCGGCACCGACACGCAGACCGGCTACAACCGCATGCGTGCCCGCGTGACGGAGGAACTCAAGCAGCACTTCCGCCCCGAGTTCCTGAACCGTGTTGACGACGTCGTGGTGTTCCCGCAGCTCACGCAGGACGAGATCATCGAAATCGTGGACCTGTTCGTGACCCGCCTGGAGAAGCGCCTCAAGGACAAGGACATGGGCATCGAGCTCACGACCGCCGCCAAGGTGCTCCTGGCCACCCGCGGTTACGACCCCGCCATGGGTGCCCGGCCGCTGCGCCGCACCATCCAGCGCGAGATCGAGGACCAGCTCTCCGAGAAGATCCTGTTCGGCGAGATCCACGCCGGCGACATCGTCGTCGTGGATGTCGAAGGCGAAGGCGACGAAGCGAAGTTCACCTTCGCAGGCAACGCCAAGCCGCGCATCCCGGAAATCGCCCCGAGCGTCTAGTCTCCGCAGCCAAAGCCCCGCCACTCCCCAAGGAGCGGCGGGGCTTTCGCTCGTTAAAGCCACGACAAGGAGGTGCCACGACACCCAGGCACCGTGGTGGCTGTGATGCGGGGCACAAACCGTGTTGAATCGGGAGCATGGCTAACTTGGAACCGGCGATCCCGGATGAGCAACCACTGACCCCTTTCCACGACCTCGACCATTACTTGTCCATCCCGCGGGTAAGCGGCCTGGCCCTGAGCCCGGACGGCTCGCGGCTGGTCACCACCGTCAGTACCCTGAACGGCAAAGGCAGCGAGTTCGCCACCGCCCTGTGGGAGCTGGACCCGGCCGGACAGCGGCAGGCCCGGCGCATCACACGCAGCGCCAAGGGTGAGGCGGGTGCTGCTTTCGCCGCCAACGGTGACGTCTATTTCACGTCCGCCCGTCCTGACCCGGACAGCCCCGACGAAGAGCCGGTCAACGCACTCTGGCTGCTTCCGGCCAGTGGCGGGGAAGCCCGGGTGGTCCTCAGCCGGCCCGGCGGCATCGGCAAGGTGATGACGGCCAGGGACGCGGATGCTGCGTTTGTGACGGCCGAGGTCCTGGCCGGATCCACTGACGAGGAGGACGACGCGGAACGGCGCAAGTCCCGCAAGGACAAGAAGGTTTCGGCCATCCTGCACAGCGAATATCCAGTCCGGTACTGGGACGCGGACCTGGGGCCGGGCCAGCCCCGGATCTTTGCCGTGGAAGCGGGGGAGGACAAGGCGCCCGGCAGGCCGGCAACCGTTGACGCCACTGTTCCGCTGGTGCTGCGCAACCTGACACCGGACGTAGGGCCGCGGCTACGGGAGGCAGCGACGGTGGTCAGCCCGGACGGGAAGACCATTTACAGCAGCTGCGCCAAACCCCTGGCCAAAGCGGACAGCCGTTCCGTCCTTGTGGCAGTGGATGTGGCGTCCGGCAGCCTCAAGGTGCTGCTGGACCAGGAGGGCATGAGCTACTTCCCTGGTCCCGTCAGTCCAGACGGGAAAACGCTCGTGGTGGTCAGCGAAAGCGATTCCACGCCGCATCAGGCTCCCGAAATCAAAATGCACCTGCTGGATGTCTCCAGTGACGCTGCCGGCGATGCCGCGGGCCTCCAGCCCCTGGCCCATGACTGGGACCGCTGGCCACATCCCGCGGCCTGGCTCCCGGACGGCTCGGCCATCCTGGCCACCGCGGACGACGACGGCGCGTCGCCGGTTTTCCGGGTCAGCGTTCCGGCGGCTGCCGCGCAGGTGGGCGTCACCCGGGTGACGCAAGACGCTGCAGCCTACTCCGACGTCGTTATTTCTCCCGACGGGCGAAGCGCTTATGCCCTGCGCAGTTCCTACGAATTTCCGGCCGAAGCAGTTCGGATCGACCTCGCCACGGGGGAAACCACCCGCCTGCCCGCACCGGCAGAACGGCCGTCCTGCCCCGGCAGGCTGGAGCGCATCGCCGCCACGGCGCCCGATGGGTCCCGGGTCCCCGCCTACCTCGCCCTGCCGGAGGGTGCCTCGGCGGACGAGCCGGCGCCGCTGCTTCTGTGGATCCACGGCGGTCCGCTTGGATCCTGGAACGCCTGGACGTGGCGCTGGAACCCGTGGCTTCTCACGGCCAAGGGGTACGCGGTGCTGCTGCCCGATCCGGCATTGTCCACCGGCTACGGGCAGTCGTACATCCAGCGGGGCTGGGGTTCGTGGGGGAAGGCGCCCTTCACCGACCTGATGGCCGTGACCGATGCCGCCGTCGAAAGGCCGGATATCGACCAGTCCCGGACAGCCGCGATGGGCGGCTCCTTTGGCGGTTACATGGCCAACTGGGTGGCAGGCAACACGGACCGGTTCAAGGCGGTTGTCACCCATGCCAGCCTCTGGGCCCTGGACCAGTTCGGGCCAACCACCGACGCCTCACAGTACTGGCTGAAGGAAATGACGGAAGAAATGGCGCTTGAGAACTCGCCACACCTGCACGCGGAGAATATCAGCACGCCAATGCTGGTGATCCATGGGGACAAGGACTATAGGGTGCCCATCGGGGAGGGCCTGCGGCTCTGGTACGAGCTGCTGTCCAGGTCCCGGCTCGCCGCGGACCAGGATGGGCAGACGCCGCACCGGTTCCTGTACTTCCCGGATGAAAACCACTGGATCCTCCAGCCGCAGCACGCCAAGGTCTGGTACCAGGTGGTGGAGTGGTTCCTGGCAAAAAACGTGCTGGGCGAGGACGTCGAGCTGCCGGCTGAACTGGGGCTGTAACACCTGGTCATCTCCGGCTCGGAGGCTGGGACATTTACCGCTTGCTGCTCGTTCCTCGCTTTGACGCAAGCTACGTAAATGTCCCAGCCATCCTTCGCCTCGTAGGATGGCTTCTGTGACTGACTCCTTCCACATCCGCCCAGCACGCACCAGGGACGTCCCTGCCATCAAGAAGCTGGTGGCCCCCCTGGCCGAGGAACGAATCCTGATGGCGAAGGAGACGGTGGCGTACTACGAGAGCCTCCAGGAGTTCCGCATCGCCGAGTCCAGTGACGGTGAAATGGTCGGCTGCGGTGCCCTGCACGTGATGTGGGAGGACCTCGCCGAAATCCGCACCCTGGCGGCTTCGGGGCAGTGGCGCGGCAAAGGGGTTGGCCACGTCCTGGTGGAAAGCCTGCTGGAGGAAGCCCGTGCGCTCGGCGTGGCCAGGGTCTTCTGCCTCACCTTTGAGGTGGACTTCTTCAAGCGCCACGGCTTCGAAGTGATGGCGGACCAGTCTGCAGTGGACCCGGACGTGTACTCAGAGCTGCTGCGGTCCCATGACGAAGGCGTGGCCGAGTTCCTGGACCTGGCACGGGTCAAGCCAAACACCCTCGGCAACACCCGAATGATCCGGACCCTCTAGAGGCGCATCCGGCGCATGGCCCGGACGACTCCTCTTTGCTTTACTCGAATTGATGGATAAACTTCTGGAGGCCGGTTCTGGGGGGCCTCAGGAAAGGGACAGCCATTGGGGGCTGTCCCTTTGCTGCGTCCTGGACCGTGCGTCCGTGTTGCCACAGAGGAAACCGGGGCGGAAGGAACCTACCGCCACCTGCGATGACGGTAGTAGGGTTCAGAACACATCCTTCAGGAGCACAGCCAGGAGCACCGCCATGAAGAAACTCATCAACGATCCAAAGTCCGTTGTCCAGGAAGCTGTCCAGGGCTTTGGCCTGGCGCACGCCGGACTGGTCACCGTCAGCGAAGACCCCATCTACGTCACGCGCAAGGACGCGCCAGTGGCTGGCAAGGTGGGGCTGGTTTCCGGCGGGGGCAGCGGCCATGAGCCACTGCACGCCGGCTATGTGGGGAAGGGAATGCTCGACGCCGCCGTGCCGGGGGCGGTGTTCACCTCACCTACGCCGGACCAGATCCTTCCCGCCACCCTCGCAGCCAACTCAGGCGCCGGCGTCGTGCACATCGTCAAGAACTACACCGGCGACGTCCTGAACTTCGAGACCGCGGCTGAACTGGCCGAGGCCGAGGGCGTCGCCGTCCGTACCGTGTTGGTCAATGACGACGTCGCAGTGGAGGACTCCCTCTACACGGCCGGCCGCCGCGGGGTGGGCGGCACCGTGCTCGTGGAGAAAATTGCAGGGGCCGCTGCCGAACGCGGTGACGACCTGGACGCCGTCGCTGCAATTGGCGAACGGGTCAACGCCAATGTCAGGACCATGGGTGTGGCGCTGTCCGCCTGCACCGTTCCGCACGCCGGCACGCCCAGTTTCGACCTCGCCGAGGATGAGATCGAGATCGGCATCGGCATCCATGGGGAGCCGGGCAGGCACAAAATCCCCATGGAAAACGCGGACAGCATCACCAACCGGCTGCTGGAGCCGGTCCTGGCTGACTTGAAGATCAGTTCCGGGGACAAAGTGCTGCTTTTCGTCAACGGCATGGGCGGCACCCCGCTGAGCGAGCTTTACATTGTGTACCGGCGGGCCGTGCAGGTGCTCGCGGATGCCGGCGCCACGGTGGAACGCTCGCTGGTGGGCAACTACATCACGGCGCTGGAGATGCAGGGCTGCTCCATCTCGGTCCTCCGGCTCGACGACGAGCTCACGGAGCTGTGGGACGCCCCCGTGCACACCGCAGCCCTGCGCTGGGGCATGTAGCCATGGTGCTGGACGTCAACTGGGCCGTGAAATGGCTGACCCTGTGCGCGCAGGCCATGGCCGAACACCGCGTTGAACTGATCGAACTGGACCGGGCCATCGGGGACTCGGACCACGGGGAGAACATGGACCGCGGCTTCCAGGCTGTCCTGGCGAAACTTGGGGAATCCGCGCCGGAGACGCCGGGGGCGGCGTTGAAGATGACCGCCATGACTTTGATGTCCAAAGTGGGTGGAGCTGCCGGCCCCCTCTACGGCACCGCGTTCCTTCGCGCCGCCACCGCGGTCGGTGACTCCGCTGAGATTGATCCGGCGGCCTGGGCCGGTGCCCTGGCCGCGGCACGGGACGGGATTGTGGCGCGCGGGAAGGCTGAGCCCGGCGACAAGACCATGGTGGACGCGTGGACGCCGGCAGTCGATGCTGCCCGGGCCGCAGCCGACGGCAGCAGCACGGACGTTCTTGGCGTCCTGGTTGCGGCGGCTGAGGCTGCCGAGGCCGGAGCGGTGGCCACTGATCCCCTCATCGCACGGAAGGGCCGGGCCAGCTACCTTGGCGAACGCAGCGCAGGCCACCGGGATCCCGGCGCTGCCTCCAGCGCACTGATCCTGCGCGCAGCCGTTGGGGCGGCTGCGTGACCGTAAGCATCGTGGTGGTGTCCCACAGCGAAAAGATTGCCGACGGCGCCGTGGAGCTTGCCGCGCAAATGGCACCGGACGTCGTGATCCTGCCCGCCGGCGGCACCGACGACGGCAGGATCGGCACCAGCCTGGAAAAGGTCCTCACGGCCCTTGAACAGGTGGGGGCACAGGACGGCGGTGACGGCATCGTGGTCCTAACGGATCTGGGATCGGCCGTGATGACCGCCGAATCGGCGCTGGAGTTCCTGGCGGACCCCGCCGGTGTCCTGCTCGCCGATGCGCCGCTGGTGGAAGGCCTGGTGGCCGCGGCAGTCGCCGCCCAGGGTGGAGCGGACGTGCAGTCAGTCCGGGAGGCTGCTGAAGCCGCAGGAGGCACGGCCCGCCAACCCGGGCCCGGAGGCTCGGAAGCGGGGTCCGGGCCTGTCAGCAGCGCTGCACCCGACTTCACCGGGGACTTTGAGTTGGTCAACCAGGCCGGCATGCATGCCCGGCCGGCCGCGAAAGTTGCAGGCGGCCTGGCCTCGCTTGACGCCGAAGTCACCATCAACGGGGTGGATGGTGCTTCCATGACGGGGCTGATGACCCTTGGTGCTGGCAAGGGCACTGTGCTGCACGTGGAAGCGTGGGGCGCAGATGCGGAACGGGCCGTGGAGTATGTGGGTGGCCTGGTGCAGGCTGGCTTCGGCGAGCCCTAGGCTCCCTGGTGGCTTCCTGCGAATAAGCTCGAAGCCATGGAACGGCCGCTTGCAGAGAACTCCCAGGAAATCGAAGTGCTGGACGGCCAAATCTCCGTAGAGGAACTGCTTGCCGAACTCGGGTTCAACTGGAGCGCTGAGCCGGTGGGCGGGGGTCTGCTGCCCGGAACTTCCGAAGGCGATACCTTCACCCAGCCCGCGCTGTTCTAACGAAACGCACTGTTCCAACCCCGTCCAGTTCCAACTCGCCCTGCTTCAGGATCGGGCGCGCTGGTGCAGCCCGGCGTCGTCCAAAGTAACGGACGCAGAAAGGAACTTTCCGCACTGCCCGCCGAACGGGTACGCCGCCTGCGGCCGAAACTCCAGGGTGCGCACCGGCAGCGGGATTCCGCCCGGGGCGGTGCCGGACACGGTGGCCGTCATGGGTGATTCGGTCAGGGTTTCCAGCATCAGCAACCCTACTTTCGTCCCATCAGCCGAGGCGGTGGCCGAACAGGCGCCCTCAGGGCTGCACCCCGAGTCCACGGAAGCGGTGCCCTGTCGAAGTTCGACGTCGGCCTCCTTGCACGTGCCGTCCTGGCAGGCCCGCACGTGCAGCGTCGCCACCTGCGGCGCGTAATCCGCTGTGACAGTGACGGAGACAGCGGTGGCCTGCGCAATTGCGGGGCAGGCGCTGCCGGCGGGCCCGCAGGCGGAAACGAGCGCCGTCGTGGTCAACGCCAGGAGAAGCAGCCCGGGCTTGTGCATGCCTTCAGGCTATGCCGGGTGAAGGCGCACCAACCGTACCGGCTCCAATTGGCGGCAGCATTGTTATGCCTTCCCTAACCCACCGGGAAGATGCCGATGAACCAGAACAGCGCGATGGCAAAGACCGCAAAAAATGGAAGCAGGCAGCCCAGGGCGGTGCGTGGCGCTGCGGAAACCTGGAGGGATTCGTTGGGGTTCTGCGGGTTGTAGGCCACCTCGATCAGCGAGCCCGGCGCAGGCTGCTGCACGGCGGAAATCTCGGACTTGCCCATGAAGAGGGTGCCATGCCGATCGGTGAACTGGTAGGTGGGGTAGTAGCGGAGGTTCCGGTTGGCACCGCCCAGGCCGCTGGTCCAGCCGGTGGTGCTGCCGGTGACGGTGGCCTGCGCCTTGGGCCAGTCCGCCATCAGCTTCTCCTGCCGCTTTGTCCTGCGCGCCGCATGGACCAGCGAAAATATCACGGCGGCAACAAACAGCACCCACACGATGTACAGAATGGTTTTCATGGCTTCCCCCGGTTCCGGTCACCAAGAAGTATGCCATTTCCGCCGCGAGCCGCCGGCGGGTCAGGCCGGGAGCCGGTAGCCGCCGTCGTGCATTTCTGCCAGCCCGTCCGCCAGCAGCCCGGCCAGCGCCCGTTCCAGCTGCTCGGGCGCTGAATTCAGCCGGTGCAGCGAGGCCAGGGGCACGCCGATTCCCTCGGGGGCAAAGCCAAGATCCGCAGGCTCGCGCTGGAACATCTCGGGCGGCACCGGAGTTTCCGCCAGGCGCAGCACGGCCAGCACTGCGCCGCGGACCTGGCGGTCGGTGCCGTGCCACGACTGCCCCTTGGGAACGTACGACGGCGGGGGCTCGCCCGCCGCGAGCCAGGCACAGGATTCTTTCACCGGGCAGGCAGCGCACTTGGGTGCGCGGGCCGTGCACACCAGCGCCCCCAGTTCCATGACCGCAGCATTCCAGCGCACGGAGGCTTCGTCGTCGGCCGGCAACAGGGCGGCCGCCAGCCGCATCTCCGCCGCGGTCAGCGCGGGGGCCGGAAGCGCGGCACCGGTAACCAGCCGGGCATGAACCCTGCGGATATTGGTGTCAACCACCGTTTCGCGTCGGCCGTAGGCGAAGGCCGCCACTGCTGCGGCCGTGTAGCTGCCCACCCCGGGCAGTGCCAGCAGCTCCACGTAAGTGTCCGGGACCTGCCCGCCGTGGTCCTGCACGATCGCGGTTGCCGCCGCGTGCAGCCGAAGTGCCCGGCGCGGGTAACCCAGCCGGCCCCAGGAACGCACTGCTTCCCCTGCCGGTTCGCCGGCCAGCCCGGCCGGGGTGGGCCACCGCTTGAGCCACTCGTGCCAGACGGGAAGCACCCGGACCACGGGGGTCTGCTGCAGCATGATCTCGCTGACCAGTACCCCCCACGGCGAGCAATCGGGCTCCCGCCAGGGCAGGTCGCGGGCTATTCCGCCGAACCAGGAGTTGATCCGGTGATGGAGCGATTCCAGGTCTGCGCGGCCCACTGGAGTGTCCGCGGCGGCGGCGGAAGAGGTTTGAGTGTCGATGCCAACACTGTAATGGATGGGTTCCGGGGTACCGAAAAACGGGTGTGACCAGAGCGATGGGCCTGCGGCGGCGTGGTGGCCGTGCAGATCCGGCGGCGTTCCCTAGCCTAGGAGGATGGGCAGGCAAGGCGATTCACCAGCACGCGGCACGGCATCCGGTTCCAGCAGCGTCCGGAAGCCCAGCCCCGCCGTGTACCGCCGGCGTCGGCTGGTTGCCGGAGGGGCGCTGCTGCTGGTGATTGCGCTGGTGGTCAGTGGGTTCGCCTTGGCCGGTGCGTTCAAGGGTGGTTCGCAGCAGGCGTCCTCCACCCAACCTTCTGCCAGTGACGCGGCCGCCTCCACGGCTGCCCCGTCTGCTGCCGCAACCCCCTCCTTCGCCGCGTCGGCAATCCCGTCCGCCACGCCGTCGCCCACTGCATCCGCAACTCCCTCCTGCAACCAGAACCTGGTGACTGTTTCGGCCTCCACGGACAAGCCTGCCTATGGCCCCGGGGAAAATCCGATGCTCAGCCTGAAGGTGACCAACGGCGGCACTTTCCCCTGCGAAGTCAACATCGGGACCTCGCAAATGGAATTCCTGGTGACCAGCGGCTCCGACCGGATCTTTTCGTCAAAGGACTGCCAGGCCTCGAGCGAGGACCTGGTGAAGGTGATCGCGCCGGGTGCCAGCGAAACTGCGAACTTCCCGTGGGGCCGGAACCGCAGTGCCGATGGCTGCAAGGCCGTGACTGCAGCCCCGGGCGGTGGCGGGGCCTACTACATCTTCACCGCCAAGCTGGGCTCACGGGCCAGCCCCAAGGCCGTCTTCCAGCTCAACTGACGCGCCCCTGGATCTGAGGGGGCGTTTAGAGGAAGCGGTCCAGGAGGCTTGCTTCGGCCATCCGGCTCAGCCCCTCCCGAACGGTGCGGGCACGCTGGTCGCCGATGCCGTCAACGGTCATGAGGTCGTCAATGGTGGCAGCCATCAGGAACTGCAGGCCGCCGAAGTGGTCCACCAGGCGGTCGGCGACGGCCTTGGGGACTGCCTTCAGGCCGGACAGCAGCCGGTAGCCGCGGGGCTGCACCACGGCATCAAGGTTTGCTTCGCCGCCGGCAAATCCCACGATCGACGAGATTTTGCCCAGGTCGATCAGTTCGGTCGGTCCCAGGCTGACGAGTTCATTGACAGCCTTTTCGATGTCTTCTGCGGAGGCGTTGGGGCTCGCGTAGTCGCGGATAATCACGTCGCTGCCCGGGCCCCGGCCCACGGTGAGCTCGTC
>DATIMT010000090.1:0-20540 GCA_035475035.1 Arthrobacter sp.
TGCCTACCTCCTGGTCCGCGGCAACAACGACCGTCCCGTCCTGGCCCTGGACTGGAAGGACCGGAAGAAGTTGCGGGCCGCCCTGGTTGAGGCGTGCCTGGACGAGCCCTTCTATTCAATGACCGTGGACGCCAAGAAGAAGACCTCCGTCCTGGTGGCCGACGGCGATCTCTCCCCGAACCGGCAGGGACGGATCTTCCGCCTGTACCGGCCCCGCGTGGAGCCGGTGGGCGGCTTCGAATTTGGCGCGTCTGCCGGCGTCCAGATCGAGCTGTGGTCCTTTGAGGGCGAAGAACTCATCCTTCCCATCGAAAACTCCCTGACCCGGCGGACCATGCTGCGCCAGGACGCCGTCCGCGGCACCGTGGAACGCTATGGCCACACGTGGCCCACCATCGAAAACATGTTTGCCGACCACGCAAGCGATATCAGCTTCGACATCGACATCGTTTTCTCCTGGGTGGACGGCAGCTCCCCGGAATACATTGCGGCCCGCCGCGCCCAGCAGCAGGGTGTTGTCCTCGGCGAAGGCGACGACCATGAGGCCCGGTTCCGGCAAATCAACGAGCTCAAATACGCCCTGCGGTCCGTGTACATGTTTGCGCCGTGGATCCGCCGCATCTTCATTGCCACGGACTCCCCTGCCCCTGCCTGGCTGGCAGACCACCCGGCGGTCACCATCGTCCGCAGCGAAGAGTTCTTCGCCGACCCCTCCGTGCTGCCCACCCACAACTCCCAGGCCGTGGAGTGCCAGCTGCACCGTATTGAGGGTCTGTCCGAGCACTTCCTCTACTCCAACGACGACATGTTCTTTGGCCGCGCCGTGGGCCCTGACATGTTCTTCACGCCCGGTGGCATCACCAAGTTCATCGAGGCGGAAACCCGGATTGGCTTGGGCGAGAACGCCGCCGAACGCAGCGGATTCGAAAATGCCGCCCGGGTGAACCGGAAGCTTCTGTGGAACCGGTTCGGCCGGATCACCACCCGCCACCTGGAGCACACTGCCGCGCCCCTCCGGCGCAGCGTGGTAGGCCACATGGAGGAGGAATTTCCGGAGGAGTTCCGCAAGACGGCGGCCAGCCGGTTCCGTGCCGCGGACAACATCTCCGTGACCAACTCGTTCTACCACTACTATGCGCTGCTCACCGGCCGGGCTGTCACGCAGACAGCGGCCAAGGTGCGCTATGTGGACACCACCATGCGTTCTGGGCTCAAGTACCTGCCCAAGCTGCTTGCCAAGCGGAACATGGACTTCTTCTGCCTGAATGACGGCAGCTTCCCTGAGGTCAGCTCGGACGAGCGGGCCGAAGTGGTGACGGACTTCCTGGAGCGGTATTTCCCCGTCAAGGCGCCCTGGGAGAAGTAGCCGCGGAGCTGGCCGCACAACGACGCCGGTCCCGGTTCAGGACCGGCGCTAGTGCGTGCTGGAGGCCCCGTGCTTGGTGGTCGCGCGCTGCTTGGTGGTTTCCGGAATACGGACCCCCGCAGCCGCCAGCCGCAGGGCGGTCTCCTCGGGTGAGACGTACTCGCCAACGGTGCGCGATGTGCCCAGCGGAACCACCGAGTGCACGATCGTGTGCTCATAGACGTGCACCAGGTTGAAAGCCTGGCCGCCGTCCTGCCCGCGGGTGCCTCCCACCGGAACGTTGAGGTCCTGGGTGTAGCAGGATGCGGAGGCGACCGAGACGGGAACCCCGGCGAAGCTGGCCGTGGTGGAGTAGTGCAGGTGGCCGGCCAGGATGGTGCGGACGTCAGAGTTGCGGACCACCGCCGCCAGGGAGGCCTGATCGCGCAGCTCCACAAGCACCGAAAGGTCCAGCACGGACGGGACCGGAGGGTGGTGCAGGGCCAGGATGGTGCCGTCCGGCGCGGGGGTTTCCAGTTGCCGGGCCAGCCAGTCCAGCTGGTCGGCACTCAGTTCGCCATGGTGGTAGCCCGGGACTGTGGTGTCCAGGGTGATCACCCGCAGCCCATTGATGAAGTAGCTGTGGTCCACGGGGGCGTCGCTGCCGGGCTGGTCGAGCAGGCCCTTGCGGAAGTTCTCCCGGTTGTCATGGTTGCCCATGGCCCAGATGACCTTGGCGCCCAGTTCCCTGCAGGCAGGGTCCACTATGGCACGAAGCTTTGCGTAGGCCTCCGGATGACCCTTGTCAGCGAGGTCGCCGGTAAAGATCACCGCCTCCGGCCTGGCGCCGGACGCTTTGACTTCGTCAAAAAGCTGGATGAGCCGGGCTTCGCTGTCGACGGTCCCGTAGAGGGGTTCTGGACCTCCCAACAAGTGGGGATCGCTCAGGTGGAGTAGGAAGTGGCGTGGCCGGGGATGCTCGGCCTCGATGTGCTCCATTGCTACCTCTATGGTCGGTGGGAAGCCGTTCTTCCCTTGTACCCTTCAGTAATATTTATCCAATCAGACATTTGGCAAACTTGGGGTAAATCGCCGTAGCTGATGTGGAAAAAGTTGGAAGAACTGCGCTTGTGCAGACCTGATTCGGCCAAACCCCGTTTATCCGAGCGCGTGTTCGATCGCGTCAATAACGTCGGCCGAATCCGGCTCAACGGTGGGGGCGAACCGGGCCACCACCTCCCCTTCACGGTTGACCAGGAACTTTTCGAAATTCCACTTCACCAGCCCCGGCAGCAGCCCCGTTTTGAACTTGGTGAGCTCGGTGTACAACGGGTGCTGGTGCCTGCCCCGGACGTCGGCCTTGGCCGTGAGCGGGAACGTGACACCGAAGTTCCGTTCGCAGAACTCCGCGATTTCACTGTCGGTGCCCGGTTCCTGGCCTGCGAACTGGTTACACGGCACACCCAGGATCTCGAATCCCCGATCCCGGAACTTGCCATACAGAGCCTCCAAGCCGGCGTACTGGGAGGTGAAGCCGCAGTTGGACGCCACGTTGACCACCAGCACCACATTCCCCTTGAACTGGCCGAAGTCGGTCCTGGTGCCGTCGTTGAGGACCAGTCGGATTGGGTATAGCTGCGCTGGCTGGCTGGTCGGCGGAAGGTTACTCATGGGAGCAGTTCGTTGGCGATGCTTCAAGGTATGGGTCCGGAGTGGAGATTTCCTAGGCCGGCGGCGTCACCGGTGCGGTCCCGGTTACGGTAGCCGTTGGGGTGGGCGTCGGCGTGGAATCCGCAGGCGGCAACGTCGGAGCGGGTGAAGGTGCAACCGCCGGTGGCGGCGGGACTGGAGCCGGGGCAACAGTCGGTGGAGCCGGTGCCGGTGCGGGTGCAGGTGCAGGCGCAACAGTGGTTGGCAGCGGAGCGGGAGCCGGCGCAGGCGCCACGACCGGTGGCGGCGGGGCGGGCACTGTGGCTACCGGAGCCGGGTCGGAAGGAGCTGGGGAAGCCGGCGCCGTCACGGCCGTCGAAGGCTGCGTTGGCGGTGGTGTGGTGGGCGTCGGTTCAGTCGGTGAGGGAGTCGGCGTCGGTGAGGGAGACGGGGTTGGAGCCGGTTCAGTCTGCGTCGGCGACGGTGAGGCCGTCCCAGTCGGAGACGGCGTTGGCGTCGGTGAGGGAGACGGGGTCGGGGTTGGGGTCGGCGTCGAAGGCTCTGTTGGTGAAGGCGCCGGAGCGCTGGGGGCCGGGCTCGACGGCGGCGGCGCAACACTTCCGAAAGGTTCAGCAGCCGGCTGGGCCGTCGTCGTCAGTTGAACGCCGGGAGGCGGCAGCACAATGCCTGTTGCCTCCGCCGGCACGGGTCGCAAAGCAGGCGGCAGGAAGGGCGATGCCTCGAGTCCGGCTGCCGGGAATCCATCGCCGGAGTCCACCCGGAGCGGGATGGTCCAGCTGACCCTGCCGCCGGACACCCCCTGGTCAGGCGCGTAGGAAACCAGGCGGGCAGGAAAAGCCTGGCTGACTGCCCGGAGCTGGAGAAAACTCCATCTCAGCGGGTTGGTATAGCGTCCGTTCAGGATGGCCTCGAAATGCAGGTGGCAGCCTGTGGACCATCCGGTGGTGCCCACCCGTGCAATGACCTGGCCAACCTGCACCTTGTCACCGGTTTGGACACCGATGGACTCAAGGTGGTTG
The DNA here is from genome assembly GCA_035475035.1 of Arthrobacter sp. Taxonomy (GTDB): domain Bacteria; phylum Actinomycetota; class Actinomycetes; order Actinomycetales; family Micrococcaceae; genus Arthrobacter. Next base: position 4,036 of record DATIMT010000090.1, read on the forward strand.
TAGGTGGTGATGAGGCCGTCGCCGTGGTCAATCTCCACCCGGTTGCCACCACCCCATGGGTGCCATCCGGCCGCGCGAACAACACCGGAATCAGCCGCATAGACGGGGGTGCCGCAGGCTGCGGCATAATCCTGGCCCAAGTGGAAATCCCCGGCAGTCCCGCTGAGCGGACTGACCCGGAAACCGAAAGGCGAACTCGGATCGAGAAGCTGGAGCGGAGCCATCAGGAAGCCGGCTCCGGGCCTGTCCACGCCAGCCGGGCCTACCGTCAGGACACCTGCGTCCTGGCCGGCACCCCCTATTGACGTACGTGGGAAATCCAGGCTGACCTGTGGATTGGACAGTATGGCGGGCGGAAGGGCACCTGCGCCCACCTGGTCGGTCGCCGGAGCAGCTGGTTCCCCTTGCGCTTCTTGGGGGTTGCCCATGCCGGCGGCGGCGCCCGCGGCAGCACCCAGTGCGGCGCCTTCAACTGATCCCGTCAACTGCACCGGCTCTGCGGAGCCGGCTGAAAGGTTCACGGCGTATACGGAGGCTGCCAGCACCCCGGCAGCAGCGGCGGCGCGGGCAACTGGGGCGAAAGTACGCTGATCCGGCTTCCTGTTGCCGTGCACGGAATTCTTGCCCAATTGACTGACTCCACGACGTGGCCTGCCGCACGTTGTCTCGACGGTATGTCCCATGGGACCACAGGACCGCACGCGTGGATACCCCGCAGCGGCACATTGCGGGCTTTTTTGTGGGGGTTAGGGGATGGGCGTTTCCGCTCTTGAGCCGGCGCATGCCTGCCGCCCTTGCCCAAATGGGCAACAATGTCTCATGCGCAATGTCCTTCGTACCTGGCAGGACGAAATCAAAAAGACCTTCTCGGGCAAGGCCGATGCCCCGCCGGAGTGGTCGCTGCGGCTGGCGGACGGCGACGATGCCGGCTACCACCTGCCCGGTTCAGCCGTCTGGGCGGTACACGGCTCCATGACGCCCATCGTGGGGGGAATCCGCACGCTGCTCATGCAGTCGCTCCATCCGGGTGCTCTGGCAGGAGTGCATGAACACTCCAACTTCCGCGACGACCCCCTGCGCCGGCTGGCCAACACCATCCGCTGGATCTTCACGGTGACTTATGGCTCCACGGCGGCCGCGGAAGAGGCGACACGGCGGGTCCGCCATCTCCATGAGCCTGTCCAGGGCAGCTACCGTGACAACGACGGCGGAGTGCGCACCTACAGTGCCAACGATCCCGAACTGGCGGGCTGGATCCATATCGCCTTCGCGGACGGCTTCCTCGCGGCCCACAAGATCTGGGGCGGACCCATTCCTGGCGGCGCCGACGCCTACGTCAGGGAGTGGGCCCAGGCCGGGCGCCTGATGGGAGTGGAAAACCCGCCGCTGACGGAAGCGGAAATGCACAGCCAACTGGACCGGTGGTACAGGGAGGGCGTGCTGCGGGCGGACGACCGTGTGAAGGAAACGGTGCAGTTCATCCGCGACGCTCCCCTGCATCCCCTGCTGAAGCCTGGTTACCGGATCCTGTTTGCGGCCGCCGTTTACAGCCTGGAGCCAAGGTACCGCCGGATGCTCGGACTTTCCGTTCCACGGCTGGGCCCATTTCCCCTGCCGGTGAAGCTGGCTACAAAGGTGGTGCTCGCCGTCGTTCATCTCGCCCTGGGCGGCTTCCGCCGGCGGATGGGTCCCAGCGAACTGGCAGCGAGGCAGCGCCTGCGGCGGCTCGGCGTACCTTCGGCAGAGGCGGCCTGAGCGGTCCCTGCGCCAAGGAAAATGATGGCGGAAACGCAAGAACCCGGCCCCGGAATACCGGGGCCGGGTTCTTAACCGGCGGAGAATGGGGGATTTGAACCCCCGAGGGCGTTAACCCAACACGCGTTCCAGGCGTGCGCCATAGGCCGCTAGGCGAATTCTCCAACTGCTTCTGAATCAAAAGCAGGTACTAGATTACCTGAACTTTTCCCCAGCGCCCAATTGGACCGTCCGGAGCATGATTTTGGGCCCCATCCACCTTCCGCGAGCGATTCGGCAAGGCGCCTTAACCTGGAAATGGACGCCCCCAATGCGCCCATTCCCTGTTGCACCGTTGAGCTGCCGGGTCCGTCCCGTTCAGCCAGGCCACGCAGCTCACAACCTTGAGATTGCCCCAATCGGTGTACGTACCCATGATCGTGGCTGGAGCTGGGATAAGCAATGAAATACCGTGATCCGAATGTCCGGTGGACACTGCAGTGCATCTCCGGGTCCGGGCCGGGTCGGGGAGGGTGGCCGATTCGAGTCGCGCCGGATGTTCGGGTAAAGTATCTGACGGCCCCTCATGTGGCGTCATCCTGTTGAACTCCCCCAGGACCGGAAGGTAGCAAGGGTAGGCGGGCTCTGGCGGGTGCATGGGGGGTCTTTACTATTCCCCCACAGGGCGGCATGATGTCAGCCCGGATTGGTAGGGTTTTCTCTGTGACAGTTACTACCGCCCTGTACCGCAGATACCGTCCCGACTCGTTCGCGGACGTTATCGGGCAGGAGCATGTCACTGAGCCGCTGATGACGGCTTTGCGGAAGAACCGCGTCAACCATGCCTACCTTTTTTCCGGTCCCAGGGGCTGCGGCAAGACCACTTCCGCCCGCATTCTGGCCCGTTGCCTTAACTGTGCGCAGGGCCCTACTGATACCCCCTGCGGAACCTGCCCCAGTTGCGTAGAGCTCGCCCGTGGCGGCTCGGGCTCCCTTGATGTCATCGAGATTGACGCGGCAAGCCACGGCGGTGTGGACGACGCCCGGGACCTCCGCGAGCGCGCCACGTACGCTCCGGTGCGGGACCGCTACAAGATCTTCATCATCGACGAAGCCCACATGGTCACCTCTGCAGGGTTCAACGCCCTGCTGAAGATCGTGGAAGAGCCGCCGGAACATATTAAGTTCATCTTCGCCACCACGGAACCGGACAAGGTCATCGGAACCATCCGTTCCCGGACGCACCACTACCCGTTCCGGCTGGTGCCGCCCGAACCCCTGATGGCCTATCTTGAGCTCCTGTGCCGCCAGGAAAACGTTCCCGTGGCCCCGGGAGTCCTGTCGCTGGTCATCCGCGCGGGCGGGGGCTCCGTCCGCGACTCGCTCTCCGTCCTGGACCAGCTCATGGCAGGCGCCGGACCCAATGGACTGGACTATGAGCTCGCCGTCGCGCTGCTCGGCTACACCCACGCCTCGCTGCTGGACGACGTCGTGGAGGCCGTGGCTGCCTCCGACGCCGCCACAGTCTTCCGTGCCGTGGACCGCGTCATCCAGACCGGCCACGATCCCCGCCGGTTCGTGGAGGACCTGCTGGAGCGTTTTCGGGACCTGATCATCGTGCAGGCCATGCCGGAAAGTGCCCACGCCATCCTCCGCGGAACGCCGGAGGACCAGATCGCCCGCCTGCAGAACCAGGCCCACAACCTTGGCGCCGCTGAACTTTCCCGGGCCGCGGATGTCACCAATACGGCCCTGACCGAAATGACCGGAGCCACGTCCCCGCGGCTGCACCTGGAACTGCTGTGCGCCCGGATCCTGCTGCCCAGCTCGGAACAGAACGAGCGTGGCATTGCGGCCCGGATCGACCGGGTGGAGCGGCGGCTGAACTACGCAGGGAACGACGTCGGTGCTCCCGCAACGGCGGTGCCGGCCGTTGCGGACGTTCCAGCGGCGGCAGGCGCGGCGGCGGCGACAGACGCAGTGGCAACGACAGACGCAGCGACCGCAGGCCCTGTGACGGCGCCTGCGGCCACTTCGACCTCCTCGCCGGTGCCCCGGCCGGTGCAGGAAACTGCCGGCCCTGGGCGCCAGGGGACACAAGCGTCCCCTGCCCGGTCCACACCCGCCGCACCCTCCGGGAACCAGCAGGTTGGTCCCGCAGCTGATGGTCCCCGTGGCTCGCTGACACCGCCGAGGGTCAGCACCGATGACTGGCCGGCAGAGGAACAGGCCGGTGCCCGGACACCGCGGGGTACCGCCGCCACAGGCACCCCTCAGCCAGCACAGCAGCGTCCCGCCGCCCCAACCGCCGAACAGCCAGCACCGCAGGCACGGGAAGACCGGCCGGTCCCCGGCCACGCGGCGATGCCCCAAGTACGGGAAACGCCCCAGGGCCCCGGTCCCCAGGCACCCGCTCACCCAGCACCGCCTGCAGCGCATCAGGATGCGCCCGCCAGGCCCGTCCCTGCCGCTTCCCCGGCCATGGGTGACGTGGAGGTCCTGCGCAGGGCCTGGCCGGATGTCCTGCAGGCACTGTCCAAAATCAAGCGCAGCACCTGGGCCCTTGTTGAGCCCAATGCGCAGGTCAGCGCCTTCGACGGCAGCGTTGTCACCTTGTCCTTCACCACGCAGGGACTGGCCGGCGCCTTCGGCAGGGCGGACCACTCGGACAACCTGCGCCAGGCCATCCACAAGACCGTTGGCATCGACTGCCAGATCAACGCGGTTGCCGGCGGAACCAATCAAGCGAGCGCTGAGCCAAACCCAAAAGCGCCCGCCAGCCCGGTGGTTCCGGCCACTTCAGCTGACGTTGCCTGGGGGCTCGCTCCTGCCCAACCAGCCACGGAGGCAGAACGCCCCGCAGCCGTGACATCGCCCGGGCCCTCGCTGAGTGGAAGTTCCGGACGTTCCACTGCTGTCGGGAATCCCGCCACTGCCCATAGCGTCGCCGTGGGTGGAAGTTCCGGGAGTACTGCTGTTGCCGCAGGTCCTGCAGTCGCGCCGGAGGGAACCCCTGCAGCGGCTCCAGCTCCACGCACGCGTCCAGAGACTGACACCCCAGTGCACGGCAGCAAGGGCGAAAAGCCCGCGCAGCCCGCCGTCGTTGGCCCTGCAGCCCCGGCCAATGCACCAGGCCCGGATGCCGCCCCATCCGCGCACCCTTCAGCCGGGGGCGACTACTCCTACTCCGACGACGACTGGGGTCCGCCGCGGGACGAGGACGCTCCCCCGCTGGATGAGGAACCTCCCATGGACTGGGAGCCCTCCGCGGGTCCCGGCAACCGGACCGCGTCGGCATCCCGTGCATTGGGCACCAGCCAGTCGGTATCCGGCGGCCGCGGTGACACTGCCGCGCACCCCGAGGGGGCCGCAAGTGTTGGGTCGGACACCTCGGCCCAGCCCGTCAGCCGTCCTGCGGATGACCATGCGGGTGCGGACGCCCGTGCAGGAGCGCCCCACGATCCGTGGACTCGGGCTGTAGAACAGGCCCCCGGAGTCTGGGTGGTGGGAGACAAGAGCAACGTGGATGCGAAAGCCACCCCTGCGTCTGTACCTGACAACATCGGAACCCAGGCCACCGTTCCGCATTACGCCCCCGCAACAGCCCAGGTTCCGCCCTCCATCCCCGCGACCCCTGCAAGCCCTGCTGCTGCAGCTGCAGCAGCAGGGCCAGTTTGGGGTCCGGGTGCAGTTTCCGCCGGGCCCGGGGAAAAAGCCGGGGGAACCTATCAGGCATCGTCCCCCGAGCGCCCTGCCGTGCCCGAATTCGCCATGGCCTCCGCCGCGCCCGCCACGGTTGCGCCCGCCACTGTTGCACCGGCCATGGCTGCACAGGCAACTGTTGCCCCGCCCCGTCCCCGTACGGCAGCTGCAGAGCCTGCCGCACGAACGGAAACCCGGCAAAGCCTCTACCAACGGCTGTCCAACAGTCCCGAAGCTGAAGCCGGACGGGCCAAGGCGCCAACCAGGGCCGCCGCACCGAGTGCCTATGTCCAGGACGTGCCAAGCGCCGACGATGAGACCATCGAGGAATCGGGTGTGTTCGGCCGGGCCGCAGTCGAGCGCATCCTGGGCGGAAAACTGATCGAGGAGCGGTCCCTGGACGGAAGCCCGGTCCCGCCACGCTATTGACGGCCGGCCAGGCAGCCCCGGCAGCCATGACCACTGTTCCACCCGCCATCCACACCAAGCTAAAGAGGGAAACGTGTACGAAGGTGCTGTCCAGGAGCTGATCGATGAGCTCGGACGCCTTCCGGGGGTGGGCCCCAAGTCCGCGCAGCGGCTGGCGTTCCACATCCTTGAAGCCGACCCCCAGGATATGAAGCGGCTGGTCGAAGCAATCACCACGGTCAAGGAACGGGTCAAGTTCTGTACCGTCTGCGGCAACGTCACCGAACAGGAGTTGTGCAACATCTGCCGGGACCCGCGCCGCGATCCCGCCGTCATCTGCGTGGTGGAGGAGTCCAAGGACGTCCTGGCCGTGGAGCGCACCCGATCGTTCCGTGGCCGCTACCACGTGCTGGGGGGCGCCATCAATCCGATCGCCGGCGTGGGGCCGGAACAGCTGCGGATCCGCGAACTGCTCACCCGGCTGAACGACGGCGCAATCCAGGAAGTCATCATCGCCACCGACCCCAACCTTGAGGGTGAAGCGACGGCCACGTACCTGGCCCGCATGCTGAAGACGATCGGCATCGCAGTCACCCGCCTCGCCTCCGGCCTTCCCGTAGGCGGCGACCTGGAGTATGCGGACGAAGTCACCCTGGGCCGCGCCTTCGAAGGCCGCCGCAACGCCCTGGGCTGAGGCACCCGGCCGCCATCCGCCGTCGTACCTTACTCCGAGGTGGCCCTGCCTGACCCCGGCTTCCGGCACCCGGGCATCCCATGGCCGGTATGTGGTCACAATTCAACGCCGCTCAGGGCGCGGCGATAAACTGTCGGAGGAAAGTCGCGCCGTCCCGGCGTCAGGCTGCCAGGCCTCCAGAACTCCAATTGATCCAATGAAGGTACGCGCATGAGTACGCCCACTACCGAAGTGCACAACGCAACGCAGCCGCAGGTGGCCACCGCCCCCGGCGCGGTGACCAAACAGCTCATCGTGCAGAAATTCGGCGGCTCCTCCGTTGCGGACGCTGACGGGGTCAAGCGCGTGGCAAAGCGTGTTGTCGATGCCCAGGAAGCCGGCAATGAGGTGGTGGTGGTCGTCTCGGCCATGGGCGACACCACCGATGAACTCCTGGACCTCGCTGCACAGGTGACCGATTCCGCCCCGGCCCGCGAAATGGACATGCTCCTTTCGGCCGGAGAGCGTATCTCCATGGCACTGCTGGCCATGGCTATCAACAAGCTTGGCGCCTCCGCCCAGTCCTTCACCGGATCGCAGGCGGGCATGATCACCGACGGAATCCACGGCAAGGCCCGGATTATCGACGTGGACCCGCACCGCATCCGCACCGCCCTGGACAAGGGCAACATCGCCATCGTGGCCGGCTTCCAAGGCATGAGCCGGGCCACCAACGAGATCACCACGCTGGGCCGCGGCGGGTCCGACACCACTGCGGTTGCCCTGGCGGCAGCCCTCGAAGCGGACGTCTGCGAGATCTACACGGACGTCGACGGAATTTACACCGCCGATCCGCGCGTTGTCCCCTCGGCGCAGAAGATCGACACCATCTCCAGCGAAGAAATGCTGGAACTCGCCGCCTCAGGCGCCAAGATCCTCCACCTGCGCTGCGTGGAATATGCCCGCCGGTTCGGCGTTCCGCTGCACGTGCGTTCCTCATTCAGCCAGCATGAAGGCACCTGGGTCATCCCCAGCGCCGACGACAAGATCACCACTCAAGAGGGAGTTGCCTTGGAGCAGCCAATCATCTCCGGCGTTGCGCACGACCGTTCCGAAGCGAAGGTCACCGTGGTCGGCGTCCCCGACATCCCCGGCAAGGCCGCCGCGATCTTCCAGGTCATCGCCGACGCGCACTCGAACATCGACATGATTGTCCAGAACGTGTCCACGCACGGCACGGGCAAAACGGACATTTCCTTCACCCTGCCCATCGTGGAAGGCGCCGACGCCCTGGCCGCCCTTCACGCCGCCCAGGACCAGATCGGCTTCGAGGCCATCGAATACAACGAGCAGATCGGCAAGCTCTCCCTGATCGGCGCCGGCATGCGTTCCCATCCAGGCGTCTCCGCCACGTTCTTCAAGGCACTGTCGGACGCCGGCATCAACATCAACATGATCTCGACATCGGAGATCCGGATCTCGGTGGTCACGCATGCAGACCTGCTGGATGAGGCTGTCCGGGTGATCCACAATGCGTTCGGCCTCGACACCGAGAGCGAAGCGACTGTCTACGGCGGCACCGGCCGCTGAATCCGCCAAAGAAAAGCCGGGCTGCCTTCCTCCGGGAGAGGCAGCCCGGCTTTTTGGTCTTAATCAGTGCCGGAGAAGGATCAACCTTCGCGTTCCAGGTCTTCGCGGCGAACCGCGTAATGGTGGCCGGTTGAATCGGTTTCCACCACGAAATGCGAGAGGTCCTCTTCGGAGGCCTGTTCGAATTCGTCGTGTTTGTGCACCACGGGCGCGTCGGCGTCCAGTCGGGTGGCGGGACCAAAGATGAAGCGGAGCCTCTCAGTCAGGCCCATGAAAGTGTTGAGCACATGTGCCACTGTTTTCCACCCCCTTCCCGAACTTCGGGCGAAGCGCAGCAGGCTCCGGAGGGAGCCAGTGCCCTTATTTTATGCCCGGGACAGGAAAAAGGCGCCGACACCTGGGGGAAAGGAATGCTACCGCAGGGAGCGGTCTTCAGGGTTCCTTGGCACTACATAGGTGCTGCCGTCCGGCCTGATGATGGTCTCCCACTGCTGGGTCTCTGCCTGGCGCTGGGCCAGCAGCCTACGGTTTTCTTCAGTCATGTCGTGCCCCAGGGCGGTGCGGCTCGCGGGACCGAAAACGGCCCGCAACTTTCCCGTGGCGCGCATGAAGCGCTGGGAGGCGTTGCCCTTATCCGCGGACTTGTCCCTGCCCATGAAGAGGTTCCTTCCACTCATCGTCTACCTCCAATAAATGTACACTAACCATTAGGGCACTAACAGTTGGAGGATGCATGACCGCCACAGCGGCAACGGACGAAGCAACGGATGCAAAGCTAAAGGACGCAGCACAGGAAGAAGACCTGCTGCTTGAACATCAACTCTGCTTTGCACTCACGGTGGCTGCCCGCAGCGTGGTGGGGGCCTACAAACCGGTGCTCGAGAAACTCAACCTCACACATCCGCAATACCTGGTGATGCTCTGCCTGTGGGAAGACAGCCCCCGGACGGTGCGGAACATCAGCGAGGCCCTTGCCCAGGAGCCGGCAACCATTTCCCCGCTCCTCCGCAGGCTGGAAGCGGCTGACCTGATTACACGGCGACGCGCGGACGGAAACGAACGCGCGCTCGCCGTCGAACTGACGCCGAAGGGCGCGGCCCTTCGGCAACAGGCACTGCAGGTCCCTGGGACCATGATGGAGCGGCTGGGGCTGACCCGGGAACAGGTCACTGAACTGCACTCCTCCATGATGGGGCTGATCGCTGCCACCTCCCAGTGAGACTGGGAGGGACCAAACCGGTGCCCCGCCCGCACTGCGTCAAGCGACTAGAATAACTGGACGAAGGAAAGGTGGCCGTATGCGCAGGTTTCGGATGCTCACCGCATTCCTGGCAGTCAGCGCCGGGCTGATTTCCGGTTGCAGCGGCACTCCTGACAGCGGCGCGTCCGCGTCAACAGCCCCTTCCACCGCTTCGGCCAGTTCCTCCTCCGCAGCGGGTAGCCCTCCAGCCGGCTCTGCCACCCCCTCCGCCGATACTGAAACCTCGGTACCGGCCCCTGCCCCTGCCACGTCGCGGCCAAGTGCCGGTCCGGGGCAGGGGAACGCTGAACTTGCCATCACCGTGGTGCCGTCCGAGGGCGCGGCGGAACTCGATTACACCTTGGTCTGCAGCTCCGGCACGCCCGCCGCGGAAAGCAGCCACCCCAATGCCGCTGCGGCCTGCGCTGCGCTGAAGGCCAGTCCTGCCATCCTGGCTCCGGCGGCACCGGTAAGCTCCCAGCCCTGCACACAGCAGTACGGCGGCCCGCAAAAGGCCACGGTGACAGGCATCGTGGACGGTGTTGCGGTGGACTCCTCGTTCGCCCGGACCAACGGATGCGAAATCAGCGCATGGGACGGCGCCAAGGACGTGTTGGGTGCGGCCGGTGGAGCCTCTTAAGCTCCTGCCGGCAGACAACGCGCGGGCCAGGGAGGATGCCCACCTGCAACGAGTCAGCCGATACGCAGACCCCTACCTCGCCCGGCGGTCAGCGGGGCAGAAACACCCGGTGGAGGATTTTCTCTTCACCTATTACACCCAAAAGCCCGGCCAGCTGAAACGCTGGCACCCCGGCGCCGGAGCAGTCCTCACCGGCGAACAGGCAGCCGTGCGGCAGGGTTGGAAGCATTACCGGGTGCTCGACGACGGCGAGCTTGCCTCCCTGGGGCTGGCTGCGGGAAGCGCGGCGGTCACCTTCGATCGGCCCGCCTTCCTGGCCGACCGCAGGGATGCAGTGGCCTTCGCCGGCATCATCCTCCGGGGGACGGCGGCCAGGCCGGCACAGTTCGGCTGCTTCGGGCTGCACGAGTGGGCCATGGTTTACCGCCAGGACAAGTTCGACCTCCGCCATGAGTACCTGCAGCTGCGCCTGGGAGCGGCCGGGACCGACCAGGTGGTGGAGGACAACAGGATCCGCTGCACACACTTCGACGCCTTCCGGTTCTACACCCCGGACGCCATCCCGCTCAACGAGCACTCGCCCAGCCGGGAAACCCAGCGCCACCTGGAGCAGCCGGGCTGCCTGCATGCCAACATGGACCTCTATAAGTGGTCGTACAAGCTGTTGCCGGCGCTCTCCAGCGAACTGGTGATGGACTGCTTTGAGCTGTCCTGGCGCATCAGGGTCATGGATATGCAGGCTTCCCCGTACGACCTGGCCGGCTGGGGCTACCCCGCAATTCCCATTGAGACGCCGCAGGGCAAAGCCGCATATGTTGAGCATCAGCGTGCTTTTGCTGCGGAAGCGGGGGGTCTGCGGGAAAGACTCGCCACTGAACTTGAGGCCCTGCTGGAAGGAGCACCGCGGTGATCGACCTGACCATCAGCATTCGGGAGGACCCCGACGCTCCCGAGCATGTTTTCCGGCTGGTGGCCACGGACGACCTGCCGTCTGCCGGGACCACGCTGCCCCAGGCCGGGGCGGCCCTGGATGCCGTGGAGCGGTTCGGTGAAGGCATCTTCTTCCCCAAACCTGGACCTCCCAAGCTCTGCACGCAACAGTACGGCGGCCCGCAGGTTGCGGTGGTCAGCGGAACCTTCCACGGGCGCCCTGTCCACTCGACCTTCACCCGCACCGATGGGTGCGAGATCGCACGATGGAAGGCCATGGGCCCCTTGCTGGGCGGGACGGCCACCTAGCCTTCGGCTGCTGGGCCTTCGGCTGCTGTGCCTTCGGCGCCGGCAACGAAAAAGGTCCCGGACGGCCTGTTGGCCGCCCGGGACCTCCCCCCATGCATTTCCACTCAGGTTGCGGGTATCGCCTGGGCCAGGTCGAGCTGGGGAGCGCCGGCAGGAGCGGGAGCAGAGCCCGGTCCCACCTGCACGTTCACCCAGGTCTTGATGCCGTTGCTGCCAAGGCTCAGCCGCGAGAGGTAGGTTCCCTCAGCGAGTCCCGTCCAGCTCAGGGTCGCCGAGGTGGCCGTTCCATTCGGCGCCACGATGGGGTTCGGGTTCACCGTGAGGTTGCCTGCGTCGCCGGCGAAGGTCACGGCCTGGACGGAAGCAGTTGCCGGGACGTTGTTCGGTGAGGCGTACAGGTTGGCCACCACATAGTAGGTGCCGGCCCGGGGCGACTCCAGGTCCAGGAATTCACTGGCCGACGCCGTGGCCACCTGGGTGGGGGTCAGCCCGCCCGAGGCGTTCGGTGCGTAGACCACCATGTCCCAGTCGACGTCGTTCGACTGCGCCTGGACGCCCAGCCGGGCAGACGAGGCACCGGCCGGCACCTTCACCTGGATCAGGGCGTTGTGCGCGTCATTCGTGGCTGCGTACTGGCCCGGGGTCTTGGTGATGGCGGTCTGGCTGAGTGGTGCCAGGCCCTCCACCCCCACAGCGATGGGGCTGTCCGAGCCGGATACGAGCTCCATGGAACCGCTGCCGGTGCCCGTGGCCGAGTTGAAGGAGAATGACGGGGCGATCTGGGCGTCAACAGGCCGGAGGGCGATGGGTGATGTCACCGTCCGGGGGCCCTTCCAGGTGAGGCTTCCGGTGCTGAACTTGCCCACCGGGGCGCTGACGTTCCGAATGGTCAGGGTTACGTCACGGGTCTGGCCCGCCTTGGCGAAGTTCAACGCCTTGGGTTCCACGTTGACCTCGAAGCCCGGCATGTCCACCTCGGGGCGGTACATTCCCGGCACCAGCGCGGTCAGCTTGCGCTTGACCTGGATTTCTCCCACCAGACTGCCGAGGGCGATGGAGGGGAGGTTGAGGTCACGGGCGGCAATGGTGCCGGCCTGCGGGGCTCCCGTGTCTACGCCTTGTCCATTCAGGAAACCGAGCCAGTCCTGCATGCCGGAGTCGTAGACCAGCCCGGGGTCGAGGACGCGGGCGGAATCGATGTGGCCGGCGCCGCCCTGGAACGGATCCGTGTTGGGCGAACCATCGGCGTTAACCAGGGGGTAGGCGGTGGTCATCATGGCGGACTTCACCATTGCGGGGCTCCACTTGGGCTGCTTGCCCAGCACCAGGGCACCGAAACCGGCAATGTGCGGTGCGGCCATGGACGTGCCGGACATGAATCCGAACTGGGCGCCGTGGTTGCCGATGGTGGAGACGCCGGCGAGGACGTTCACACCAGGGGCGGAGATATCAGGCTTGAGCAGGTCGCCGCCGGAAGCGAGGGTGGGTCCGCGGGAAGAGAACCCTGCGATCTGGGGCGCCGCGGCCGGAGGCAGGCCGGTCAGGTCGCCCTTAACCAGGCTGACTGTAAGCGCCGGGTTGGCTTCCAGCTTGGACTTCAGTTCCAAGCTTTTGGGGGCGTTGACGTGGATGGTGGGGATAACGTGGTTGTCCGCGTCCTCTGAGCTGCTGGTGAGGTTCACGAGGATCATGCCCACGCCGCCCTTGTCCAGGACTTCCTGGCTCTTGGCGGTCCGGTCCACTACGCCGCGGTCGCACACCACGACTTTTCCGGCCACCTTGGACCCGTCAAGCGTTCCCGGGCCGCAAAGGTTGGGGTCTGCAGCACCCGGGGCGGCGGCAGCAGCAGCGAGGACAACGGGCTTGTCCGCCACCTCCGACTTCATGATGGAGGCGCCGCGGTAGAGCGATCCGTCAGATACCTTGACCGTTCCTAGCAGGTCACTGGGGAAGGTGGACGCCGCCACGGTGGTCAGCCAAGGCGAGGCATGGTTGACGGTGGAGGCTGCAGGTCCGGAGTTTCCGGCCGAGGCGGAAACGAAGACGCCGGCGGCTGCGGCGTTCAGGAACGCCAGCGCCACGGGATCGGTGGTGCTGTCATTGTTCCCGGAAATGGAGTAATTCAGGACGTCGACGCCGTCTTTGATGGCTGCATCCACGGCCTCAACGGAAGCTGAGGAGTAGCAACCACCGGTGTCCGGGCTGGTGTCTTCCCAGCAGACTTTGTACACCGAGACCTTGGCTGCGGGAGCCACGCCCGAGCTCTTTCCGAAGCTTGTTCCGTCGATGACCTGTTCAACATTGGCGTTGCCGGCTGCCGTGGTGGCGGTGTGCGTCCCGTGGCTGCCGACATCCACCGGTGAAATGAGTTCCTGCGGGGCGCGGTTTCCCGGGGGAACGAACTGGAGGAAGGAATCAGCAAAATAGCGGGCGCCAATCACCTTGGAGTTGCATTGTGAGCCGTCAAAGGCGGCCCCGGTGCCCTGGCCCTTTTGGCATTCGCCCTCGAATGTGGTGCCATCCGACTTGAGCATGGCGATCTTGCCATCAGCTGTGCGGTAGGGGACGCCGACTGTCGGGTCGCCCTGCAGGGGCTTTACCGGTTCGCCCTGCAGGAAGGGGTTGTCCGGCGCGTACCCGGAGTCGATGACCCCCACCACTACGCCCTTGCCGGCGTTGGCTTCGCCGCCGAACTGCTTAGCCCAGGCGCCCTCCGGCCCCGTGAGCTTGAGGAAGTCCCCGGTGGTGTAGTCGGGCTTGTTTTCAACGTCGGGGGCTACTGCCAGGACGCGGCTGTCCTTGGCCAGTGAGGAGGCCTGCGCCGCCGTCAGTTCAGCCGTGAACCCGTTAAGAGCTGCGGTGTACTGCTTGGCGGGGCTGACCCCCTGGGCCGCCGCAACGTCACGCTGCTGCTGGCGGAGATGGGCGTCATAGGCCTTGTAATTGGGGCTGCCGGCATCAAGCTTCCTGCCCAGTTGCGGCTTGGTCGCGCCCAACCCGGCAGCTCCCCCTTCATACGCCGCTGCAGCCGGGCCGGCGAGCACGACGATGTACCGGCCGTCCTTGAATTGACTGTCCCTCGCCGCGGAGGAGGTGTTCTCCCCATTCCGGCCCCCGGGCGCCGCGGAAGCGGGAGCTACTGCCAGGGAGCTAAGGAGAAGGGGCAACCCGACAGCCAACGCGGCCGCTTTCCGGAGTCCCCCGGCCCGCGAGGGGCTCTTTCCAGTTAGTTTCACGTGCGACCCTTTCACGATGTACCGCCAAGCCTTGGCGGGCGGCCCGGACGACTGGAACTGCAGAGAGAATTACAACTTTTGTAATCTGCTGAGACCAGGCTGTTCACAGATTACAGACTGAGAGCAGAATATGACATAGAGCACATTTGAGAATTTTCCGCTTGTCACATCGAGGGGTCGGGAGCCCGGGGCTTTGGGAAAAGGCGCAGAAAAAGGGCGCCCCGGAAGACGCCCTGGCAGGAGAGGAGGGTGACGGGCCGCGCTACCGGCGGGGAGTACGCACCACGTCGCTGATCCATTGCCTGGTTTTTTCATCCACAGGGCCGGCTACCCGCGTCTGCCGGGCCAACCGGTCGGCTTTCACCTTCTGGAGCACCATCCTGCCCAGGCCTGCGAACACCGCGGCGGCGACCACCGGCAACAGCACGGATTTCGAATTCTCAGCCATTCAACAATGGTAGTGATGCCTCCCAGGCAACTCCAGACCCGGACCCCAACGCGCCCGCGAACCGGGCGGTCACCGGCCGCTTCGCTCCACAAATCGCCCGAATGCAAAGGGATGCGCCCGGGCCGGTAGAATGGTAAGGCAAGCTCGCGGAGCGCCCGACCTCATGGTGAACCAACGCAGGTGACCAGTTGTCTCCCACATCCCGGTACGGCGTGAGACGGCACCACTCCGCTGCGCCCTTACCCAAGCTCACGCACAGGAGTTACCGGATGCCCCGGATCGTTGTTGACGTCATGCCCAAGCCCGAGATTCTGGACCCGCAGGGGAAGGCAATCGTTGGCGCTCTCCCCCGGCTGGGCTTCACCAGCTTCAGCTCTGTCCGCCAGGGCAAGCGTTTCGAACTGACGGTCGACGGCGAGGTGACCGAGGAGATCCTGGCCCAGGCCCGCGACGCCGCCGAAACCCTCCTGTCCAACCCCGTCATCGAGGACGTCGTCAACGTCGAGGTCGTCGAGGCCTGAGATGACTGAACTTCCCCTGATCGGCGAGGCCGTCGCCGCCGACGCTTCTGGTGTTCGCGGGCTCACTGGCGCGAAGATCGGCATCGTTACCTTCCCCGGGACCCTCGATGACCGTGACGCTGCACGCGCCGTGCGCCTGGCCGGTGGCACCGCCGTCGAACTCTGGCACGGCGACAGCGCACTCGGTGACGTGGACGCCGTCGTCATTCCCGGCGGCTTCTCCTACGGCGACTACCTCCGGGCCGGTGCCATCGCGCGCTTCGCCCCGTTGATGTCCAGGATCATTGACGCAGCCAACAGCGACGCCAAACTGCCCGTCCTCGGCATCTGCAACGGCTTCCAGATCCTCACCGAGTCGCACCTGCTCCCCGGTTCGATGATCAAGAACGACCACCTGAAGTTCCTCTGCCGGGACCAGGTGCTGCGGGTCGAAAACAGCAACACCGCCTGGACGCTGGACTACGAAGCGGGGCAGGAGATCACCATTCCGCTGAAGAACCAGGACGGCCAGTACATCGCGGACGAGAAGACCCTGGACGCCCTTGAGGCTGAGGGCCGCGTCGTTTTCCGCTACGTGGGCTTCAACCCGAACGGCTCCCGCCGCGACATCGCCGGCATCTCCAACGCGGCCGGCAACGTGGTGGGCCTCATGCCGCACCCTGAGCACGCCGTGGAGCCCGGCTTCGGGCCCGAATCGCTCGATGGGATCGGCGGTTCCGACACCGACGGCCTCGGATTTTTCACCTCCGTACTGAACAAGATTGTGGGAGGCGACAAGTGACCACTGAAACCACCAAGAAGTTCAACATCGACACCGTCGAGAACGCCGCGAAGACTCCGGACACCGAACTCCCCTGGGCCGAGCTCGGCCTGAAGCGGAACGAGTTCGACGAGATCCTCAAGGTCCTGGGCCGCCGCCCCACCGGCGCCGAACTGGCCATGTACTCCGTCATGTGGAGCGAGCACTGCTCCTACAAGTCCTCCAAGAACCACCTGCGCCAGTTCGGCCAGAAGGTCACCGAGGAAATGAAGAAGGACATGCTGGTGGGCATCGGCGAAAACGCCGGCGTGACC
>DATIMT010000091.1:0-4238 GCA_035475035.1 Arthrobacter sp.
GAAGAGCGGAACTGACACGCTCAACTTCAAAGGCGAATAAATGGAAGCACCGTCACCCGGCCCACAGCCGTCCAAGTCGAACTCAACAACATAGAGCGCCCTTCAGCCTCCGAACGACTGGCGTCCATCAGGACGGTGGCCGCCGTCTTCATGGCGGACGCGATCCGCTATACCGCCTGCTCTTCCCAGTCCATGACTTACACCCGAGCCTCCACGGGAAGCCTCGCTGGGCAGCGCGTAGTCATCGTCTTTCAAACGGTCTACTCATCGTTGGCGATCGCCTCGACCCAGTCGATGGCGTCATCCGGGAAATAGTGCCCCGGGGCTCCATTCTGGTCAGCCCACCATGAATCGGTGCTTTCCGGGCCGCCAACTTCGGCAATCTCGGCCACTACTTCCGCCGGCACCACGTCGCCATTGTTATCGATCAAGTATTCCCGCGTTGACGGCTGCAGTTTTGTCCACCACTGCTCGATGCTCATAGCGGAAGTCTCCCATGTCAGCAGATCCTTGCGAAGGCCGCGCTAACTTCATTCCAAATCTGCGTCCATGAATCCATCGGCGTCGTCGAGGAAGGCTGCCGGTTCGCCGGCTAACGCGGTGAGCGTGTCCAGCTGTGATTGTTCGAGCTTGAGGTCGGCCGCTGTGGCGTTGGATTGGAGCTCTGCGACGGTTTCGGCGCCGACGATGGCTGAGGCGACGGCCGGGCGTGACAGCAACCATGCCAGCGAAACCTGGTAGGGCGCCAGTCCCCATGAGCGGCTGAGACGCTCGACTTGGCGGGCAAGGGCAATCTCGGTGTCGGTGAACCCTGCTCCGGCGAAGCGTTGGTCACCGGAGACGTCGCGGTCCAGAACGCGAAGGTCGGCGAGCAGGCCGCCGTGCAGGGGCGCGTAGGGAATGATCGACAGCCCAAACTGCTGGCAGGCGGGAGCGAGCTCACGCTCGGCGGCTCGATTAATGAGGTTGTACTTTACCTGGGCGGCGACCGGTGCCTGCTGACGCCGGTCATCCGCGATCCACAGGGCTTGTGTGACCTGCCAGGCAGGATGGTTGGACAAGCCGACGTACCGGATCTTGCCCTGCCGAATGAGATCGTCGTATGCCGCCAGGGTCTGATCCATTGGAGTGTCCGGATCGGGATCATGAGCGTAGTAGAGGTCAATGTAGTCAGTTTCCAGCCGGCGCAGGCTCGTCTCGACCTGACGGATGATGTGACGGCGCGACAGGCCACGGTCGTTGATGTCATGCCCTACGGTTCCGTTGGACTTGGTAGCGATCACCATCTCGTCGCGACGCCCGCGAAGGGCGCGGCCGAGGATCTGCTCGGCGGGTTCACGCTCAGCGGCCGCAGGGGCACCGGGCCGGTCGAAGACAGGCATGTTGCCATACACGTCGGCGGTGTCCACAAAGTTGATGCCCGCGTCGATAGCTGCGCCTACGAGCTCGTCGGCAGCCTGCGACGTCGGAGCGACCCCAAACGTGGCGGTACCCAAACAAATCCGGGACACTTTCACGCCGGTCGAACCGAGAATTGAGTAACGCATCAGAGTTCCTTGTCTTCGATAGTGGTTTGTTCCAACCACCGGGACATGCCGGGCGCGGATGGCCAGAAAGGTAATTGCGTCGCGGATATTTAGATCCACGCTGCCGTCGATGGCGGGCTCTGTCTGGAGATAAACTGTAACCGAATGGTAGGTTTTGGTCAACGGATTGATGAGGAGATGCGACCGATGTCCAAGAGCACAGGGGCCACCACGCGGGGCCCCTACCGCACCGGGGTCCGGCGGCGGGAACAGATCGTAGCTGTCGCCATCACGGTCTTCGGTGAGAACGGCTACGCAGGTGGCTCCATCCGGACCATAGCTGAGCGGGTCGGGGTCTCCCACGCGACCCTGCTGCAGCATTTCGGCAGCAAGGAAGGACTCCTCACGGCAGTGCTGCAGGAGTGGGACCGCCGAACTGTCGAGGCAAGTCTCACCGGTGTCGTGGGGCTGGACTATTTCCGCCGGCTACCTGAGGTCATGTCTGCACATCTGGGCAGCCGCGGGCTGCTCGAGTTGTTCACCACCATCGCGGCGGAAGCATCCAATCCGGCCCACCCCGCTCACGTCTTCATTCAACGCCGCTACACGGACAACCTCGAAACTCTCGCACACCACCTGCGGCAAGCGGTCGATGCCGGCGAGGTGGCACCGCTCACCTCAACCGAAATCCAGACAGAAGTTCGCCTGGTCACCGCCGTATTGGACGGAATCGGGCTGCAATGGCTGCTTGACCCATCCACTGATGTCACCGCCAGCGTCGAGACCTATATCCACCGAACAGTCGAAGCCTGGCGCAGTGACCGGCGATAACGGCGAGCTGGTCCGTCTCCGTGAAAAGCGGACACTCGCTTCTTCCCCGATGTCGGCGCCCCTGACTCCAGGGGTAACCAAGCGGTGCCTGCCGCGGCGGCCTGGCTTACGGCCGGCCGCCCAGGCGGGTGGTCACCTTGGCGGCGGCGGCAACGCAGGCCTCCCCCAGGCTCTCGAACCGTTCCTTGGACACCCGGAACCGGGGGGCCGGAATCAGGACGGCAGCCACCACGTCGCCCCGGTGGTCCCGGACGGGGGCGGCAACGCCCACCTCGTCCATGGACGATTCCCCGTAGTTTCCCGCCCATCCCCGCTGCGCCACGTCCTGGAGCCTGGCCTCGTAAGCCGCCAGCCCGGCGTCGTCCATTCCCGGAAAGGCGATTGTCCCGCTGCGCAGCAGCTCCCGCACCCGCTCGGCCGGCAGGGTGGACAGGAACACCTGGACCGATGCGCTCATGGCGTCCCTGTAGCGGGCGCCGAGGGGTGTGGTGTGCTTGATCTGGTGGTGGCTGGCGATCTGCTCCACGCAGATGGCCTCGTCACCGTTCCAGAGCATCAGGGCGCTGGTCTCCCCCGTCTGCTCCGTCAATTGCCTCAGGACCGGGTAGGCGACGCGCCGTTCCTCCATCTCCGCCAGCAGCGGCCCGGCGACGGCGATGAGCCCCAGGCCCAGCCGGAACCGCTTGGTCTCCGGGTCCCGTTCTACCAGGTTTTCCTGCTCGAAGGTTGCCAGGATCCGGGAGACGCTGCTCTTGTGCATGCCCACGCGGTTGGCGATTTCCGTGACGCCCAGCAGGGGTTCGTCCGCCGTGAAGGTGCGCAGGACGGCGATGGCGTTGACGACGACGGAGGCTCCTTTGGCGTCCGTCCCGCCGTTGGTGCCGGTTCCGTTGCCGTTGGTGTCGGATGTCTTTGCAGGAGTCATGGTGGACACTATCTTTCCCTATCGCTGGCAGGGGACGCCGAAAGCGGCGCCGTGCTCGACGGCGCCGCTTCCAGGTTTGGGCCTTATGCCCCGATGATGTTGTGTTCCGGTCCGAACGGGAACTTGGTGATGTTTTCCACCGTGTTGTCCTCGCCGATGACCAGGATGTCGTGCTCGCGGTAGCCGCCGGCGCCGGGCAGGCCGTCCGCCACCGTGATCATGGGCTCCATGGAGACCACCATGCCGGGCTCCAGCACGGTGTCGATGTCCTCGCGCAGCTCCAGGCCGGCTTCGCGGCCGTAGTAGTGGCTGAGGACGCCGAAGGAGTGGCCGTAGCCGAAGGTGCGGTTGGCCAGCAGTCCGTGGCTGATGTAGATCTCGTTAAGCTCAGCGGCGATGTCCTTGCAAACGGCGCCGGGCTTGATGAGTTCCAGGCCGCGGCGGTGCACCTCCACGTTGATGTTCCACAGTTCCAGCGAGCGTTCGTCGGGCTGGCCGAGGAAGAGCGTGCGCTCCAGGGCGGTGTAGTAGCCGGAGGTCATCGGGAAGCAGTTGAGCGAGAGGATGTCGCCCTGCTGCAGCTTCCGGGTGGTGGCCCAGTTGTGCGCGCCGTCGGTGTTGATGCCGGACTGGAACCACACCCAGGTGTCGCGGACCTCGCGGTGCGGGAACGTCCTGGCGATCTCGTGCACCATGGCCTCCGTGCCGACCAGGGCCACCTCGTACTCGCTGATGCCCTCGCGGATTGCCGCGCGGATGGCTTCGCCGCCCAGGTCGCCGATGCGGGCGCCATGCTTGATGACCTCGATCTCCTCCGCGGACTTGATCATGCGCTGGCGCATTGCGTCCTGCGAGACGTCCAGGAGTTCGGCGCCCGGGAAGGCGGCCGCGATCTTTTCCCGGGTCAGGCCCGGGAGGAAGTCGTCCTCGACTCCGAGCCGGGCCGCTTTTACGCC
>DATIMT010000092.1:0-26683 GCA_035475035.1 Arthrobacter sp.
TTGAACTCGCCCATGCGGATCTTCTCATCCAACTGGTTGAGTCCAGCCGCTTCCACCCCGACCAGGACATCCCGCTCCCCAATGACGGGCTCGGGAACCTCGCCCACCTGCACGTCGGCCTTGTACTTGGTGACGACGAAGGCTTTCATAATCGGACTCTCTTTCATGTTGAGTAGAATCAATTATGAGTGCACTCAGTAAAAGAGTCAAGAGTGCGAAAGCCGGGGGGCGGGATTGGCTTTGGCACGAAACGTTCCGAATGCGCGGAAGGTTCGGATTACCGGCTTAACTCGATGCGCGATGCCGGATCCCTGCTTGCGGGGTGACAACTCCCACTCGAAGACATCAGTGGGTGCGACAGGCGGCGCCTAGGACAGGCGGGCCACATTGCGCCGGATGGGGCGGCCCGGCGTGCCATCGGAGAAGAGGTT
This sequence comes from Arthrobacter sp., assembly GCA_035475035.1. Taxonomy (GTDB): domain Bacteria; phylum Actinomycetota; class Actinomycetes; order Actinomycetales; family Micrococcaceae; genus Arthrobacter. The sequence goes on from DATIMT010000092.1 coordinate 432, forward strand.
CGGGGATGACGCCTGAATGCGCTTAACGTCGTCGAAGACGCCCCGCAGGTGCAGTCGAAGGGATTCGTCGGCCTGGACGACATTCTTGGCCTCAAGGGCGTCCACTACCGCAGTGTGCTGATCGATAAGGGTGGAAACAGGGCGCGTGTCAATGAGGCTCAAGCGGCGTGCGCGGTCAAGGTGGGCCTTGGCGGAGTTAACGGCCGTCCATGCCGACTCGTGCCCAGCGAGCCGCAGGAGTTCGCGGTGGAAATCCTCGTCCAGCCGGAAGAACTCCTCAACGTCTCCCTGCGCTTCGGCATCCCGCTGTCCCGCAAGGATGCTCCGTAGGCCCGCAATTCCGGCAGCGTCGGCGGTGAAGTCACTAAGGGAGGCGCACTCAATGGCCTCCCGGACAAACTGTGCCTCTGAAACCCGTGCCAGGTCCACCAGGGACACGAACGAGCCGATCTGGGGGAAGACCTGCACCAACCCTTCTTCGCGCAGAAGGATCAGGCTTTCCCGGACGGGGGTGCGACTGACTCCCATCTCCTGCGCCAACTCATTTTCAGATAGGGGCTCGCCGGGAGGGAGTTCCAGGGAGATTATCCTGCGCCGCAGCGCTTCGAGGGTCTGGTCGCGAACGGAGAGTCTGGGAATCTGCGCCTTTTCGCTCTTGCCGGTAGCCATGAGATCAGTCTAGCGCCTATTGACACACTAGAATGGTAGTGCTTGTATGGTAGTAGAAGTCACAGCGTCGGCCGATCGTTTTTGCCCCCGTACCGCCACCCCGGCGCACCCAGGTTCCCAACGTTCACATCCCCTTAACGATCTTCATCCTCTTCGACAGCATCACCTGCAAAGGAGCAACTGATGACCGAAAGCATTGCCCCGCCCACAATCGGCCAGGCCGAAGCCCGCAACACCCGCGACCTCGCCAAAGTTGCAGTCTCGGGTTGGCTGGGAACGGCCATGGAGTTCATGGACTTCCAGCTGTATTCGCTGGCAGCAGCCATCGTCTTTAACAAGATATTCTTCCCGGACGTGAGCCCCGTCATCGGCCTGATAGCCGCAATGGCCACCTACGGCGTGGGCTACGTTGCCCGCCTCTTCGGCGCCGTCTACTTCGGCCGGATGGGTGACCGGATCGGCCGGAAAAAGGTCCTCTACATCACCATCGCCCTGATGGGTGCCTCGACCACCTTGATCGGCGTCCTTCCCACCTACGCCATGGTGGGCATCTGGGCTCCGGTTCTGCTGGTGGCCCTGCGCCTCATCCAGGGTTTTGGAGCCGGCGCTGAGATTGCGGGAGCCACGGTCATGCTGGCGGAATTCGCGTCGGCCCGCAGGCGGGGCATCATCTCCTCCCTGGTCTGCCTGGGCACCAACTCCGGAACCCTCGGTGCCTCGGCCCTGTGGGCCATCCTCGTGGCGTCGCTTTCCCAGGAGGACCTGCTGAGCTGGGGCTGGCGCATCCCATTCCTTGCAAGCTTCGTGATCATGATCTTCGCCATTTGGATCCGCCGCTCCATCAAGGAAAGCCCTGTCTTTGAACAGCGTGCGGACGTCGTGGACGGCGTCGCCCTCACCAAGGACAAGATCAGGACGGCCGCCAAGGCACCCGAACTTGCAGGAACCAGCACCATCGAAGCTGCCCTTCACCAGAAGAAGGGCAAGGCGTTCCTGATTGCACTGGGACTGCGCTTCGGCCAGGCGGGCAACTCCGGGCTCGTCCAGACCTTCCTGGTGGGCTACCTCGCCACCGTGCTGCTCACGGACAAGACTGTGGGCACCAACGCCATCATGTACGGCTCGCTGTTGGGTTTCATCACCATTCCGCTCGTCGGCCTCCTCGGTGACCGCTTCGGCCGCCGCCCGCTCTACCTGGTGCTCAGCGCCCTCACGGCCGTCTACGCCATTCCGATGATGCTGATGATCACCAGCGGCAACCCCGCGGTCATCACCATCGCGATGGTCATCGGTTTGAACCTGGGCGTCCTGAGCCTGTTCGCCATGGAAAGCGTCACCATGGCCGAGTTCTTTGGAGCCCGGACCCGCTTCACCCAGCTTGCCCTGGCCAAGGAAATCGGTGGCATACTTGCCACCGCGATCGGCCCGCTGCTGGCTGCCACCCTCACCGCCATCACCGGACACTGGTGGCCGCTCGCCGCGATGCTCATCGGCTACTCGCTGATCACCCTGGTCTCTGCCGCTGTTGGGCCCGAGGTCCGTGGCCGCGACCTGGTCCGCCTCGAGGATGCCGTATGAAAGCGGTTGTGGTCCACGGCGCCAACGATCTCCGCATCGATGAACGTCCGGAGCCGGTTGCCGGCCCTGGCGAGGTAGTGCTCGACGTCGAGTGGGGCGGGATCTGCGGATCTGACCTTTCGTACTGGCGCCACGGAGCGTCGGGGACGGCGGCGCTCAAGTCACCGCTCGTCCTGGGGCACGAGGTGGCGGGCCGGATCGCCGCGCTGGGTGCCGGCATCGAACATCTCGAAGTAGGACAGCCCGTCACCGTGCACCCTGCCGAACTGGTGGGGGACGGCGTCCTTCCAGACCGGCTCACCGGCCGAAGCAACCTTTACCCGCAGATCCGCTACTTCGGCTCGGCGGCGTTTGATCCCCATACAGACGGTGGTTTCAGCGAACGGAAGCTCGCGAAGGCATCCCAGATCCGCCCCCTGCCCGACGGCGTGGACACCCTCCACGGGGCACTTGCGGAGCCCCTCGCCGTCGCCATGCATGCAGTCAGCCGCGCAGGCAGCCTTAAAGGCCGGGACGTGCTGGTCAACGGTGCCGGACCGATCGGGTCGCTCGTCACTGCGGCTGCCAAGTACGCCGGCGCCCGCACTGTCATTGCCACCGACATCAGCGATGCGTCCCTGCGGATCGCCCAGGCCATGGGCGCCGATGAAGTGCTCAACGTTGCGAACACCCCGCTTCCGGCGGACGTGGAGCTGGTCTTCGAGGCCACCGGCATCCCGGCTGTCCTTGGAGCTGTCCTGCGGGCAACGGCCCGCGGCGGAACGGTGGTCCAGGTGGGCAACCTGCCGGGCGCTCCTGCTCCGGCGGCTCTGGGAGACCTCGTCACGAGGGAGATTACCTGGATCGGGTCCTACCGGTTCGCCGACGAGATCACAGATGCCCTGATGGCGATGGCGGACGGACTGGACGTTTCGCCGATCATTACCCACAAGTTCGGCATCGACGACGCGGAGGAGGCCATGCGGACGGCCCTGGATCCCGCCGCCGGCAGCAGCAAGGTCATGCTCCGCCTCGCCGCGGACTGACAGCCAGCCCAACCACCCAGCATGTGCCCCTTAAAACGGCGCACCTGCTGCAACCCACATTGCACATCCACCACTTGAAGGACCATCAGTGAAGATCACCGACGCACGGGTAGTGGTTTCGTCACCCGGACGGAACTACGTCACGCTCGTAATTGAAACCGAGGACGGCATCACCGGAATCGGCGATGCCACCCTCAACGGTCGCGAACTGGCTGTGGCGTCCTACCTCTCCGAGCACCTCTGCCCGCTGCTGATCGGCCGCGACGCCCGCCGCATCGAGGACGCCTGGCAGTACTTTTACAAAGGCGCCTACTGGCGCCGCGGACCCGTGACCATGACGGCGATAGCCGCTATCGACGTCGCGCTCTGGGACATCAAGGGCAAGGCCGCCGGTATGCCGGTTTACGAACTCCTGGGCGGCGCCGCCCGGGAAGGCGTCATGGTTTACGGGCACGCCAGCGGCTCCTCACTCGAGGACCTCAGCAAGGATTTCCAGCACCACCTTGACCTCGGCTACAAGGCCATCCGGGCGCAGGCGGCCGTTCCGGGACTGGACAAGACGTACGGCATCGCACCGGTGGATGGAAAGCTTTACGAGCCGGCCAGCAGCAACGTGCCGCAGGAGGACACGTGGGAGACCACGGCGTACCTGGACTTCGCACCGAAGATGATGGCGCATGTGCGTGAAGAGTTCGGCTATGGCGTCCACGTGCTGCACGACGTGCACCACCGGCTCAGCCCGATCGAGGCAGGCCGGCTCGGCGCCTCCCTGGAGCAGTACCGCCCGTTCTGGATCGAGGACCCTACGCCGGCGGAGGACCAGTCCGCGTTCCGGCTGATCCGCCAGCACACCACCACTCCCGTTGCCGTAGGGGAGGTGTTCAACTCCATCTGGGACTGCCAGCAACTGATCACCGAACGGCTGATCGACTACATCCGCACCTCTGTCTCGCACGCGGGCGGCATCACCCACCTGCGCCGGATCTTCTCCCTCGCCGACCTTTACGGTGTCCGCTCCGGTTCCCACGGCGCCGGCGACCTGTCCCCGGTCTCCTTCGCGGCGGCACTGCACGTGGACATGAGCATCCCGAATTTCGGCATCCAGGAATACATGGGACATCGCGACCCCGCAGGCGAAGTCTTCAAGACTTCCTACTCTTTCAATGACGGCTACATGCACCCAGGGGACGTCCCCGGACTGGGGGTGGAGTTCAACGAGGAAGCCGCCTTGCGCTTCCCCTTCGATCCCAAGTACCTGCCGGTGAACCGGCGCCTGGACGGATCGGTGCACGACTGGTGAACGCTTCAACACACGGGAAATTCGATGTCGTGGTGATGGGCGAGATCCTCGTCGAAGTCGCCACCGACCTGCCCTTCGCCCACGGCGTTCCCGCGCAACTGGGTATCTCCGGTGATGCGCTCAACGTCGCGGCCGCCGCTGCTGCCGCCGGTGCCAGGGTGGGACTGCTGTCCGTGCTGACCGAAGACGACCTCGGCCGGGCCATCGCCGCCCGGGTCGCCGAACTGGGCGTTTCCGCTGAACTCCTGAAGTTTCGTCGCGGACAGCAGGGCGTCTACCTGGTCCACAGCGACCCCGACGGCGAACGCGAGTTCTCCTACGCCCGCAGCGGCAGCGTCGGTTCCACCCTGGGCCCGGACGACGTCGACCCGGGAGTGATCGCGGCAGCCGGCGCCGTGGTGGCCGGGGGCATAGCCTGCGCCATTTCGACGACGTCCCGCGCCGCCGTCGTCAAAGCCGCCGGGCTGGCCAGGCGCTTTGTGTACGATCCGAACTTCCGCCCCAGGCTCACCAGCGTGGAAAACGCGACGGCGGCGCTCGCCGAACTGGCGCCCCACGCCTTCCTGGTCACGCCCTCCTTCCCCGGCGAGACACGGGCGCTGCTGGGCGTTGCCTCCGCGGAGGAGGCCGCGGCAAAACTCCGATCGCTCGGTACGGACAACGTGGCCGTCACCTGCGGGGCGCAGGGAGTCCAGCTGGAATGGGACGGCGACGGCAAGGACGGCTCAGAGTGGGTCCCGGCGGTCCCGGCGCCTTCCGTCGTCGACCAGACAGGCGCGGGTGATGCCTTCGTGGGAACGCTGACTGCCCGCCTGGTACTCGGTGACGACTTCCCGACGGCGGCGCGTTACGGCGCTGCCGCTTCCTCGCTCGTGGTGGGCGGCAAAGGCGGCACCGGCTTTGTCCCCAGTTTCGATCAAACCCGGCGCCACGCCGCGACTGCTGCCGGTGCCACCACGCCGACCACCGGCGCTGACCAAGGAGCACTGCCATCGCACGCCTGACCGCATCGTCGCTGGCCGGAAGCGCCCATGTTGCGTCCCTGGAGCAGTACAAGCTGCGACCTGGAATCGTCCATCTGGGCCTCGGGGCCTTCGCCCGGGCGCACACAGCCGTGTTCACGGAGGACGCGATGCTGGCCACCGGTGACCTCGAGTGGGGGATTGTCGGGGTAACCCAGCGCTCGGATACCGTTGCCCGGCAGCTGACGCCGCAGGGTGGCCTTTTCACGGTGTTGGAAAGGGGAGAGGGCGCCGCCCCGCTGCGGGTGGTTTCCAGCATCGTCGAAGCCATTTCAGGCCGGGACACCCCGGAACTGGTGGTGGACCGAATCGCCGCGGCCGCCACGAAGATCGTCACACTCACCATCACGGAGAAGGGCTACCGGTTCGATCCGCAGACACGCACCCTCGACTTAAAGGACCCGGAAGTCCAGGCCGATCTCGCCGGTAGGCCGCCGCGCACTGCAATCGGGCAGATCGTGCGCGGCCTGCAGCAGCGTGAACGCACAGGCGCAGGACCCCTCACGGTGGTGTCCTGCGACAACCTTCCCGGCAACGGAGAACTCACCGGAACCCTCGTCCGGAACTTCGCGGCCGCCCTGCCGGGACTGGAACGTGAACCCCTATTGGCCTGGGTGCAGGACAACGTCACGTTCCCCAGCACCATGGTTGACCGGATGGTGCCCGCCACCACGCCGGATGACCTGGCCGCCGTCGAAAACGGTCTCTGCCTGCGGGACGAAGCCGCCGTCGTGGCCGAACCTTTCAAACAGTGGATCATCGAGGACAACTTCGCCGCGTCCCGGCCACGCTGGGAGGACGCCGGCGCCGTGTTCAGCGACGACGTGGCCGCGTGGGAATCCGCCAAGCTGCGCCTGCTCAACGCCAGCCATTCGATGCTTGCCTATCTTGGCCTGGGTGCGGGCAGGGAATTCATCAGCGACGCCGTGGCCGTCGATTCGTTCCGCGATGCCTGCCGCCGGATGATGCTTGAGGAAGCCTTGCCGGGCATCACCCTGCCTCCCGGGCTGGACGGCGAGGACTATTGCGCTGGAGTGCTCCGCCGGTTCGCGAACCCTGCTCTTGGCCACACCACGGCGAAGGTGGGCAGCGACGGCTCGCAGAAGATAGGACTGCGGCTGCTGGCTACCGTCCGGGAAACGCTCGACGCCGGGCGCGAACCCAGGTGGGCTGCCCTCGCCATTGCCGCGTGGATGCACCACGTGGCCACCACCCCGGAACCGGACTTGAATGATCCGCTGGCCCAGGAACTGCAGTCCGCGCTGTCCGGCACCCGTACCGCGGGGGCCGTAGTGCCCGCACTGCTGGGCTTCCGGCCCATCTTTGACCAGGCCCTTGCCGGGAACGAAAGCTTCCGTGACTTGCTCCTGCACTGGTACCGCATCATCGAAACCAACGGGCCGGAAGGCCTGGGAAATGAGATCAACCATGGCTGAGGCATCCGCCGTCCTCCGCGTTTCACCCGTCATCCCGGTGGTCACCATCGACGACCCCCAGGACGCGGTGCCGCTCGCACAGGCACTGGTGCACGGCGGAGTGAAGATTATCGAGTTGACGCTGCGGACCGACTCCGCGCTGACCTCCCTGAAACTGATCGCGGAGGAGGTGCCGGACATCCTGGTTGGTGCCGGCACCATCCTCACGCCGGGCCAGGCCGACGCCGCCATGCAGGCGGGTGCCAAATTCCTGGTCAGCCCCGGGGTCACCCCGGCCCTGCTCACCTCGCTGCTGGCCCTGGACGTGCCGGTGCTGCCCGGCGTGGCCACGGTGGGTGAGGTCATGGCCGTCCTGGAGGCCGGTCTGGACGCGATGAAGTTCTTCCCCGCGGGCCCGGCCGGCGGCCCCTCCTACCTGGCAGCCATCGGCGCACCCATCCCGCAGGTGCAGTTCTGCCCCACGGGCGGCATCAGCCTGGCCACTGCCCCGGACTATCTGAAACTGCCCAACGTTTCCTGCGTCGGGGGAAGCTGGCTGACCCCGGCAGCCGCCGTCGACGCCAAAGACTGGGGCAGGATCACCGCGCTGGCCGCCGAAGTGGCCGCGTTGCGGAGGTAAACGGCAGCTCCTGCCGGCACCCTGGCAGCCGATGTCATTGTGCGAACCGGGAGTAAGAACGCCAAATACTGGCATTGAGCGGTTGGCAGCGGGCAGGCCACACTTCCCGGCGGATTTCACCGAAGACCTGATGCTGGAACCGTAAGGGTGGCGTATGACGGGCTGCGAAGGTACCGCGGTACTCCCTGGATCCAGGTTCCAAAGTCCCTGTCCCAGAAGTTCCCCCGGGCCTAGTCTGTCCTCACCACCACTCAAAGGAGGCACCAATGCACACAGCAGAACGGCTGATTGAGTCCGAACAGCTTCACCGTCTTTCCGAGAACCTCATTGGCCATCTGGCCAGGGGCAGGGAATGGGCCACCCCGGGGGTCACAGCGGCCCTCCAGAAAGCGGTGGCGGGGCTGGATACCGGCATCGAAACCGCCTCCCCCCGACTCCAGGTGCTGTTACGCCGGTTGTCGGAGGAACTTGTGGGAGGAATGGAAACGTTCACGCCCCGGGTACAGGAACAGCTGAGGCGCGTCGGCCCCAAGGCCTCTGCCCGCGGCAGGACACCCGTTCCCGTCCAGGCCCGGCGGCGGACATCCAGGCTCTGGTGGTGGATCGTCGGAGTCGCGGCTTTGGCAGCCGGGGCAGCCGTCTGGCGCTCAATGCAGGCACCCAAAGAGGAACCAACACCGCCATCAAGCACACAGGAAGCCGGCCGGACGGACCCCAACGTCGACCCAGACCTGACCACGGGCCGGATGTAGAAGACGCTCGTGCCGGGAGGGTGCAGCGGCACCAGACGGTAACGGACCCACCACTTCACCTTTGGGCCTTCGCTTCAGTCCCGCCGGCGGCGGCGCTGCTCAACAATCCGCCGAGCAGCATCAGGGTCGTATCTCCGAGTTGCCTCAACCACATTGCCCGGAGGTAGTGGTCGAGTATCACGGCAAGGTCTGCTGCCATTAACCGCTCCCGGTCCCGGTCACACGCACACCGCCCACCGCCCCCGTCCACGGAGTATCGCCCGGGCCGGGCAGCAGCAGATGCGCGAAAACGTCTCCCGGTTGAAGTGCAATAACCTGCGACGCCGCCCCGGCGCAATCCAACCCGAGCGCCATGGGCTGAAAGGGGGCACCGGGATGCTCCTGCCCAATGGAAACTGTTGCGCGAGTTGCACCGATACACGCCGCTGTGACGGTGTACTGCCCTGCTGCCGGGACCTTCGCTGTGGCGCCGAACCCCCTGACGGGTCCGTCCAAGGGGCCCTCCTCAAAGAGGAGGACGGGTCCCGGCACTGCCTTAAGGAGCAGGTCCAGCGCAGCGTAGTTTTTGACCTCGCGTTCCAAAACCAGTGGATCAACAAAGGCCTGCGGGGATTCTGACGTACGGGCCGGGTCAAGCGTTGCCGTGTTTATGGGCTCCGGGTACTCATATGAGCACCCTGCCGATGCGCCTAACGGGAGCAGCATGCACAGCGCCCACATATGCCGGTGACGCCTGCCTTTCCTTCCCATCCTTCCATGGTGGATAAGTCCGGAGCACGAAACAACAACCTATGCCGGGCCGCTGCGTCACGGCAGGGAAGCCGACACGTCGGTGGTCATGCGGGATCACCCGGTTGAACCCGGCGAAGGATATCGTCGACGACGGCCGGGAGCGGTCCGTTCGCGTCGATCGTGATACCACCTTGCGGGATTTCTTCCCGTGTCCGGTGCAGGCGTTCGATCAGTTTGCGCTCCGCTTCCCGTCCTCCCCATTCGTCCTGCGGGCGCCCGGCAAGCCGCCGGTTCAACGTGTCGAGGTCCACTTCGAGAACGAAAACGCCATCAAAGAGGTTGATGAATTTGGCCAGATTCCTTGACCCGCCGCAGAAGAAGGTCACAGCCTCCTTCCGGTCTGCCGCCAGGGCCTTCACGTCCTCCACCCGCCAGATGTGGTGGTGGTGCACGGAGACACCGGTGATGCCGGCCAGCGGTTCACCGGTGTCCGGATCGCCTTGATAGGCCAGTTCCCGATCACCATTGATTGCCTGATAACCCCGCCGCCTCAATTCGTTGCAGACGGAGGTCTTGCCGGTGCCGGAGCCGCCTTCAATCAGGTAGTTCTTTATGCCCATGCCTGATGGTACCTATGCGCCTAAAGCCTAGGCTGTGGGGATGGAAATGAATTCGAGGGGTTCTGCCAAACCAATGAAGTCCTTGCGTACTGGCGGAAGAGCATGATCAACACTGGAGCTTCTTCGTCGCCGCGGCGTTCTCCGGGACAACTGGCAGGGATGGAAGCCGCGCCGGGCGGCCAAACCGACCTCAGCCGGGCCGGTTCGGCCGGCGCGGCCATGACCGGGGCGGGACGAACCCCTGGAAGGAGGACATTGTGCGGGCAATGATCATGGAACGCATAGGTGGACCGCTTGGCGTGAGGGAGGTCCCTGCGCCTGCTCTGCCGGCCGGAGGTGTGCTCATCTCCGTTGCCGCCACAGGCCTGTGCCGGAGCGACTGGCACGCGTGGGCCGGTCATGACGATATCGCGCTGCCGCATGTCCCCGGCCACGAGTTCGCCGGCAGCGTCATCGCGGTGGGACCGGGAGTGACGAAGTGGGCAGTCGGGGACCGGGTGACAGCGCCCTTTGTCGAGGGCTGCGGAGCCTGCGAATGGTGCCTCGCGGGCAATGCCCAGGTCTGTCCCCAGCAGCAACAACCGGGCTTCACCCATTGGGGCTCCTTCGCCGAACTGGTCGTCATCCACGCCGCGGACACGAATCTCGTCGCAATCCCCGAAAAAGTCAGCTTCGAGGCAGCAGCAGCCCTGGGCTGCCGTTTCGCAACCGCGTACCGTGCACTCACGGGCCGGGCACGCCTCGCCGCCGATGAGTGGGTCACTGTGGTGGGGGCAGGCGGCGTGGGCCTTAGTACTGTCATGATTGCCAAGGCGTTGGGCGGAATGGTCATCGCTGTTGACCGGAATACAGACTCCCTCGGTGCGGCCGCTGCCCTTGGCGCCGATCACGTCCTGGTCGCGGACGGTTCAGACATTCCGGCGCAGGTGCACGCCTTGACGGGCGGAACCCATGTCTCCATCGACGCCGTCGGCAGCGAACAGACGTGTGCCGATGCGCTCCTCAGCCTTCGCCGCCACGGCCGGCACGTCCAGGTCGGACTACTCCCGCCGGTGGACGGTCACCCCCGCGTCCCCATGGCCCGTGTAATCGCATGGGAACTGGACGTGTTCGGAAGCCACGGAATGGCCGCTGCGGACTACCCCGGCATGCTCGCGCTGATCGAATCCGGGTCACTCGAACCACAGAAGCTGATCGAGCGCGTCATCGGGCTCAGTGAGGCCGCTGGCTTGCTGCCGCGCTTCGACACTGCGAACGTCGCCGGCATGACGATGATTGATCCGAGGCGATGACACTTCGGTCCGGTGCACCGCTGCTTGGGATTGTCCATCCGGTCGCTGCGCTGGGTGGTTTGATTAGTCAGTGCTTCGTCTAAAACGCTTTGTGGTCTTCACCCTGTTCGTGGTCTGCGTAAGCGCCGCCATCTCATTCTGGATCACGGGCCAGGCCGGTGCGAACACCCGGGTGGCGATCGCTGCGCCCCCGCGAGCCGGGGCGATACTGGAAACCGCGCCCGCCGCCGTCGACACCGCCGTGAACGTAACACGGACCCCGGAAGCCCAGTGGCTGTTGCACGCTGCCGCCCAGACGGGTATCCCTGCCCGGGCCTTGCGCGCCTATGTCGCTGCCGCCATCACGGCAAACGAAGCCGCTCCCAGGTGTGGCATCGGCTGGAATACGCTTGCCGCCGTCGGCTTCGTCGAATCCGGCCACGGAACGTATGGCGGCGGCAGCCTTAACGCCGCCGGGCAGGCGAGCGGTCCAATCGTCGGACCGAGTCTCGACGGCGACGGGTTCGCCGCCATCGAAGACACAGACGCCGGGGTACTCGACAACGACCCCAATTGGGACCACGCCGTCGGACCGATGCAGTTCATTCCATCAACGTGGCGGCTTGCGGGAATGGACGGGAACGGGGATGGAACGGCGGATCCGTTCAATATCGACGACGCCGCCCTCACCGCAGCAATGTACCTGTGCGCCCACGGCCGTGACCTCACAACCGCGCAAGGGTGGACAGACGCCATCTACTCCTACAACCAGTCAGATGCCTATATTCGCCAGGTGCGTTCCCAAGCCACCGAATACGCCGCGAAAGCCGGCACCTCCGGATAAGCCGTCGGCATCCGGTCAGGCTTGCTGCCACGTGACGGGAAGCGCCCTCAGCCCGTAAACAATGGTGCTTTCCATGCGTTCCAGTTGGGCGTCCCGGGCCAGGGAAAGCCCCGGCAAGCGGGCCAGCAACGCCTCCACGGCAATCCTGGCCTCAAGCCGCGCCAGTGGCGCACCGAGGCAAAAATGGATGCCATGGCCGAACGCCAGGTGCCGGTTCGGGTTGCGGTCGGCGTCGAACTCAGCGGGCCGCTGGAACTGCTGCCCGTCCCGGTTGGCGGAGCCAATCCATGCCACGATCGGCGCGCCCGCGGGAATGCGTTGGCCTCCCAGCACTGTCTCCGCTACCGCCACCCGGTACATGGACTGGACCGGCGACCGGAAACGCAACACCTCCTCGAGGGTCTGGGGAAGCAACGCCGGCTCTGTCAGGACACGTTTGAGCGTGCCCGGCGACTCCGCCAAACAGAGGACGGCGTTGCCGATCAGATTGGTGGTGGTCTCATTGCCGGCGACAAGCAGCAAACTGCAGAAACCCAGCAATTCAGGGACCGTCAGCTTTTGGCCGTCAATCTCAGCGGCAAGCAGGGTGCTGATCAGGTCCCTACCGGGCCGGCTCCTGCGCTGGTCGATGAGGGCCACGAAGTACCCGATCATCTCAGAGGCGGTGGCGCTGTGATCACCGCTGGCCGGACCAGTCCGTGTTTGGCTCACAATGACGTCTGACCAATGCTTGAAGCGCTCGCGGTCCTGGGCCGGGATCCCCATTAGCTCGGAGATCACTATGACCGGCAAAGGGTAGGCCAGTTCCTGGATCAGGTCTGCGCTCCCGCGCGCCATGATGCCGTCCAGAAGCTCGCTGGTTAGCCCGGCGATGCGGGGAGCCAGTGCGTCAACGGCCTTTGGCGTGAAGGCCTGGGTGACCAGGGACCGTAGCTGCCGGTGCCTTGGGGGATCGGTGGTAATCAGGCTTGCGGCAAACAATTGGCCGGAACCGGACGGACTGTCGCCCCCCAGGCGGGACGAGAAGGTGGCGTGCTCGGACAGTACCCGCTGGACATCGTCATACCGGAACACATGCCAGCTCCCCGATTGATCGTCCTCGAAGACGGGGGCCGTCGCGCGCATCCGTTCGTAGTGGGGAAAGGGATCAAGCGGATATTCAGCGACGTCCATGGTGGCCTCTCTGCTCCCCTGGCACTCCATCGGCCCGACCGGCGCCGGCAGGGCCGGGCTGACTGACCGTTGAACCTTCGATGTTATCGAAAGCCCGCTCCCGGGTCATCAGCTCACGGGCCATTGGGAAGACGTGAACTGCTCTACTCAGCTGGCGGCCGCCGCCGCTGCTGCTTGGTCACGGCCCGCCGTTCCTTTGCCGCCAGGCGACGGCGGTTTGAGGCGCGGGTGGGTTTGGTCGGACGCCGGGCAGCGGCCTCAGGAGCCAGGGCCTCTGCAAGCAGGCCGGAGAGTTTAGCCAAGGCGATCTGGCGGTTCTGCAGCTGCGAGCGGCGTTCTGCCGCAGTCACGGTGATGACTCCGCCGACCAGGCGGTGCTCCAGCCGTGTGAGGAGCATCAGGCGATGGGCGTCGGGCAAGGTCGGTGACCCGGCGATGTTCCACGAGAGTTCGACGCGGCTGTCCGAGGTATTGACGTGCTGGCCTCCCGGACCGGACGACCGCGAGAAGCGCCAGCCAAGCTCGGCCGAGGGAATCGTGAGCGCCGGCGATACCAACAGATCCATGGCATCAGCCTCGCATACTGGTGGCGCAGAAGACCCGACCGGACAATGCGCTGAAACAAGGAGCGGTAGGGCTTCCATGACCTCGACAAAGTTTTGCGGGTTGATGCGGCGCGGGAATGCCCTTGGAACCAATCCTGCGCACTATCGTGGCTCCTGTGCGTGCTATGGCGGATGGACTGACGACCGGCTCTTTGGAATGCCTTTTCACCGGCTCAATCTGGGCTGAGGGTCCTCTGTGGGTGCCTTCGTCGCAGACGGTGCGCTGGAGCGACATCCCGAACAACCGCATTCTCGAGTACATCCCGGCCACGGGGGCCACCCGGGAGTATGCGGTCGGCGTTGAGTACACCAACGGCCGGACGCTCGACGCCGACGGCAGCGTTGTGCAGTGCAGCCACGGCCGGCGCCGTGTGGAGCGCGACCGGGACGGAACAGTATCAGCCCTCGTGGACTCCTTCGAGGGTCGCCGGCTGAATTCGCCCAATGACGTCGTGGTCGCCCGCGACTCCAGCATCTGGTTCACCGACCCACCGTACGGAATACTTCCGGGGACAACGGAAGGGCACGAGGGTGAGCAGGAATATGGCGGCTGCCATGTTTTCCGCTTCGAACCCGGCCCTGGGACGCTGGCCGCAGTGGTCACCGACCTCGTGCACCCCAACGGGCTGGCCTTCTCGCCTGACGAGTCCGTCCTCTATGTCGCAGATACTGCCGGTCCCGGCTACGGCGTGCCGTTGCGGATCGCCACCTATAGTGTGCGCGACGGCCACTGCGGCCCCCGGACGGGCGTGCTCGAGCTGGAAGACGGCCACGCGGCGGACGGACTGAGGGTCGACGTCGAAGGCCGGATTTGGACCTCTGCCGGCCCCTCCGTCCGGATCTATTCACCATCCTTCGAACTCCTGGGCGCCATCGAAGTGCCCGAGACAGTTTCGAACCTGTGCTTTGGCGGTCCCGACGGCGCGGACCTCTACATCACTGCAACCACCAGCCTGTACCGGATCCGCACCACCACCACGGATGCGGCAGCCCGCAGCCTTCCGCCAAACCACAACTGATCACGAGGACAAACCATGCAGCACAGAACCCTGGGCCACAGCGGCACTGTCGTCACCAACTATGCGCTGGGCACGATGACATTCGGCGCAGAAGCGACAGAGGAAGCGTCCCATGCCATCCTGGACAGCTACTTCGAAGCGGGCGGCAACTTCATTGACACCGCGGACGTCTACAGCGCAGGAGTCTCCGAAGAGATCATAGGCCGCTGGCTGGCCAAGCGGCCGGACCTGAGGGATAAAGCAGTGATCGCCAGCAAGGGGCGCTTTCCCATGGGGACGGCACCGAACGACGTCGGGACGTCCCGGCGGCGCCTGACCCGCGCCTTGGATGATTCCCTCCGCCGCCTGGGCGTGGAGCAAATCGATCTGTACCAGATGCACGCTTGGGACCCGATCACCCCCTTGGAGGAAACCCTCCGCTTTTTGGATGACGCCGTGACCCAGGGCAAGATCGCCTACTACGGTTTCTCGAACTTCCTGGGCTGGCAACTTACCAAAGCCGTCCATGTTGCACGCAGCCAGGGGTGGAACCCGCCCGTAAGCCTTCAGCCCCAGTACAGCCTGCTGGTCCGGGACATCGAATTCGAGATCGTGCCGGCTGCCCTGGACGCCGGAATCGGCCTGCTGCCCTGGTCCCCTCTGGGCGGCGGCTGGCTGTCCGGCAAGTACAAACGCGACCAGAGCCCTTCCGGTGCAACACGCCTCGGCGAGAACCCGGAACGCGGCATGGAGGCCTGGAAAGCACGCAATGACAACCCGCGGACGTGGACGGTCATCGACGCCGTGGAAGACATTGCCGGTGCGCACGGCGTCAGCCCTTCCCAGGTGGCCCTGGCCTGGCTGGCGGACCGGCCGGCGGTAACGTCCGTGATTCTGGGAGCCCGGACGACTGAACAGCTCGCTGACAACCTCGCGGCCGCTGAACTTCAGCTCAGTGCCGGTGACGTTGACCGGCTCACCAGCGCCAGCCAGCCTGAAACAGGGGTTTATCCCTACGGACCAATGGCGCAGGAGCAGCGCAGCCGCAAAATGGAGGGCGGGCGGTAGCTCCACCAGGAGGGGCGTTGGGGCCCTACTCCGCGTGCTTCAACACGTCCGGCAACTCGTCCACATATACCGTTTGCGGCGGGTCGAAGTAGATTACGAGTACTTCAGCGCCCACCGGAAAGACGCTCGTCTTGTCGAACGGATGGGCGTGGAACGCCATGGTGCCGCCAAGGTAGGGCAGCATGACTTCGCCGATGGTGCCGGGGCCGATGCGCCCGGTCACCCGGGCGATCTTCCCCGTCAGGCTCCGATCGACGTCCTTGCGCACCGGCAGCCCTAAGCGCCGGGAGCCTTGGAAGGACGCTTGCTGTCTTCACCCTTCCGGAGCGCGCTTGCGAGCGCAGGCAGGTAGTCGCCCGCCTGGGCCAGGATCCCGCCCAGCATCTGGTTGACGCCCTCGCCGCCGTTCAGGACGGTCATGTTGCCAACGTGGGAGAAAGGCTCGGCCGCTGCCGCGATGATCGCGGGCATGTTCTCGGCAAGCTGCTGGGATATGACCGCGTCCTGGTTGGTGCCGAGCGCTTCTGCCCGGGCCTTGATACCGTCCGCTTCGGCCAGTGCCTTGGCCTTGATGGCTGAGGCCGCAGCGTCGCCTTTGGCCCTTGTCGCGGCGGCTTCGGCCTCGCCGGTGACCTTGGTTGCTCCGGCGGCAGCAGCCGCTGCGGTGGCGTTTGCCTGGGCCTGCAGTTCTGTGCGGCGCGCGTTCGCCTGGGCTTCAAGCTCGGTGCGGCGCGCCAGCGCCTCTGCGGCGCTGATGTCCGCTGCTTTCTGGCCTTCGGCGTCGGTGCGTTTGGCGTACGCCTTTGCATCAGCAGGTTTACGGATACTGGTTTGCAGCTTTTGCTCCTCGCGGTCGGCCTCGAGCTTGGCAACCTCGGTTTCCTGGACCACCACCTGCTGCCGTGCCGTGGCCTCCGCCAGCGGCCCTGCCTGAGCGGCATTTGCCCTGGCGCGCTCGGCGTTGGCCTGCGCCACCGACTGCCGGATCGCCGAAACGCTTTGTGCATCCGCGATCAGGGCTGCCGCTTCCGCCTCCTTCTCCGCCGCTTCACGGTTGCGGGTGGCCTCGGCAATCCGGGCTTCCATCTTTACCTGGGCGATATGCGGCTTGGCGATGTTCTGGATGTACCCAGTGGGGTCCTGCAGGTCCTTGATCTGCAGCGAATCCACCACCAGGCCCAGCTTTTCCATCTCCACCCCGCTCGCGCTGCGGACCTGCGAACCGAGCTTGTCCCGCTCGCGGATGATCTCCTCGACAGTCATGCTGCCGATAATCGAACGGAGGTGGCCCTCAAAGACGTTGTAGACCTGGCTCTGCATTTTGGGTTGCTGGCCGAGGAAGCGGCGGGCCGCGTTGGCAATAAAAGGCGGGGCGTCGCCAATCTTGTAGATGACCACCCCCTCCACGATGACCTGGATGCCCTGTGAAGTAACGCAGGAAACTTTGAGCTCGGTTTCATTCAGCGTCAGTGACAATGGCCGGACCGTCTGCAGGCCGGGAAGGACCAGGGCGCCCTTGCCCGTGACAATCTTGAAGTCCATTCCGGCCCGGGTTTCAAGGGTTCCGCGGGTCAGCCCGGAGATGATCAGGGCCTCATTTGGTTCTGCCACCTTCCACATCAGCTTTGTTGCCACCCAAATAATCCCGATGGCAACGAGCACGCCCACAATAGTGGCAAGTAGCGGAAAGAACGGTGCAAAGTCCGGCATAACCAGTTCCTTTCAATGCCGTGACGCAGGCATCACGGTAAAGCCCCAGTAAATGCAGCCGTCCATTTACCCGAGCCATGAAAGCACAGTCAATTCATGCGCGCCTGGCCAGCTGTTGTAGACAGTCTGATTGGGCCCCGGCCAAGAGTCCAGAGCCCGATCGATATTTGCCTGAAGCAACGAAAATAAGTGCCCGACGGCTGTACGTGGATGATCAGGACGTGGGTGCCGCTTCCGGTGGGACGGTCGGTTGGGGTGCTGCGTCAGCGGGTGCCCGGGTTTCCGCCCTGGGCGCTGGAGTTGCGGCTGTGGCCGGTGCCGCGCCCGCCGCCACAGGGGGGATGTTTTGGTTGATGTGGAAGAAGTTGTCGGGGTCGTACTTTGCCTTGAGCTCCGTCAGCCGTGCATAGTTCGATCCGAGCGTGTCCTGAATCCGGGACTGGTCGTCCGCGTCCTGGAAGTTGAGGTATCCGCCCGGTTCGGAATACTCGTGCAGCGCGGCCCAGTAATTCCGGACCCAGGCGATGTTCGCCTCGTTGTCCGCGGGGTCGGGCCATTGGGCCGCGATCACCGGCGCGAAATTGACATTGCGGTAGGCGAACGCTGTTGCTTCCGGTGCCACGCGCTGGACGGCGCCGTCGATCGGGTAGAAGTGGTTGGCCGAGTGCACGCTGGGGATGCCCGGTGAGTGTTGCACCGCGACCCGCAGCGCGTCGTCGCTGAGGGTCCGCAGGAAATCAGCCTTCCAGTAGCCCTGCAGCCCGGGGACGCCGCTGAGTCCGTCGAACATGATGTTCAGTGCCGGGTACGGCATCGGCGAAAAGAAGCTGCCGAGCGCGGTCCCGGCGTCCAGCATGGGTTGCCAGTGTGCCGGTCCGGCCTCAAGGTCGCCTGTCCACATCCCAGCGACAACAGCGACAGGGCGCCCATGCCATTCCTCCGGGAGGAAGGGAACCGGGGGACCCCGGTGGAACCCCAGGAAAGCGCCCATTTCCTCCGGCTCGGCGGCGATCCAGGCCCGGTAGGCGGCGCCGATGTCGGCGCCGGCGGCAGCGTCGAAGAACATTATTCCCACGTGGACCATGTCTACGGGGTGCAGCCGGAACTCCAGCGACGTCACGGCCCCGAAGTTGCCGCTTCCGCCGCGGAGCGCCCAGAACAGATCGACGTTCTCCGCTTCGCTTGCGGTAACGAACGTCCCGTCGGCGAGGACAACGTCTGCGGACAGCAGGTTGTCACACGCGAGGCCGAACTTCCGGGAGAGGTACCCGATTCCGCCGCCCAGGGTCAGGCCGGAAACACCGGTGGACCCGATGATGCCGCCCGTGCTGGCCAGGCCGAAGGCATGGGTCGCATGGTTGTAATCGGCCCACGTGGCTCCCGGCTCTACCCGGGCGGTCCTTGCAACAGGATCGACCCTGACTCCGCGGAGCCCCGAGAAGTCAAGGACCAGGCCGCCGTCGACCGTTCCAAAGCCCGGTGCACTGTGCCCGCCGCCGCGGAGGGCAAGCTCAATCCCGAGGCCGCGGGCAAAGCGGACTGCCGCCATGACGTCTGCGACCTGGGTTACCCGCAGCACCGCTGCGGGGCGGCGGTCGATCATTCCGTTATAAACGGCGCGGGCCGCATTGTACTCAGAGTCGTCTTCTTCAATAACCTGCCCACGCACCTGTTCGCGGAGCACATCGAAACGGTCACTACCCATTGGGAACTCCAGATATCCTGCATTCGAGACCAAGGGGGCAGCCGGCTCCATGCGGGGCCCAGCGGCGCCGGCGTGATGATACCTTCGGTATACGCTTGGGCCGCTGGACAATCAAGGGTGCAGGATTTCCCTCCGCACCGCGTCAGCTCCGGCCGTCAGTCAGCGACGGTTCAGGAATCCGGCGCCCGTTGCCAGCAGTGTCTGCACTTCCCTGGTCCGATGGGCCTCAAAGACGAGGTCGGCGTTGGCGCGTGTGCTGGCAAGGAACGGAACCGGCAGGCTCGCGTTACACCCCCTGCAGCGGATCTCGTCGGTGCATACCCAGTTGTAGGCCGCGTGGCGATCCAGGACGCTGTGCATTGCGGTGGCTATGGCGACGGCGATGACATCCGCTGCGGCGACACATGCCGATTCTCCGGTCCTGCGGATGGACCCAACCTCAAAGTCGATGCTCATGGTGCCTCTTCCCGCGATCCGGATGGTGCTGTCGAGCATAGTGCGCCGTGTGCCACAAGTTCGCATTGTGCAGGTCCCGCTTGCCTAACGCGGCGCCCCCGCACGACCGAGGGCAAGAGAAAGGCCCGAGCGGTCCTTGCCGCCGGAACGCGCCTGCAGCGCGGCTGCAAGGTATGGCGCGGTGCGGCTGGTGCCGGAACGGGCGACGGCGGCAGGGTCACCGGCGGCGACGATCCGGCCGCCGGCGTCGCCACCGGCGGGCCCCAGGTCCACCACCCAGTCCGCGGCGGCCACCACATCCATGGCATGTTCCACCAGGATCACCGTGTTGCCCGCATCCACCAGGCGGTTGAGCTGCGCCATCAGCAGTTCGACGTCGGCCGGGTGCAGGCCGGTGGTGGGCTCGTCCAGAAGGTACAGCGTATGCCCGCGCCTTGCCCGCTGCAGCTCCGTGGCCAGCTTGATCCGCTGCGCCTCGCCCCCGGAAAGTTCGGTGGCCGGCTGGCCCAGCCGCAGGTAGCCGAGGCCCACCTCCTGGAGTGTCTGCAGGGAACGGGCGGCGGCGGGAACCGCGGCGAGGAAACCGGCGGCGGCGTTGACCGTCATGCCCAGCACGTCCGCGATGTTTTTTCCCTGGTAGGTGATCTCCAGGGTTTCGGGGTTGTAGCGGGAGCCGTTGCATTCAGGGCAGGGGCCGTAGCTGCCGGGCAGGAAGAGCAGTTCCACGGAAACGAAGCCCTCACCCTGGCAAGTCCCGCAGCGCCCGCCGGCCACGTTGAAGGAAAAGCGCCCGGGCCCGTAACCCCGGCTCCTGGCGGCGTCGGTATCAGCGAACTCCCTGCGGACGGCGTCAAAGAGGCCGGTGTAGGTGGCCAGGTTGGAGCGCGGGGTGCGGCCGATCGGTTTCTGGTCCACCGTGACCGTGCGGTCAATCCGCTCCAGGCCGGATACGTGCCCCACACTGCCCGTGCCGCCGTCGTCGTCGACCTCCACGCCCGGCCCGTCACCTGACTGGGCGTCGTCGTCCGTGGCCTGCCGGGAAGTGCCGGTCACGTCCGCGAGGACCTTGCTGACCAGGGTGGACTTACCCGAGCCCGACACCCCTGTGACAGCTGTCAGGACGCCGAGCGGAAAGGCCGCGTCCAGGTTCCGCAGGTTGTGGCGGCTGATGCCGCGCAGCTCCAGCCAGCCCGCGGCCCCGCGCCGGGCGCGTTTGCCGGCATCGGCGCCGTCGTTGGCCTGTGCGGCTGGGCCGTCCGGGAACAGGAACGGCCGCGTCACGGACGCTGCCACCTCGTTGAGTCCCCGGACCGGGCCGCTGTAGAGCACCTGCCCGCCGTCCTCGCCGGCCCGGGGTCCCACATCCACCAGCCAGTCGGCGCGGCGGACCACGTCCATGTTGTGTTCCACCACGAACACGGAGTTTCCTGATTCCTTGAGCTGGTCCAGGACCGCAAGAAGAGGCTCGGCGTCGGCGGGATGCAGCCCCGCCGAGGGTTCGTCCAGCACATAGATCACGCCGAACAGCCCGGAACGGAGTTGCGTGGCAATCCGCAGCCGCTGCATTTCGCCTGGCGAGAGCGTTGGCGTGGCCCGGCCCAGGGCCAGGTAGCCCAGGCCGAGGTCCAAGAGGACGGTAATGCGCTGCAGCAAGTCCCGGGTGATGGCAACCGCCACTTCATTGGATTCGGACGACTGCTTTCGCGATGCCGTTGCTGCGGCGGCCAGCACCGTGGTGGGCCGGATGATTTCTGCCAGTTCGGTCATGGGCAGTGCGCTGAGTGCGGCAATGCCCTGTCCGGCGAAGGTCACCGCAAGGGCTTCGGGCCTGAGCCCGGTTCCGCCGCAGCGCGGGCATGGCCCGGTTTCCATGAAGCGCAGCACCTTCTCCCGCATGGCGGGGCTTTTGGAATCCAGCAGCGTGTGCATCACGTAGCTCTTGGCGCTCCAGAAACGGCCCTTGTAGGGCTTGGCCACGCGGTCCCGCTGCGGCGTTACTTCGACCACGGGCTGTTCTTCGGTGAAGAGGATCCAGTCGCGCTGCTTCCTGGGCAGTTGCCGCCAGGGAATGTCCACGTCGTAGCCCAGGTGGGTCAGGATGTCCCGCAGGTTCTTGCCCTGCCAGGCCCCGGGCCACGCGGCGATGGCGCCCTCGCGGATACTCAGGGACCTGTCCGGAACCAGTGATGCTTCTGTGACCGTGTGGGCGGTGCCCAGGCCATGGCATTCCTGGCAGGCCCCTGCGGCAGTGTTGGGGGAGAAGGCATCCGAGTCCAATGGCGGGGCGCCTGCGGGGTAGCTGCCGGCGCGTGAGAACAGCATGCGCAGCGAATTGGACAGCGTGGTGACGGTCCCCACGGTGGACCGGGACGAGGCCGTTCCCCTGCGCTGTTGGAGCGCGACGGCGGGCGGCAGCCCGGTAATCTGCTCCACTTTGGGGTTGTGGCCCTGCTGGATAAGCCGGCGGGCATAAGGCGCCACGGACTCGAAAAACCGCCGCTGCGCCTCAGCATAGATTGTGCCGAAGGCGAGAGATGACTTGCCCGAGCCCGATACTCCCGTGAACGCCACAATGGCGTCCCGCGGCACGTCCACACTGACGTTCCGCAGGTTGTTCTCCCGGGCGCCGCGCACCTGGACGAAGCCGTCGCCGGCATGGTCCGCCGTTGAAACAGGGAGGTTGGGTGCGGTCAGTTCATCAAGGTTCTGTTTGGCATGCACCGCTTCGACTGTAGTAGTCATCAGCGCCGGGCCGGAACTTCAGGGGACCTGTCGGGACGCCGCAGACGGATTTACACTGAAGCATTCCGCGACGCTGGCAGGCCGGGGGAAGCTGACCGGGAACAGAAGATCAACTGCATATATGGAAGGGCCGGCCATGGGCAACGCGTCGCAGGGAGCTAACAGGGCAGTATCCGAGGCCGCGTCGGCGAGGCGCAGCCCGGCGTTGCGAACGCTGGCTCGTGCCGGATTTGTCTTCATCGGCCTGGTCCATATCCTGATCGGCGCCATTGCTTTGCAGCTGGACCGGGGCCAGGGTGGCCAAGCTGACCAGTCCGGGGCAATCGGAGCCCTGGCGTCCAAGCCCGGCGGCGGAATCCTGCTCTGGATCGGGGCAGTGGCCTGCGCGGCTCTTGCCCTGTGGATGCTCAGCGAGGCGGTTTTCGGGGCGCGCAACGCTACCGAGCCGAAGAAGAAGCTGAAAGAGGCCGCCACTGCTGTGGGTAAGGCTGTTGTCTTCGGTTTCCTGGCCTTTACCTTTGCCGTCTTTGCCTCCGGCGGCAGCAAGAACTCCAGCCAGTCGGCCAGCGATTTCACCGCGAAGGTGATGGGAGCCCCCGCCGGGGTGGTGCTTTTGATCGCGGTGGGCCTGGCGATTATCGCTGCCGGTGTCTTTTACGCCTACCGCGGCGTCTCGCGGAAGTTCATGAAGGACTTGCAGGACCCGGGCAATGCCCGCACAGCCGTCGAGTGGATAGGAACCGTCGGTTACGCAGCCAAGGGAGTGGTGCTCGCCGTCGTCGGTGTGCTGATCATCGTCGCAGCCGCAACCGCCGACCCCTCCAAGTCCTCGGGCCTGGACGGCGGGCTGAAGACGCTCGGCTCACAACCCTATGGCGTGTTCCTCCTGGCCGCCATCGCCGCAGGGCTGATCTGTTACGGCGTGTACTCCATGGCACGGGCACGCTACGGAAGGTTTTAGGCCCTCTGTGGGTGACTGCAATGGTGAAGCCTGGACGGCATCAACCGGACGTCGTTGATCCCGTATCGGGGAATCCTGGATACCTAATGCCCTAAAGTTCCTGTGCAGTCGCTGTGCATTCTGTTGATCTTGATCACCTTGGCCCTACAGTAATCCCACCATTGCCTACGATAGGACACGACGCAGGACAGAATGGCGGCGGGCAGCTACCCGGCGGCTCCCGACGATTCCAGGCAGGAGGCGGCACCAATGCACCACAGTATGCTGATGCATGGCCACCCTGGGCGGGTGCTGGCAGTCGGCGCGGTTGGCCTCATCCTGGCCGTAACGTCGGGGAGTACGGCCCAGACCCAGCCGCTGTCCACAGGGGCACCTGCTGTGCGTGTTGTGGTTGTCGGGGATTCGCTGAGCACCGGCCATGGCACCTCGCCGCAGCAGGCGTGGCCGGCGTTGATGCGGAAGGACCCGCTGGGCGCCGGCCTGGAAGTGGTCAACGCCGCCGAGAACGGCAGCGGTTACCTCAGCACCGGAGACTTTGACGGTACCTTCGGTACCGAGGTTGAAGACTTCGTGACACCGGACACCGGCATTGTGGTTTTCTTCGGGTCAGAGAATGACCTCGGCTATGCCCCAGCAGATGTTGGCGATGCCGCCCTGGCCGCGATGGACCGTGCGGAAGCGTTGGCTCCCTCAGCGAAGATCATCGTGGTGGGCCCGCCGTCCTACGCCACAACCCCGGACCCGGCGCTGGTGGACATCAGCGACCAGCTCAAAGCCGCTGCATCGCGGGCAGGTGGTGAGTTCGTTGACCCCATCGCCGAGGGCTGGATCAGCGACGATTTTGACGATCTCATCGGCCCGGACGGTGACCATCCCACAGTGCTGGGGCAGCACTACCTGCTGGAGCACATCGGCACCTACCTCGAACAGGCGGCCCCGGCAGCGGCAGCCGCGCAAGGGCGTCCTGACGCCCAGTGAGGCCCCTAATGCGGCCCAAGCTGCAGCAGATCACGATGCCTTAGACCAGAGGCCAAGGGTAGCGCATGCCGGTGTGGTCAACGGGGAACACCTTTTCCTGAAGCATGCGTTGTGCCCGGCGCTTCAGGGCTGCCACTTCGGCGTTCTCGAGCAACCCGGCCACATTGGCCGGCACCCTGGCGGCCAGTGGGCTGATGTCCTCAAGCAGGGCGTCCGGAATGGGGTCGCCGGCAAAGTCCCAGATCACGGTGCGCAATTTGAACGCGGCGGAGAAGCACAGGCCATGGTCGATGCCCCAGATATGGCCGTCGATGCCGCGCAGCACATGGCCGCTTTTCCGGTCGGTGTTGTTTGCCACGTAGTCGAACAGCGCGATCCGGGCCAGCTCGGCGTGCGTCTCCGGGGAGTCGGCGTACAGGGTGAAGTAATGCTCCTGGAGGTCTCCTTCGATGAACCACTGCAGCGATCCCACGCCAAGTGGCCCGTCCGTGCGGACTACCGTAGGAGGTACGATTCGCCATCCCAGTGCTTCGCTAAGCAGGTAGGCGGCGCGCTCCCGGCGGAACAGGCCGGCGTCGAAATCCGCGAGTGGCCGCTCCCCGGCTTCGGGTTTGTAGACGGCCCAGGCGGAATCGTCCCCGCAGGAAAGCTCCGCCAGGAACGTGGCGTTGCTGCCGCTCACGATGCGTCCCAGCAACTCCATCCGGCCCTCGTTGAGGAGGGTCAGCTCCCGCCCGGACACCACAGCACCCGTGCCGCCGCATCCCGCGGCCATTCGTTCCATGCCAATCCGTGAAGCGTCACGCCGGCCTCAGTCCGCTCAGGGGTTCCGACGTCGAATTGACCGTGAGCACGGCCGGCGCCTGGCCGTTCACGAAGGAGATCGCAGACACCGACGCCGGGCTGATCATGATCCTCTGGAAGAGATCCAGGTTGGTGCCCAGGGCGTGGGCCACGGCGGCCTTGATGGGGTCGGCGTGGGAGAAACAGACCACGACGCCGCCCGGGTGGGCGGCGCGAAGGCTTTCCAGCGTGCCGACCATCCGGGCCTGCATCCCGGAAAAGCCTTCGCCATTGGGGAACCGGAAGGCCGATGGATTGTGCTGGACGGTCTGCCACTCGGGCAGGCCCGCCAGGCCGGCGAGCGCGGCACCGGTCCAGTCGCCGAAGTCGCATTCCAGGAGCCCGGCCTCCTCAGCCACCGCCCGGCCGGTGCGGCTGGCCGTCGGTCCGGCAGTCTCCCGTGCGCGCTCCAGGGGTGAGGAGTAGATGGCGTCCACAGGCAGGCCGGAAAGGCGTTCGGCAACGCTCTCTGCCTGGGCGCGTCCACGCTCGGAAAGGTGCAGTCCCGGGGCCCTGCCCGGCAGGACGATACCTGTGGTGGGCGTTTCGCCGTGGCGCACCAAGAGGATCAGCGTGCTCTCTGCAGTCATCAGGTCTAAGCGTAGCCGCGGGGAGCGGCAGCTCCCATGGCCCCGCATGCCGGATCGAGGAATCTGGAGGAATCTCTCGATTAGCCACAGGGCGGGGCTTACGGTAGAGGGGTGACTGACCGCCCCGAGATCTTTACCGTTGGTGAACTGCGTGCAGCAGGCTATGTCCACAAGGACCTGCGCCACGAGATCCGCGAGAACCTCCTCGCCGCCCTGGCCGCGGGGCGCGACCCCTGGCCGGGCCTCTATGGCTTCAGCCGGACCGTGATTCCACAGGTCGAGCGGGCCTTGATCGCCGGGCATGACATCGTCCTGCTCGGTGAGCGGGGTCAGGGCAAGACCCGCCTGCTCCGCACCCTGGCCGGGTTGCTGGATGAGTGGTCCCCGGTGATTGAGGACTCGGAGCTGAATGAGCACCCTTTCGAACCGATCACCGAACAGTCCCGTGCCCGGGCCCTGACCGAAGGGGACCGGCTGCGGGTAGCGTGGCGGCACCGTTCCGAGCGCTACGTTGAGAAGCTTGCGACGCCGGACACCTCGGTGGCCGACCTGGTG
>DATIMT010000093.1:0-1913 GCA_035475035.1 Arthrobacter sp.
ACGGCTGCTTCAGCCGGGACGTACGACGCCGATGCGCACCTTTCCCGGTACGCGGACTATGTGCGGGACCAGTGGGGCTCGCACTTCACCCTGGGCCGGGCATTTGCCGCCCTCATCGGGAAGCCCGCCGTCATGAAACTGGCGCTGCGGACCGGCATGCCGATCCCAGTGCTGATGCGGTTCGTGGTCCGGCTCCTGGCCAACCTCACGGACCCCTCCGCCAAGGGTTTCGAGGACCGGGCGATCCGCGTCC
Source organism: Arthrobacter sp. (assembly GCA_035475035.1). Classification (GTDB taxonomy): domain Bacteria; phylum Actinomycetota; class Actinomycetes; order Actinomycetales; family Micrococcaceae; genus Arthrobacter. The sequence continues at coordinate 254 of DATIMT010000093.1, forward strand.
TGGAATCGCTGGTTCCGGCCACATCGAATACATCCAATACCCCGTCAGCTCCGAACCAGCGGTATCCGCAACAAAAAGTTAGGGTTAACCCGTGACCAAATCCGCAGACCACAGCTGGACGCACGCCGGGCACGGCCTGCCGGACTCCGAACCCAGCCTCAACACCACCGCCATCGCCACCGGGCTCCAGCTGCCGGCAGGCTTCGCAGCCATCGCGGGGGACGCTGAACTGGGCCCGGCCATCACCAACAACCTGGCCAAGGTGGAGAAGAAACTCCGCGAAGCCATCGCCAACTCGGATCCCCTGGCTGACGCAACGTCGCGCCACCTGGTGGAAGCCGGCGGCAAGCGCATCCGGCCCCTGCTGACCCTGCTCTGCGCACACCTCGGCGACGCATCCCTGCCTGCTGTGGTCCAGGCCGCCGTCGTGGTTGAACTGACGCACCTGGCCACCCTGTACCACGACGACGTCATGGACTCCGCCCCGTTCCGCCGCGGCGCCCCCACGGCCCACGAAGTCTGGGGCAACTCCGTGGCCGTGCTGACCGGCGACCTGATCTTTGCCCGGGCCTCCATCCTGGTCTCCGAGCTCGGGGGACGTGCGCTTGGCATCCAGGCCCGCACCTTCGAGCGGCTGTGCCTGGGCCAGTTGCACGAAACCGTGGGACCCCGCCCCGACGAGGACCCGGTGGAGCACTACCTCTCCGTGATCGCGGACAAGACCGGCTCGCTGGTGGCGGCCTCAGGCCAGTTCGGTGCCATCTTCTCCGGCGCCGATGAGGCCTTTGAGGACATCCTGGTGGAGTACGGCGAGAAAGTGGGCGTCGCGTTCCAGCTGGCCGACGACGTCATCGACGTTACCGGCGTCAAGGTCAAGTCCGGCAAGTCCCCGGGAACGGACCTGCGCGAAGGGGTTCCCACCCTCCCCGTGCTGCTGCTGCGCAGGGCTGCCGCCGATGGTGACCAGTCCGCCGTCGACCTTTTGACACTGATTGACGGCGACCTGTCCTCCGATGACGCCCTGGCCGCCGCTGTCGCCGGGCTTCGGGAACACCCGGTCACCGCCGAGTCCTGGGTGGTTGCGCGCCGGTGGGCCAATGAGGCCATCGCTGCCCTGGCGCCGCTGCCCGAGGGCGTGGTCAAAGAGTCGCTGTCCAACTTCGCGCTGGCCGTGGTCGACCGCGCCAGCTGATCGTTTTTGGGAGCCCGGTACCTCTGGTTGATCCAGCCATGAGGTGCCGGGCTTCTTCTGTGCGACGGGTTATGCGACCGGTTAACGGGATAGCCCCGGTCCTCAACAACCGAAGCTGCTGTGGACCGGGGCTATCTCTCCGTTCGCATCAGATCCGCCGGAGGCGTTTAGCGGATCCGTGAATAGCTTATGACAGCTTTGTCACAATGCGCAAGTCTGTTGTTACTTCCACTGTCAAAGATTTTTCCGCTGAGTCTCCCCGCGTTTCACGCCATAAGGGTCCAGGCGCCCGGCGGGTCGTGGGGACGCGCCGGCGGAGCTGCCGAAACGTGAGGGATTTCAGCGGCACAGCTTATGCACATAGCGCTTTCCAAGCTCCCGGGCACCGGTGGGTATCAGCTCTGCTGGCTCTATGGATCTTTGCCGTTTCCTCCGCGACGCCGGCTCTGTGGCCCGGACAGCAACAAT
>DATIMT010000094.1:0-32151 GCA_035475035.1 Arthrobacter sp.
AGCCACCGGGGCGGCGTCAACGTTCGGGCCTGGCGTGATCCAGTGTTCGACGGCGGCTGTCCCGGTTGCGCCCGGAAGGGCACGTCCGAATGCTCGCCGCTTGATCGCCAGAGCCAGGCACGATTCGCTGGGGTGCAGCCATGCACCCCGGCCAGCCATCCGGCGTCGTTCATCCACCAGGACAGCGGTTGACCCGCTGCCTTCGGCGACGAGCCGGAGCAACTGCGACCGCGGGCCCTTCTTCCGGCATCCGATGCAGGTACGCTCAGGCTGATTTCCGGTGGAAAGCACTTCTGCCACGGTCATCGTCCTGACGTTCTTCTGCTGGCCGCAGGTTCACCGCCTCCGCAATCACGGAAACGAGCACACCCAGGGCACACGGCTACCGGCCGTTAGGCGCGGTCTTATCTATTCTAGCCCCTTTTAGGGCGTTCTGTCCGAAAAGGGGTGGCTGCCGCGTTGCGCCAGCCACCCCTTTGCCGGGACGTTACTTGTCGCGGGCAACCGCGGCGTCGGAAACGATGTCAATCCGCCAACCGGTCAGCTTCGCCGCCAGTCGGGCGTTCTGGCCCTCCTTGCCGATGGCCAGCGACAGTTGGTAATCGGGAACGACGACCCGGGCGGAACGCGTGGCTTCGTCGGTGATGGTGACCGAATTCACGCGCGACGGTGAGAGTGCGCTGGCGATGAAGGTTGCCGGGTTCTCACTGAAGTCCACGATGTCGATCTTTTCATCGTTCAACTCGGTCATGACCGCGCGGACGCGGGAGCCCATCTCGCCGATGCAGGCGCCCTTGGCGTTGATCCCCGGAGTGTTCGCCTTGACCGCGATTTTGGTGCGGTGTCCGGCCTCGCGGGCCAATGCGACGATTTCCACGGAGTGGTCGGCGATTTCGGGTACTTCGAGTTCGAAGAGCTTGCGGACCAAGCCCGGGTGCGACCGGGAAAGCGTGACGGACGGACCCTTGGTGCCGCGGTGCACGTCGATGACCAGGGCGCGCAGGCGGTTGCCGTGGGTGTACTTCTCACCGGGAACCTGCTCGGGGGGCGGCAGGAGCGCCTCAAGCGAACCGAGGTTCACCTGGATCATGTGCGGATTGTTGCCCTGCTGGATGGTGCCGGACACCAGTTCGCCTTCGCGGCCCTTGAATTCGCCCAGGACGTTGTCGTCCTCAACATCGCGGAGCCGCTGCAGGATGATCTGGCGGGCCGTGCTGGCGGCGATCCGGCCGAACCCTTCGGGGGTGTGCTCGAATTCGCCGATGGGTGCACCGTCGTCGTCAATCTCCACCGCCCAGATGGTGACGTGGCCGCTCTTACGGTCCAGCTCGGCGCGCGCTTTCTCGAAGGCGCCGGGTGACTTGTGGTAGGCCACCAGGAGCGCCTGCTCGATGGTGGGGATCAGGAGGTCCAGCGGGATTTCACGCTCACGCTCCAAAAGTCTCAGTGCGCTCATGTCAATATCCATCAGGCCTCCTCAGAAGGTCCATTGTGTTCAGGTTCCAGACCGTCCTCGGGGAGGTGGCTGAATTCGATCTCGACTTTTCCGTTGCGGATCCTGTCGAAAGGAAGTTTTACGGGTTCGCCCTGCCGGGGCTTCATGCCCTTCTTGACGGCGACCTCGGGGACGAGGGTCACTCCGGCGTCGTCCACGGACTGGATGCGTCCGGTGATGTTGTCGCCCTGGATCACGTTGACCTTGACCATCCGGCCCCGGGCGCGGTGCCAGTGCCGGGGTTCGGTCAGGGGACGTCCAACGCCGGGCGAGGAGACTTCAAGGTCGTAGGGACGGCCGTCGTCGTTGGGATCGTTGTCCAGCACATCAGAGAGAACCCGGGAAATGTCAGCAATGACGTCCAGGCTGACGCCGCCGCTTTCCTCCTGCGGCAGGTCCACCACAACGTGGACCACGCGGTGCGAGCCGGGGATGATGGCCACGTCCTCAAGGTAGAGGCGGTTGGCCTGGACGGCGGGTTCCAGGAGGGACCGGAGCCGTACGGCTTCGGGATTGTGGGCCGGCGCGGATCCGCTTCCCGTACCGGTATGGTCTGGTGAAGCCGTGGCTTCTGCATTGCTCACGATGCCGGCCGCCCTCCCTATAGATGATGTGGTGTTTACTAGCGTAGCTATTTTACCGGCCCAGTGGTGCACCCTGGTGCCCCCTCAGCGTGACACCATGGTCTGTTGTGAAAGACCGCCGCCAGAACATCAGCCCCCGCATGCATCCGTTGCGTTTTGCGGTCGTGGCCCTTGCTGCGCTGGTGGTCCTGAGCCTCGGTTTCGCCCTGATTCCGGCGGAAAAGCCTGCACCTGCGGAGCCTCCCTTTTCCGAGCGGGCCAGGGCGGCAGCGTTCACCGATGCCATGGATCTGCTTCATGCCGGGACGGAACTCGCCTCGGCCGGCGCGGTGGATTCCACGGTGTTGGACCCTGTTGTGACCTTGCTGACCATCCAGGCCCGGGCACTGCTGTCCCCCGCAAGCGGGACCGCAGCCGGGGCCGCGTTGGCCTCGCCGCCGCCCCCGGCGTCTTCCACCGCCGGCCTTCAAGGTGCAGCCGGGCTCGTCCAACGGTTGGCCGCGAGCGGGACCGCCCGCATCAAGGACGCGGAAACAGCCGACGGCGGCATGGCCCGGCTTCTCGCTGGCACCGGCACCGCCCAACTCCTCGCGGCGGGCCGCCTTGCCACCGCGACGGGGGTGCCTGTGCCGCAGAATCCGGCGGCACCGGAGGAAAAAGGGTCCCCGGCAACAGCCACTGCTTCTCCGTGCCCCTCGCCCTCGGCTACGGTTGCCGCGCAGGGGGCCAACACCCAGCGCAGTCCTGTGGGCATCCGCCAGGCACTGGCGGCTGCCGTCAGCGCGGAGCGTCAGGCGGTCTACGGCTATCAGGCGGCACTCCCCCGCCTGCTTCCCGCGGAGGCCGGCCCGGCGTCCGAATTCCTGGACGGGCACAGGGAGCTCGCCCAAGCCGGGGAGGAACGCCTCCGGCTCGCGTGCGGGGTATCCGTGCCGCAGGAGCCGGGGTATGTCCTCGACGCGGGCTTCCTGGCCGCACCGGCGAAGGGTTTGGGTAACCTCGAGGCGGCGGCGCTGGCCTCCTACGGCGACGTGGTGGCGGTTTCCCAGGGCGAGGGCCGGAAGTGGGCGCTGTCAGCGCTTCAAGCTGCCGCGGGCCGGGCCCTAAGGTGGGGTACAGACCCGGGCCCCGTTCCGGGCCTTACCCTGGATGCTGGCCAGCTTCCTGCCCTTCCGGACAGTGCCGGCCCTTCTGCTGGCGCCGGCCCTTCTGCTGGCGCCGGCCTGACGCCGTCGCCTGCGGGATCCTGAGAGCCTTTGTTCGTCCGACCTGCCATTTACTGGCGCTCTTTATCCGAGCAGCTGTGTGATGTGGGCCCGACAAATGAGCAACTCCGGGGGTGGCACCAGGCAGGCAGTGGTGGTTTGCTGAGGGGATGAACGTGGACGAACCGGGAGACTCTCCGGAAGCCGATACTGCCGGTCCCGGGCTCAACAGCCACCTCGAGACAGAACCCCATGGCAACGACATAGCGCACCGGCTGAACTGGCTGCGGGCCGGCGTGCTCGGTGCCAATGACGGCATCGTCTCCGTGGCCGCCATTGTGGTGGGCGTGGCCGGGGCCACTGCCGAGTTGGGCCCCATCCTGACGGCTGGCGTAGCCGGGGTGGTGGGCGGCGCAGTGTCCATGGCGCTGGGTGAATATGTGTCGGTCAGCAGCCAAAGTGACAGCCAGCGGGCCCTGATCGAGAAGGAACGCCGCGAGCTGAGGGAAGAACCGGATGCGGAACTGGCCGAGCTGACCGCCATCTACCAGGCCAAGGGCCTCAGCCCTGAAACAGCTGCCACAGTGGCCCGGGAGCTTACGGCCCACGATGTCCTGGCCGCGCATCTGTCCGCCGAACTCAACATCGACGAGGCGGACATCGTGAGCCCCTGGCATGCGGCTTTCGCGTCCGCGATCGCCTTCACCGTCGGGGCAATCCTGCCCATGCTGGCCATCCTGCTTCCGCCACCGGAGATCCGCGTCCCGCTGACCTTCATTTCAGTCCTGGTGGCCCTGGCGCTGACCGGCGCCCTCGGCGCATGGATCGGCGGCGGATCGAAAACCAAGGCAGCCGTCCGAGTGGTGGTGGGCGGCGCCCTGGCGCTCGCTGCAACGTTCGTGATCGGCAACCTGCTGGGGGCCTCCGGTGTTGTCTGACCCCATCGTGCCTGATCCCCTGCCTGACCCCCTGGTGCATGTCCCCGCCGCAGAAGTGCCCATCCCCCCGGACCTTTTGGCCCGCTACGCCCGCAGCCGTGAAGGGCGGGCATGGCTGGGCAGCCTTCCGTGCATGCTGCAGGACCGCCTGGAGCAGTGGCGATTGGACGTTGACCTGCCGCCCGGCAGCCTTCCGTGGAGCGGCCACGGTGGCCTGGTGCTGCCTGTACGGCGCGAAGATGGCTCGCCGGCTGCCCTCAAGATCGCTTTTCCGCACGAGGAGGCCAAGGTTGAGCGGCATGCCCTGGCTCTTTGGGACGGCCGCGGTGCCGTGTCAATGCTGGCCTGGGATACCGGATCGTGCTCCATGCTCCTGGAACGCCTCGACGCCCGCCGGTCCCTGGCGGAGCTGAAAATGGAGGACGCAGCGCAGGTGTGGGGCGTCTTGGTGCGACAACTTGGGCTCGCCCCGGATCAACGCCCCGAGTGGCAGGAATTCAGCCACATCGCCGGCCGCGCCGAACAATGGAGCGACGACTTGCCTGCGGACTGGGAGCAACTGGGCCAGCCGTTCCCCAGGTGGTTGCTGGAGGCGGCCCTGGAGGTTTGCCAGACGCGAGGCGCTGTGGGACGCCGGTCAGCCCATGATCTGCTGGTGCATACGGACCTGCATTTCCTCAACATCCTGGCGCGTCCGGAGAGCGTTGCTGCCGGGGAAACCCCGACGCCGGGCGGCTTCGCAGCGATCGACCCGCAGCCGATGATCGGTGAGCCCGAGTTCGCCGTTGCGCCCCTGCTGTGGAACCGCCTCGGGGACCTGCCGGGCGCCCAGCCCGGACCAGGGCTGCTCCGGCGCTGCCACGACTTCAGCAACGCCGCCGGCCTGGACCCTGATGTGAGCCGGCAATGGGGCATTGCCCGGGAGGTGGAGAATGCGCTGGGGTACGCCGCTCAGGGCCACCGGGGTGATCTGGCCAGGTCGCTGTGGGTTGCCAGCACACTGGCCGGGAACACCCTGGACGGCCTGCCGCATCCCCATGACCTGCCGGAACCCGGACAGGGCGGCTAGGCCGGTCGCTGCAGCCAGCAGCACGCACCCGCCCCCATTGTCATGCGCCGTGATGGTCAGGCACTCCGCACTGCGGCCAGGGCTGACCGGACAGCGTCCACTGCTGTGGCCACCTCCTCCCCGGCAGTATGCCAGTTGCTCACGGACACCCGGAGGATGTCGCGGTCCCGCCAGTGCGAACCGGACATCCACACCTTCCCATCCTCGATGATGCGGGCGGTGACGGCGCGGGTGGTGCAGTCGTCACCGAAAGCCAGGCAGACCTGGGTGTAACCGACGTCGTTGAGTACCTCCACGCCGTCCAGCGCCGCCAGCCCCTCTGCGATGGCAGCGGCAGCAGCAACCAGTCCGCCCACCTGGGCCGCCACCCCGTCGCGGCCCAGGCTCTTGAGCGCCGCCCATACCGGCACTCCCCGCGCCCGTCGGGACAGCTCCGGGACCTTCTCGAACGGGTCGCCGGGGCCCTCTGCGTCGTGCACCAGGTAGCTGGCATGCAGACCCATGGCAGCCCGCAGCGCGGACGGGTCCCGGACGATGGCGATGCCGCAGTCATAGGGCACGTTCAGTGTTTTGTGGGCATCTGTGCCCCACGAGTCGGCCTCCTCATAGCCCTGGGTGAGGTGCCGCAGTTCCGGTGCGGCAGCGGCCCACAGCCCGAAGGCGCCGTCAATGTGCACCCACGCGCCGTGTTTGTGGGCGACGGCGATCGCCTCGGCAAAGGGGTCGAAGGCGCCGGAGTGCAGGTTGCCTGCCTGCAGGCACACGAGGGCGGGCCCGGAGCCGGCGGCAAGGGCGGCCTCCAAGGCAGCGGGAACCAGTCGCCCCTGCCCGTCGGCGTCGACCTGCGTGGGCTTTCCCAGTCCCAGGTAGCGCAGGCCGAGGTCCACGGTGTCGTGCCGTTCACGTCCCACGAAGCAGCGGATCCGGGGTGCGCCGGAGAGCCCGTCCCGGTCGAGGTCCCAGCCTGCGTCGGCGAGCAACCGCCAGCGGGCTGCCGCCATTCCGGTGAAGTTTGCCATCGTGGCGCCGGTGACGAATCCGACGTCGGCGGTGGATGGCAGGCCCAGCAGCTCCAGCACCCACTGCCCGGCGGCTTCCTCGATGGCCGTGGTGGCCGGAGTTGCGTACCGGATGGCTGCGTTCTGGTCCCAGGCGCTGACCAGCCAGTCCGAGGCCAGGGCCGCGGGCAGCGTGCCGCCGATGACCCAGCCGAAGAACCGGCCGGAGGGCATCGCCATGAGCCCGGGCTCGGCCGCAGTGGCCAGGAAATCGACAACATCGGCGGCAGGCATACCTTCCGCCGGCAGCGGTCCGCCAAATACTGCTGCGAGCTCAGTGGCGTGCGCACTGGGTCCTACCGGTCGTTGCGGGAGGCTGGCCAGCCAGGCCTGCGAATGCCCGGCTGCGGCCGCCAGTGCCGCGGCATACTCATCGTTGCCGTCTGCCATACCTGCATGCTACGCCGGGCAGGTCCACGCCACGAGGACCTGTTTCCGGGGTGGATCAGGCGAAGTTTTCCTGCCAGACGTCGAAGCCGAGCTTGACGATCAGGGCCGCGACAACCACCAGGAAGACAACCCGGACAAATTTGCTCCCCTGGTGCACGGCGGTGCGGGCGCCGAGGTAGCCTCCTGCCATGTTTGCTGCCCCGAGGAGCAGTCCGATGCCCCACAGGATGGACCCGTGCGGCAGGAAGAACAGCAGGGCACCGGCGTTGGTGGCCATGTTCACGATTTTGGCTTTGGCGCTCGCTTCCAGGAAGGCGTAGCCCATGGCGGACACCAGGGCGATGACCAGGAAGGATCCCGTTCCCGGGCCGATGAGGCCGTCGTAGAAGCCGATCACTGCACCGATGAGGCACGCAACGACATAATGCTTGTGGCCTTCGTGGCGCAGCGCGGTCAGCTCGCCGATGCTGGGCCTGAGGGCGGTGAAAAGCGCGACGGCGACCAGCGCCACCACGATGATGGGCTTGAATACCCCGGCCGGCAGGGTGGCCGCCAGGCTCGCCCCGCCGAAACTGCCCGCCAGGGCTATTACCGCCATGGGGACGGCAGTCCGGAGATCCGGACCCACCCGCCGGTAGTAGGTGGCGGCACTCGTGGCGGTTCCGAAAATGGAGCCCATCTTGTTGGTGGCCAGTGCCTGCACGGGCGCGATGCCGGGCACCAGCAGCAGCGCCGGAAGCTGGATGAGTCCTCCGCCGCCCACCACCGCATCAACCCAGCCGGCTGCGAATCCAGCCACCACGATCAGGATGATGGTGGTGAGCTGGATCGACTCGAAACCGGAGATCACCGGGTGCGTGCGGCGTTGACCACGTAGTCCACGGCTTTGTCCACTGCGACGTTCTCGGCCTCGCCGCTGCGGCGGTCCTTGATCTCCACGACCCCGTCCACCAGGCCGCGGCCCACTGCCAGGATGGTGGGAACGCCCACCAGTTCGGCGTCGCCGAACTTCACGCCCGGCGAAACCTTGGGGCGGTCGTCATAGATCACGGACAGGCCGGCCTCTTCGAGTTCGGCCGAAAGCTTTTCCGCTGCCTGGAAAATCTCGTCACCGCGGCCCACAGCCACGACGTGCACGTCAGCCGGGGCCACCGTGCGGGGCCAGACCAGGCCGCGCTCATCGTGGTTGGCTTCGGCCAACGCCGCCACGGCGCGGGTCACCCCAACACCGTAGGAGCCCATGGTGACCACCACCTGCTTGCCGTTCTGGTCCAGCACCTTGAGGTCCAGTGCTTCGGCGTACTTGCGGCCGAGCTGGAAGATGTGGCCCATCTCTATGCCGCGTGCGGTCTCCAGCGGGCCTGAGCCGTCAGGAGCGGGATCTCCGGCGCGTACCTCCGTGCACTCGATGACACCGTCCCAGGTGAAGTCGCGCCCGGCTACCAGGCCAAAGACGTGTTTGCCGGCTTCGTTGGCGCCGGTGATCCACGCGGTTCCGCTGACCACGCGCGGGTCCACCAGGTACAGCAGCTTGGTTGCGCTTTCGGCGCCGAGGAGAGGCTGGTCCAGGGAAAGTCCCGGGCCGAGGTAGCCCTTGACGATCAGCGGCTGCTTCTTAAGGTCCTCCTCGCCTGCCTGTTCGAGTCCGATCTCGCCCGCGATGGGCAGGAAGGAGCCGATGTTCGCTTCCACGCGCTTGAGGTCCACTGCGCGGTCGCCGGGGACGCCGATGACCACCAGCTGCCGCTCACCGGTGGGCAGCGTGACGGCGAGGACCACGTTCTTGAGCGTGTCCGCCCCAGTCCAGGCGCCGCCGTCGGCCTCTGCCCGCGGGGCAATCTGGTTGGCAGCGGCCACCAGGGTCTCGATGGTGGGAGTGTCCGGGGTGTCCAGGACTTCTGCGGCAGGCGTGTTGCTGAAGTCGATGTCGTCGGGGACCACCGTGGTGACGGCCTCGACGTTGGCTGCGTAACCGCCGGCCGAACGGACAAAGGTGTCCTCGCCGATCTCGGTGGGGAACAGGAATTCCTCGCTCCTGGACCCGCCCATGGCACCAGCGGTCGCAGCCACCGGAACAACCTCAAGCCCCAGGCGTTCGAAGATCTTCACGTAGGCGGCGCGGTGGGCTGCGTAGCTGGCGTCCAAGCCGGCGTCGTCGACGTCGAAGGAATACGAATCCTTCATGATGAATTCGCGGCCGCGGAGCAATCCTGCCCGGGGACGCGCCTCGTCACGGTACTTGTTCTGGATCTGGTAGAGGCTCAGCGGCAGGTCCTTGTAGGACGAGTACAGGTCCTTGACCAGGAGCGTGAACATCTCCTCATGCGTGGGGGCCAGCAGGTAGTCCGCGCCCTTGCGGTCCTGGAGCCGGAACAGGCCTTCGCCGTATTCCGTCCAGCGATTCGTGGCCTCGTACGGCTCGCGGGGCAGCAAGGCCGGGAAGTGGACTTCCTGGGCGCCGATGGCGGCCATCTCCTCGCGGATGATGTCCTCGACCTTGCGCAGGACGCTCAGCCCCAGCGGAAGCCAGGTATAGATGCCGGGCGCCGCGCGACGGATGTAGCCGGCGCGGACCAGGAGTTTGTGGCTGGCAACCTCGGCATCGACGGGGTCTTCGCGCAGCGTGCGCAGGAAAAGCTGGGACAGTCGTATGACCACGGGTGGTATCCGTTTCTGGGGTAGTGCTGGGTCAGCAGGGCCGGACAAATCGTCTGGGTACTAATCTACCGGCACACACCCTGCGGCATGGACTGGGACCTTGCAGCAACGGTGCTGACATCCGCACGGGCCCGGACACAGTAGAGCCACGCCCGGATGTACAAAGCCCCTGGCCCCCCAGTGAGGCTGGTCATCGTATCCGGGCGTGGCTCGACGCCGTTATCGCCTGAGTACTGGAGAGGACCTGAGACCGTCCACCCCACTTCCAGCGCAGCTAGATCGAACTTATGTGATCGCGCACACGTTTGACAAGTGTTTTGACTTTATGAACCTGTTGACCGCCGCCGGGACCCGGCCTAGCTTTAATTCACCAGGTGATGAATTAGCGGCACGTCCCGTGCGGCCTCGCCTGAGGGAGCGCCCGGAGGCCGCCATGTCCCATACCGCAGCACCCGCGACCCCGGACCGGAGCAGCGGGACCGGCGCGGTGGTGGCCGCCGCACTCACTGTCAGGCTGGCGCGGCAACCGGTCCTCCACGCGCTGGACTTCACCATCCCGGCCGGCCGGATCACGGGGCTGCTGGGGCCCTCCGGGAGCGGCAAGACCACGCTGATGCGCACTATCGTGGGAGCGCAGCGCATTGCCGCCGGCACCTTGGAGGTCCTGGGGCTTCCCGCCGGCAGCCCGTCCCTGCGGCGGCAGGTGGGCTACGTCACCCAGTCCCCCAGCGTCTACCCCGATCTCACTGTGGAGGCGAACGTGCGCTATTTCGGAGCCATGCACCGCAAAGGCAAAGCCGACGTGGCCGACGCGATTGCCGCCGTCGGCCTTGAACCGCTGGCACGGCGCAAGACCGCCGATCTATCCGGCGGCGAGGTCAACCGGGTGTCGCTGGCGTGCGCGCTGGTGGCGCGGCCGCGTCTGCTGGTATTGGACGAACCCACTGTGGGCCTGGATCCTGTCCTGCGGGCGGATCTCTGGGACCGGTTCCGGGCCATGGCACAGGCAGGAACAACCCTCCTCGTCTCCAGCCACGTCATGGAGGAGGCGAGCCGCTGCGACACGCTGCTGCTGTTGCGGGAGGGCCACCTCCTGGCCCGGCTCACGCCCGCCGAGCTCAGCCGGCAGGGTCACAGCAGCAACCTGGAGCAGGCCTTCCTGGCCGTCATCAGGGAGCAGGAAAATGACGACGTCGGCGTCCCGCCCAGGCATCGGATCGGCAGGAAGGCAGATGGCGCAAGGATGGAACAGCGACGGAGCGTGCTGTGATGGACGTCCGGATGATGCTCGCCACGGCCCGCAGGGTACTCAGCCAGCTGCGGCACGACCACCGCAGCATCGCCATGATTCTGGTGGTCCCGGCCCTGCTGCTCACGGCGGTGTACTTCCTCTACGAAAACGAGGCGCTCCCGCCCGGAGTGCCACGCACGTTTGACCGGGTTGGCTTGATGATGCTGGCCATCTTTCCGTTCGTGGTGATGTTCCTGGTCACCTCGATCACCATGCTTCGGGAGCGGACCTCCGGAACGTTGGAGCGGCTGCTGACAACGCCCGTGCACAAGGCGGACCTGCTGTTCGGGTACGGAGTGGCCTTTTCCCTCATGGCCGCACTGCAGTCGTTGGTGGCCACGGCGGTGGCGTACTGGATTTTCGGCCTCGATATCGCAGGGGCACCGGGTTATGTGGTCCTGATCGCGGTGCTCAATGCCGTGCTCGGCGTGGCGTTGGGCCTGTTATGTTCGGCCTTCGCCAGGACCGAATTCCAGGCAGTCCAGTTCATGCCGGTGGTGGTGGTGCCGCAGATCCTCCTGTGTGGCCTGTTCGTGGCGCGCGACCGGATGAATGACGTCCTGGAAGCAGTCTCCAACGTGCTCCCCCTGACCTTTTCCGTCGATGCCCTCCAGGAGATTGCCGGCCATGCGGAGGCAACCGGCCGGCTGTGGCAGGACGCGGGCATCATGGCGGCCGTCGCCCTTGGCGTCCTGGTTCTCGCAGCACTCACGCTGCGGCGGCGCACCTCGTGAAGCTGCCCGGTCCCGGCCAGGGTCCGCCCGCCCCTGGCGCCTTTCCGGGCCGCCGGGGACGGCGCGGGGGCGCCTCAGAGTCCCGCGGCCAGATCCTCGACGCCGCACGGAGGCTCTTCGCCGAGCATGGCTTTGACGGAACCAGCCTGCGCCAGGTGGCCCGTGCGGCAGGAGTGGATCCGGCGATGATCCACCACTTCTTCAAGGGCAAGGATGAACTCTTTGCCCTCTCCGTGGAACTGCCGGCCGACCCGGAGCAGGTGTTGGCGGGCATGGCGGACTCGGACCCCGCGCAGCGGGCAGAACTGATTGTCCGTGCAGTGCTCCGCCTATGGGAAAGTCCCGCCCAGGCGGGGCTCCTGGCCTTCCTGCGCGGGACGATCGGGTCCAAAGCCAAGACAGCCCTCCTCCGGGAAACGGTGACCCGCAGGGTGGTCAGCAGGATCATGGCGTCTGTGCCCGGAAACCCGGAGGAGGTGGCGCTGCGCGGGAGCCTGGTGGCAACCCAGGTGGTGGGCCTGATGATGGTCCGCTACGTTGTCCGGCTGGAGCCGCTGGCCTCCGCCACGGCGGAGGACGTTGTGCGCCTGGTGGCACCGAACGTGCAGCGGTACCTTACCGGGCCGCTGCCCTGAGACTCCACACGCGACCAGGCATCAGCTGGCGCCGGTGCGTGCCGGCTAGAAAAGAACTGTAGCGAACGTTCCCACCTGGCGGAAGCCAACGCGTTCGTAGGTGGACCTGGCCCGGGTGTTGAAGCCGTTGACGTAGAGGCTGGTCACGGGTGCGATCCGCCGGGCCTTTTCCACCACTGCCGCCATGTAGCCTGCGCTCAACCCCTGGCCGCGGAAGACTGGATTCATCCAGACGCCCTGGACCTGGGTGACATCCTCCGTCACTGCCCCGAGCTCGGCCTTGAACACCACTTCGCCGGCGTCGTTGAGGTGGACCAGCGAGTGTCCCTGCCTGATGAGGCCCTCCACCCGCCGGCTGTAGAACTCCCTGCCGCCCAGGTAGGGGGAATACCCCACCTCCTCCTCGAACATGGCGGCGCAGGCGGGGAGGATGCGGTCGAAGTCGGCCAGATTACCGTGGTCCAGGCCAAGATTCGGCTCCACCAGGGGTGGTCCGTCGATGACCATCAGCGGCTGCTCAGCCCGGACCTCATGGGCAGAGTGGCCCAGCACTGCGAGCTCGGCATTGAGGGCCAGGACGGCCTCAGCCGGTCCAAAGGCAGACGCATACCGGCGCCCGGAACTGTTGGCGGCCTCCGCTACCAGGGGGGCCAGGGCCGGATCGAGCTGGACCGGAACCAAGTTGGCTCCGGCCCAGCACGCACCCGACAGGATGCCGTCGTCGAAAACTCCGATGACGCCGGCGCCGCCGCTGGTGGGCGCCGCCGTGCCCGTGGCACGCAGGTGGGCCAGGATGAACACGTTGGTCACCGGGTCCTGCCCGGCCAGCAATTTCAGCGCGGGAGTGTCCTGGGCCTCGAGCGTACGGACGGAAAGCCCCGGAGGGTCGTTGGCGTCCCTACGAGACGCTAACCACGGGGCTACCCTTGACAGCATCTTCGCCATCGGCCTCCCCCATCTCTTCCGCGATACGCATAGCCTCTTCGATCAGTGTCTCAACAATTGCGCTCTCGGGAACAGTCTTGATGACCTCGCCCTTCACGAAGATCTGGCCCTTGCCGTTGCCCGAGGCCACACCAAGGTCAGCCTCGCGCGCCTCGCCCGGGCCGTTCACAACGCAGCCCATAACCGCCACGCGCAGCGGGATCTCCATCCCCTCGAGCCCGGCGGTGACCTGTTCAGCCAGAGTGTACACGTCCACCTGTGCGCGGCCGCAGGAAGGGCAGGACACGATTTCCAGCTTTCGGGGCCTCAGGTTCAGCGACTGGAGGATCTGGTTGCCCACCTTGATCTCCTCCACCGGGGGTGCGGAGAGGGACACGCGGATGGTGTCACCAATCCCGCGGGACAGGAGCGCACCGAAGGCTGTTGCGGACTTGATGGTGCCCTGGAATGCCGGGCCGGCCTCGGTGACGCCAAGGTGCAGGGGCCAGTCGCCCTTTTCCGCGAGCATTTCGTAAGCCGCAACCATGATCACGGGGTCGTTGTGCTTCACGGAAATTTTGAAGTCGTGGAAACCGTGCTCCTCGAAGAGCGAAGCTTCCCAGACAGCTGATTCAACCAGCGCTTCAGGGGTGGCCTTGCCGTACTTCTTGAGGATGCCCGGCTCCAGGGAGCCGGCGTTGA
Organism: Arthrobacter sp.; assembly: GCA_035475035.1. GTDB lineage: Bacteria > Actinomycetota > Actinomycetes > Actinomycetales > Micrococcaceae > Arthrobacter. The sequence goes on from DATIMT010000094.1 coordinate 13,684, forward strand.
CGCCAATGCGGATGGAGGTGCCGTGGTCCTTCGCGGCGGCGGCAATTTCCTTGACCTGGTCATCGAACTTGCGGATGTTCCCAGGGTTCACCCGCACGGCTGCACAGCCGGCTTCGATGGCCGCGAAGACGTACTTGGGCTGGAAGTGAATGTCCGCGATGACGGGAATCTGGGACTTGCGGGCAATGATGGGCAGTGCCTCGGCATCATCAGCGGACGGGCAGGCGACGCGGACAATGTCGCAGCCGGACGCCGTCAGTTCAGCGATCTGCTGCAGCGTGGCATTGATGTCCGTGGTGGGCGTGGTGGTCATGGACTGCACGCTGATGGGGAAATCAGATCCGACGCCCACCGAGCCGACTTTGATCTGGCGCGTCTTGCGGCGGGGGGCAAGGACGGGCGGTGGTGCTGACGGCATTCCCAGGCTGACCGAGGTCACGTGGACTCCTTGGGTTGAACGGGTATTGAAGCGGCTACGCGGCGAGTCCGGCGAGCACGCCGATAATCGGAGACCATTCGGTGATGCGGGTTCCGGCAATGACTCCGGCTGCGGCGAACGGGTCCTGCTTGAGGATCGAGTTGAGGGCGGCTTCATCCGTTGCCTTGAAGATCAACAGGGCGCCCGCGCCATCCCCGTAGGGGCCACTGGCAAGGAGGACACCGTCCTCCGCCAGGCCCCCGAGCCATTCGCGGTGCGCCGGCCGGGCCTCATTGCGGGGTTCGGTGGAGTTGGCGGCATAAACGTACTCAACGGCAAAAACTGTCATACCGCTACCCTATCGCCATGGCCGGCTTGGTACCGTACTGATCCCCCATTGGGGAAATGAGCCCCGGCGCAGGAAAAGGGATCTCACTGCAGGAAGATCACCCTCACCGCGGCAGCGGTGCCGGCCGCCCAGAGCATGGAAGTGAGGGTCCCGATGATGAACCGCTCAGCAGCCACCGGCGTCTCCTTCAACTCGGCGAACCTGCCGAGGCCCTTGATGGCGACGATGTAGGCGATGGCCACGGGCTGGCCGGCAAGGATGGCGAGGCACACCCCCAGCCGCTCCAGGACACCGATGATGGCTCCGCCGCGCAGGATGCGCTGGCTGGGCAGGGCCTGTCCTGCAGCGGGCCCGTCCGACGCCGGCTGGCCGGGAGTGGCGGTCAGCTCACCGTCCACCGCCTGGCTGGCTGCGCCGGTAACCGAAGGATTGTCCACGGTGACGTCAGCTGAAGGGTCCTGTTCCAACCTGCGGGTTTCCTCCGCAGCCTTGGCAGCGTCCGCCTTGTCATCGATGGTCCGGGCGAGCCTGAACACCAGCGCGGTGACCGGCCAGCCGGCGAAGCCCGCCACCACCAGCGCCACTGCCACCCAAAATGCCGTCACCTGTCTCCTTCAGTCGGGTCGTCTTCATTAGGGTCGTCGTCGTTCAGGTCAACCGGCTCCTCAGGCGCCTGGAGATCCCTGGACTCCTGGGCGTCCTGGCGCAACCGGGCAATCTGGGAGTCGGCAAATCCAAGGAGCATGGAAGCCGCCGGCCTGGCGGCCCATTCTTCCGCCCAGCCGGACCGCAACACGGTGCGGCTCACCGACTGCTCCGAGATTCCAAGTTCGAGGGCCACCTGCTTCTGGCTCCCATGCCGGCCCGGGCCGTGGCCACCTGCACCCATCCGGCGCAGGGCATCCACCACCCGCCACTGGGCCGCTGTGCGGTCCTGGACAAGCCGGCCGAGCAGCCGGAGCACCGCCTCCGCATTGGCGCACGCCTGCACCCCCTCCCACGCAGGAATTCCCCTGCCCGCTTCCCCTGCCATGATGCCGGGCACCACTGACAACGGCACCTGGGAACCGGCAGCCTTGGCAAGCTCAACGGCTTTTCGGGCGGCAACAAAAGCGGTCCCGGTCCCTTCCCGCGGGCTGGCGTTCGCCGGCAGCGCCACGGTTCCGACGCCGATCCCCACATACCAGCGTCCATCGCGGAGCGCCTGCAGGGCTATCTCCACCACAGCGGAAGGGTCCCGCACCACCCCCTGGACCTCATCCCCGACGGAACGATCGAAAACAGGGGTGTCCGCCCCGGGGAGTTCCAGGTGCGCCACCTGTGTGAGCAAAGCAGGAACCCGGTCCTGGTCACCGGTGCTGCCGCGCTGGTCAATGGTCATGACGAACATGCCTCAACCATAGATGGTTGATTCATAATTATCAATCAGATGTGGCTGATTTCTAAGGATCAACTATGAGTGGATGGCTAGCCGAAGAGATTGACCGGCTTGACGATGTCCGCGTAGATCAACAGCACGCTCATGCCCATCAACAGCGCTGCAACAACGTAGGTGACCGGAAGCAGTTTGGCGATGTCAAAGGCTCCCGGGTCCGGCCGTCCGCGCAGCTTTGCCACCCGGCGCCGTGCGCCCTCATACAGGGCACCGGCAACATGGCCCCCGTCAAGCGGCAGGAGCGGGATCAGGTTGAACACCGCAAGCGCGAAGTTCAGCCCGGCCAGCAGGCCAACGAGTGTAGCCACGCGCGACTGCAGCGGTACGGCCTCCATGGCGGCCACCTCGCCCGCGACCCTGCCGACGCCCACCACGCTGATGGGGCCGTTGGGATCGCGGGGCTCTTCACTGAAGGCAGCCTTGGCAACACCCACCACGCGGGCCGGCAGGTTGAAGACAACGCCGGCTACCTGGCGGATATTCTCCCCCGCCATGGGCAGGACGGACGACGCCGGCTGGGACACCAGCGCGGTTTGCGCGCCGATGCCAAGGAATCCGACGTCCTGGTACTGGAGATTGCCAGCGGCGTCGGTGGCCTGCCGCCCGTCGGCTCCCATCACCGGCCGGGCTGACAGGACGGGGGTTACGGTGGTGGACACCGGATTGCCGTCCCGCTGCACGGTGATGGCCACTTCCTTGCCGGCGGAGGCGCGGATCCACTCCGTCAGCTGGTCCCAACGCGTGACGGGCTTGCCGTCGAAGGAAGTGATGGTGTCGTTTGGCTTCAACCCGGCCGCGGCCGCCGGCGTCAGCTGGCAGTCAGTGGAGTCGGGATCGACGGTTTGTCCCGCTGCCACCTGGCATTTGGAAACATCCGAAATGGTGGTGGTGGCTGTAGCAACGCCGAACCCCATCAGCAGCACGGCGGTGAGCAGCACGCCAAGAATCATGTTCATGGCCGGCCCGCCCAGCATGACGATCACCTTTTTCCAGACCGGCAGGCGGTAGAACACCCGGTTTTCGTCGCCGGGTCCCACTTCCTCATGAGCCATGGAGCGGGCCTCGGTGGCAAGGGTCTGGAACATTCCGGTGCTGGAGGGGCGGACCGATCCGTCCTCCTTGTTAGGCGGGTACATGCCGATCATGGAGACGTAGCCGCCCAACGGTACGGCTTTCACGCCGTATTCGGTTTCGCCTTTCCGGCGCGACCACAGCGTGGGCCCGAAACCGATCATGTACTTGGTGACGCGGACCTTGAAGAGCTTGGCCGGCACCAGGTGCCCCACCTCGTGGAGCGCAATGGATACAGCGATGCCCAGCGCGACAAAGACGACGCCGAGGATGAAAAGTAGGACAGGGGTCATGGAGGTGCTGCTGCTTCCTAGAGACTGCTGACTGCTAAACGTTCGTGGGCGCGGGCACGTGCCCACCTTTCAGCATCCAGCACAGATTCCACCGTCAGCCGGGAGGAACCTGAGTGTTCGCTGAGCACGCTCTCCACGGTATCGACAATGTCGGTGAAGCGGATCCGGCCTGCATGGAACGCCGTGACTGCCTCCTCGTTGGCGGCATTGAACACCGCAGGGAACGTGCTCCCCTGCTTCGCGGCGTCCTTGGCAAGGCCGACGGCGGGGAACGCCTTGCCGTCCAGCGGCTCGAAGGTCCAGGTGGCGGCCTGCGTCCAGTCGCAGGGGCTGGCGGCTTTGGGCACGCGGTCCGGCCAGCCGAGCCCGAGGGCGATGGGCAGCCGCATGTCCGGCGGCGACGCCTGGGCAATGGTGGAGCCGTCAACGAACTGGACCATCGAATGGACGATGGACTGGGGATGCACTACGACCTCGATCCGGTCCAGCGGGATATCGAACAACAGATGGGCCTCGATGAGTTCGAGACCCTTGTTCACCAGGGTGGCGGAATTGGTGGTGACCATCATGCCCATGTCCCAGGTGGGGTGGGCCAGCGCTTCCTGCGGGGTGACGCCGTGGAGTTCCTCCCGGCTCCTGCCCCGGAACGGCCCGCCCGAGGCGGTGAGGATGAGCTTGTCCACTTCGGCGGCAGCGCCGGAGCGCAGGCATTGCGCAATCGCGGAGTGTTCCGAGTCCACGGGCACGATCTGGCCTTCGCGGGCCGCGGCCTTCACCAGGCTTCCGCCCACGATCAGGGACTCCTTGTTCGCCAGGGCCAGGGTGGCTCCGGACGTAAGGGCCGCCAGCGTGGGTGCCAGGCCGATGGAACCGGTGATGCCGTTGAGCACCACATCCGCCTCCACGGCCGCGATCCGGGTGGAGGCGTCCGGGCCGGCCACGATCTCCGGCCGGTAGCCTGGCCGGCCTGCCGCTGCGGCGGCTTCGCGGATCAGCGCTTCCAGCCGGCCGGGGTCTCCGGCGGCGATCCCTATGGCCGCCGCGCCGGTATGGACAGCCTGCCGTGCCAGGAGTTCCAGGTTGCCGCCGCCGGCGCTCAGCGCCACCACCTCGAACAGGTGCGGGGCGCCGTCGACGACGTCAATCGCCTGGGTGCCGATGGAACCGGTGGATCCGAGGAGGACGATTCTGCGTGGCTGCATTGGTTAAGTATCCCGCACCCTCCCGCCGGGGACGTGCTGCCACTGGCCTGCTGCTGCACCTTGACCCCCGCCTGACCGGGCGTAACGTGGATTGCGTGGACTGGCTCACGTGGTTTGATGCGCCGGAGTACCAATTCGCCCGGCAGGTGCTGCAACGGGGTGTCGCGGCACTGTTTTTCGTTGCGTTCCTGTCCACGCTGAACCAGTTCCCCGCCCTGCTCGGCGAGCGCGGCCTTCTCCCGGTGCCGGAGTACCTTGGCGCGTTCAGCCGTTTGCGCCGGCCCACGCTGTTCCGCTGGCGATACTCGGACCGGCTGCTGCGTGGCGTCTGCGCCATCGGCCTGGTGGTCTCTGCGCTGCTCGTGGCCGGGATTCCGCAGGCCGGCCCGCCCTGGGTTCCGCTGATTGCGTTCCTGGCCTTGTGGCTGCTGTACATGTCCATCGTGAATGTGGGCCAGACGTTTTACGGGTTCGGCTGGGAAATGCTGCTCCTGGAGGCGGGCTTTACCGTGGCGTTCCTGGGTTCAAACCAGACGGAGCCGCCCCGGGCCATCCTGATCCTGACCGTGTGGCTGGTGTTCCGGCTGGAATTCGGGGCGGGAATGATCAAGATCCGCGGAGGCCGGGAGTGGCGGGACCTGACAGCGCTGTACTACCACCACGAGACCCAGCCCATGCCAGGGCCCCTCAGCCGGCAGGCGCACCTCCTGCCCAAGCCGCTGCACCGGATCGAAGTGGTGGGCAACCATATCGCCCAACTGGTGGTGCCGTTCCTGCTCTTCGCCCCGCAGCCCGTGGCCGGTATCGCAGCCGGCGTCGTGGTCGTCACCCAGCTGTGGCTGGTGGCCAGCGGCAATTTCGCCTGGCTGAACTGGATGGCGATCGTGCTGGCGTTCGCGGCCGTCAGCGATCCCGTGGCGCACGCCGTCATACCGGCAATCCCGGCGGACTGGGACGCGGCCACGGGCGGCCGGCAGGAGACCCCGGCCTGGTGGCTTGCCATCACGCTGGCAGCATCCCTCCTGCTGCTGGTCCTGAGCTATTGGCCGCTGCGCAACCTCTTCTCCCGCCGGCAGCTGATGAACGCCAGCTTCAACCGGTGGCAGCTGGTCAACACCTACGGTGCATTCGGCAGCGTGACCAAGCAGCGCATCGAGGTTGTGGTGGAAGGCACGCTGGACGAAGACCCTGACGAGAACTCGGACTGGCGCGAGTACGGGTTCAAGGGAAAGCCCGGTGACGTGCGGCGGATCCCGCGGCAGTGGGCGCCGTACCACCTGCGGCTGGACTGGCTGATGTGGTTCCTGCCGCTGCGGAGCGTGCACGAGGAATGGTTCTATGCATTCCTGGCAAAGCTGCTGGCGGCGGACCGCCAGATCCTGCGGCTGCTCCGCCATGACCCGTTCGACGGCGCCCCGCCCCGCTGGGTGCGCGTCCGCAACTTCCATTACCGCTTCGCCAGCCGGAAGGAGTTCCGGGAGACAGGGAACCGCTGGGTGCGGACGCTGCTGTACGAGCCCATCCCGCCCACGTCCCTGCGGCGCTCGCAGGGGCAGCAACGTTAAAGGAACGGCAACGGTGGCTGAACGTCCAGCTATGCGTCCGTGGCGGCCCTGCGGATGATCTCCTGGGCGTGCTTCAGGATGGGTCCGTCGATCATTTTTCCCTGGTACTGGAACACTCCCGATCCAGCTGACGCTGCAGCATCCAGCAGCGCTTGAGCGGCCGCCACCTCGTCCTCCGTAGGAGCGTAGGCCTTGCGGACCACGGCGGCCTGGCTGGGATGGATGCAGGCTTTGGAGCTGAAGCCGGAGGCGACGGCGTCAGCTGCTTCGGCCGCGAGACCGTCGAGGTCGGGGATGTTGGTGTAGACGGCATCCACCGCTTCCTTGCCGTACGCGCGCGCGGCCAGCAGTACCGAGGAACGGGCGTGCAGCGCCACGGCCCGGTAGCCGCCGTCGTCCTTCCTGCTGGACGTGCCCCCCAGGGTGGCCAGCAGGTCTTCTGCCCCCCACATCAGGCCCACCACGTTGGGGGCGGCGGCGATGGCCGGGGCGTTGAGCACGCCAAGGGCCGTTTCACACAGCGCGATCACCTGGTAACCCTCCAGCGCCTTGAGCTGTTCGGCCGATTCCGCCTTGGCCAGCATCACGGTGCGGTAGGGCGTATGGGCCAGGCAGTGCAGGTCCTTCTCGAAATCTTGGGTACCGACGGGGTTGACCCTGACAATGGTGCAGCTGGGTTCAAGTTCCGGTTCAATGCCGGTAGTTCCCAACTGGGCGAGAATGGCCCCGCGGGCGCGCTGCTTGTCCGCCGGCGCCACCGCGTCTTCAAGGTCCAGGATCACAGCGTCGGCCCGGGCGGCGGCTTTTTGGTAGCGCTCCGGCCGGTCGGCAGGGCAGAACAGCAGCGCGGGTCCCATCACGAAAGTCATACCGGCATTGTCTCCTGTCCGGCGTCCTGCGCCTTACTATGGGCGTCGCGGGTCCACATCAGGCAGCTGCGCGTGGCCCGGGCCACCACCGCGCCGTCCTGGTTGCGGCCGGTGTGCTCCATGGTGACGATGCCCTGTCCGGGGCGTGAGGACGACAGCCGCCTGCCGGTGATGACGGTCTCCGTGTAGAGCGTGTCCCCGTGGTACAGCGGGTGCGGGAAGGAGACGTCCGTCAGGCCCAGCTGGGCGATGATGGTTCCCTGGGTGAGCTGGGTGACGGACTGGCCCACCATGGTGGCAAGGGTGAACATCGAGTTCATCAGCCGCTGGCCGAAGGGCTGCCCGGCGCTCCAGGCCGCGTCAAGGTGCAGCGCCTGGGTGTTCATGGTGAGCGTGGTGAAGAGGACGTTATCGGTTTCGGTCACGGTGCGTCCCGGGCGGTGGGCGTACACCACGCCTTCCTCCAGCTCGTCGAAGTACAGGCCGCGCTGTTCGATGACGCGCGGCGCTGCACCGTCCACGTTCCCGGCGGCCTGCCCGCCATCCTGCCTGCTGCCCGAAGTCATACGGTGAGTTCCCGGTCTTCCTCAAAGAGGTCCGCGCCGGTAGCCGCCACCACGTCCTCGATGGAGACGTTGGGAGCCAGCTCGCGCAGCACCAGGCGTGGGGCACCATCGTCCTTTACGACGTCGATGACGGCCAGGTCCGTGATGATCCGGTCCACGCAGCCCTTGCCGGTCAACGGCAGCGAGCACTGCCTGACGATCTTCGGATTGCCGTTGCGGTCCACGTGCTCCATCATCACGATCACCCGTTTGGCGCCGAACACCAGGTCCATGGCCCCGCCCATGCCCTTGACCATCTTCCCCGGGACCATCCAGTTGGCCAGGTCACCGTTGACGGCCACCTCCATGGCGCCCAGGACGGCAAGGTCCACGTGTCCGCCGCGGATCATGCCAAAGGATGTTGCGGAGTCGAAGAACGCGGCGCCCCTGTTGACCGTCACGGTTTCCTTGCCGGCATTGATCAGGTCCGGATCCACCGCGTCTTCAGCAGGGTAGGGGCCGACGCCGAGGATCCCGTTTTCCGAGTGCAGCACCACTTCCACCCCCGCGGGGATGTAGTTGGGGATCAGGGTGGGCATCCCGATCCCAAGGTTCACGTACTGGCCGTTGCGAAGCTCACGGGCCACCCGGGCGGCGAGTTCGTTGCGCGTCCAACCCTTCGTTTCGGCGGCGGATGTCGCGTCACCGGGCCCGGAATGCTGCTGGGAACCGGCGCGCCGGTACTCCGGGCGGACGGCTTCCGGCCGCGGGGCCTCGGGGCTGTTGGGATCCGCGCTCCTGGCATCCATGGTCATGCTCCTGCCTGCTGGTGACTGCCGGCTGTCTGTCCTCCGCTGGGTGGAGCCGTGAGGGCAACGGTCCGCTTTTCGATCCGCTTCTCCCCGTTCCGCGCGAGGACAACGCGCTGGACGAAGATGCCGGGGGTATGGATGTGTTCGGGGTCGAGCTCGCCGGGCTCCACGAGTTCCTCCACCTCGGCAATGGTGACCCTTCCGGCCATGGCACACAACGGGTTGAAGTTCATTGCCGTGGCATGGAAGACCAGGTTGCCGTGCCGGTCGCCCTTCCAGGCGTGCACCAGTCCAAAGTCAGGTGTGAGTGACTCTTCCAGGACATAGTCCACTCCCCCAAAGGACCGCACTTCCTTCGGTGGGGAGGCAACCGCAATGCCACCGTGCGCGTCGTACTTCTGCGGCAGGCCGCCGTCGGACACCTGCGTGCCCACCCCTGCCTTGGTGTAGAAGGCCGGAATGCCGGCGCCGCCGGCCCGCAGCTTTTCAGCCAGCGTCCCCTGCGGGGTGAGCACCACTTCGAGCTCACCGGCCAGGTACTGGCGGGCGAATTCCTTGTTCTCGCCCACATACGAGCTGATGGTGCGGCGGATGCGCCCGTCGCGCAGCAGGATGCCAAGCCCCCAGTCGTCCACGCCGCAGTTGTTGCTGACGGTCTCCAGCCCGGAGGTGCCGGCCCTGTGCAGCGCGTCGATCAGGGCCACCGGGATTCCGCAGAGGCCGAATCCACCTACAGCCAGGGAGGCGCCGTCCGGGATGTCCGCAACCGCTTCGTCAGCGCTGGCAACAACCTTGTCAATCATCATTGATCCTTTCAGGCCGGCTACAGTCCCGGGCCTAAAGACCCAGTTCGCGGGCGATCAGCATCAGCTGGACCTCCGTGGTGCCCTCCCCCACTTCAAGGATCTTGGAGTCGCGGTAGTGGCGCGCCACGGTGAACTCGTTGATGAAGCCATAGCCGCCGAATACCTGGGTGGCATCCCGCGCGTTGTCCATGGCAGCCTCGCCTGCGACCATCTTAGCGATGGCCGCCTGGGTCTTGAACGGCTTCCCGGCAAGCATGCGGGCGGCCGCGTCGTAGTACGCCAGGCGGGCCGTGTGGGCGCGCGCTTCCATCCGGGCGATCTTGAAGGAAATCGCCTGGTACTTGCCGATTTCGTGGCCGAAGGCGCGGCGCTCGCGGGCGTACTTGACCGACAGGTCCACGCAGCCCTGGGCGGCACCGGTGGCCAGGGCTGCGATGGCGATCCTGCCCTCGTCCAGGATGGACAGGAAATTTGCGTAGCCGCGACCCTCCTCTCCCAGCAGGTTTTCCTCCGGGACCCGGACGTCCTTCAGGGTCAGCGGGTGGGTGTCCGAGGCGTTCCAGCCCACCTTGTTGTAAGGTTTTTCCGCCTTGAAACCGGGGGTGTCGGTGGGCACCAGGATGGTGGAGATGTCCTTCTTGACGGTGCCGTCTTCGCGTTCCTTTTGCCCGGTAACGGCGGTGACGGTGACCAGCCGGGTGATGTCCGTTCCGGAGTTGGTGATGAACTCCTTGTTGCCGTTGATCACCCAGCTGCCGTCCACGCGCCTGGCATGGGTCTTGGTGCCGCCGGCGTCGGAACCGGCCTCGGGCTCGGTGAGCCCGAACCCGGCGAGCGCCTGGCCGGAGGCAAGCATCGGCAGCCACTCCTGCTTCTGCGCGTCGGTGCCGAAGCGGTAGACGGGCATGGCGCCCAGGGACACGCCGGCTTCGAGGGTGATGGCCACGGACTGGTCCACCCGGCCGAGCTGCTCCAAGGCCAGCGCCAGGGCGAAGTAGTCACCGCCCATGCCGCCGAACTCTTCGGGGAACGGCAGCCCGAACAGGCCCATCCCGGCCATCTGCTTCACCACCTCATAGGGGAAGCTGTGCTCTTCGTCGTGCTTGGCGGACACCGGGGCCACCACGTTATCCGCGAAGTCACGCACGGTGTCGCTGAGGTCCTGGTATTCCTCGGAGAGTTCGAAACCGGTCATGGTCAGGCTCCTTTGCCGTCGTTTACAGCTGTGTCAGTGGATTCAGGGTGGACGGTGGCCAGCACCTGGTCGGCCTTCACCAGGTCCCCTGTGCGGGCGGTCAGGTGCACGGTCCCGGCCAGCGGAGCCACCAGGTGGTGCTCCATCTTCATGGCTTCCACGGACACCAGGACCTCCCCGGCCTGGACGGCGTCCCCGTCGGCGACCGCAACGGCCACCACGGTGCCTGGCATCGGCGAGCGCACCTCGGGGTCGGTCACCCCTTCCTGCCGCTGGACGGCTGCCAGCACCCGTTCCAGCCGCGCCTCCCGGGTCAGGACCTCGAGCCGGCAGGACCAGCCATCGTGGCCCAGGAAGAGTTGGGCGGGGCCGCCGGGCAGTGGGTTGTCCCACGTTGGCTTTGCCGGGCCTGAATAGGCCGGGGCAAGCCGAAAGGTATGGTGTTGGCCGTCGAGATCGAGTTCGATGCTGTGCCGGCTGGACCACTGCAGCGCCGCACTCCGGCGTGGACCGCCGTCCACGGCTACCACGGCCTTGTCTCCCCCACTGAAACTGCCGCTCACTTGCACGGTCACCACGCCGCCGTCGGCCGTTCCCAGGCTGACGCGGCGCGGCGCCGGCGTACCAAGGCGCCAGCCGTTCCTGCCCTGCCAGGGACCGTTCTCCGGGGCAGGGTTGTTCTGCGCGTCCAGGGAGAGCGCGTAGAGCGCTGCAGCCACCAGCTCGGGCTCTCCGGCGCGCCCGAATTCCAGCCCGGGCAGCTTCCGTTCAATCAGTCCTGTATCCAAATGCCCTGCCTGGACGTCGGGGTCGTTGAGCAGGAGCCGGAGGTACTCGACGTTGGTGTCGATGCCCAGCGCGATATATCCCGCGAGCGCGTCATCAAGGGCAGCCAGGGCAGCGGTGCGGTCCTCCGCCCAGGCGATCACCTTGGAGATCATGGGATCGTAGTGTGCCGATAGCTCCAGCCCTTCCACCAGGGAGGAGTCCACCCGGACCCGGCCCTGGGTCCCGCCCGGCAGCTCGTCCAGCAGGAGAACCGTCCCCGTGGATGGCAAAAAGTTCTTCTCCGGCACCTCGGCGTAGACCCGCGCCTCCACCGCGTGCCCGGAGAGTTCGACGTCGGCCTGCCGGACGGTCAGCGCGGCACCGGCGGCGATCCGCACCTGCCATTCCACCAGGTCCATGCCGGTGACCATTTCGGTGACTGGGTGCTCCACCTGCAGCCGGGTGTTCATCTCCATGAAGAAGAACTCGTCCGGTGCGTCGTCGGAGACCAGGAACTCCACCGTTCCCGCCCCGGTGTAGTTCACGCTGCGCGCCGCATTGCAGGCCGCCTCGCCGATCCGGGTGCGGATGTCCGGGCCGTTGGGAAGGCTTTCGAGCAGGGGCGACGGGGCTTCCTCGATCACTTTCTGGTGCCGCCGCTGCAGGGAACACTCGCGCTCCCCCAAATGGATGACGTTGCCGTGGCCGTCGGCCAGCACCTGGACCTCGATGTGCCGTGGAGTGGTGACCAAACGCTCCAAAAACAGGGTGTCGTCGCCGAACGCCGCAGCCGCCACGCGCCGCGCCGTGGCCAGGGCGGCCGGCAGGTCCGCCGGTTTTTCGACGGCATGCATGCCCTTGCCGCCACCGCCCGCGGACGGCTTGATGAGCAACGGAAAGCCGACGGCGCCGGCAGCCTCCATCAGTTCACTGTCCGTCATGCCGGGCTTGGCGACGCCGGGGACCACGGGCACGCCGAACCCTGCCACGTGGTTCTTGGCGCGGATCTTATCGCCCATGACGTTCAGCGCTTCCACGCCGGGGCCGATGAACGTGATGCCGGCCTTCTCCAGGGCGCGGGCGAAGTCCACATTCTCACTCAGGAAGCCATAGCCCGGGTGGACGGCTTCGGCGCCCGACTGCCGGCAGGCCTCAATAACGGCATCGATGTTGAGGTAGCTTTCGGCAGCCGGGGCAGGGCCGATGCGCACGGAAACGTCGGCTTCGCGCACGTGGCGGGCGCCGGCGTCGGCATCGCTGTAGACGGCGACCGAACGGATTCCCAGGTGGCGCAGTGTCCGGATGACCCGGCAGGCGATTTCACCGCGGTTGGCCACCAGAACGGTACCGAAGAGGGGCTTGCCATCCGCCGTCCCGGTGGCGGACTCCTGGACGGCCGGGCCCGTGGCGTGCGGCACAGCAGTGTTGGTCTCTAATGTCATTGCTGGCTCACATCCGGAAGAGGCCGAAGGAGGTCTCCGGCAAGGGGGTGCGGGAGATGACGTCGAGCGCCAGGCCCAGGACGGTGCGGGTATCGCCGGGATCGATGACGGCGTCGTCCCACAACCGCGCGGTGGAATAGTAGGGGCTGCCCTGGTCCTCGTATTGCCGACGGATGGGTGCCTTGAAGGCTTCCTCGTCGTCAGCAGGCCATTCCTGGCCCTCTGCTTCGTACTGGTCCCGCTTCACGGTGGCGAGGACGCTGGCAGCCTGGTTGCCGCCCATCACCGAGATACGGGCGGCAGGCCACATCCAGAGGAACCTCGGCGAGTAGGCGCGGCCGCACATGGAGTAGTTGCCGGCGCCAAAGGAGCCGCCGATCACCACCGTCAGCTTGGGGACGCGGGCGGTGGCAACGGCAGTCACCATTTTGGCCCCGTTCTTGGCGATGCCGCCCTGCTCAGCATCGCGGCCCACCATGAAGCCGGAGATGTTCTGCAGGAACACCAGCGGGATGCCGCGCTGGTCACACAGTTCAATAAAGTGTGCGCCCTTGAGTGAGGACTCGCTGAACAGCACGCCGTTGTTGGCCACAATCCCCACCGGGTGCCCATGGATCCGGGCGAATCCCGTGACCAGGGTGGTGCCGTAGTCCTTCTTGAACTCATGGAACCGGCTGCCGTCCACCAGTCGGGCAATCACCTCGTGGACGTCGTAGGGCGCGTTGACGTCCGTGGGCACCGCACCATAGAGCCCTTCGGGGTCCACGGCGGGTTCGACGGCGGGTTCCACCGGCCAGGAAGGCGAGGCGGGAGGCGGCAGCGTGGAGACGATGTCCCTAATGATCTGCAGGGCATGTTCATCGTTTTCGGCCAGGTGGTCCGTCACGCCGGAGACCCGCGAGTGCACGTCACCGCCGCCCAGTTCCTCGGCGGTGACGATCTCCCCGATGGCTGCCTTCACCAGCGGCGGCCCACCCAGGAAGATGGTGCCCTGGTTCCGGACGATGACGGTCTCGTCACTCATGGCGGGGACGTAGGCGCCGCCGGCTGTGCAGGAGCCCATGACGGCGGCAATCTGCGGAATTTTGGCAGCCGAAAGTCGTGCCTGGTTATAGAAGATCCGGCCGAAGTGGTCCCGGTCCGGAAAGACTTCGTCCTGTTTGGGCAGGAAGGCCCCGCCCGAATCCACCAAATAGACGCACGGCAAGCCGTTTTCCAAGGCGATCTCCTGGGCGCGGAGGTGCTTCTTCACGGTCATGGGGTAGTAGGTGCCACCTTTGACGGTGGCGTCGTTGGAAATGACCAGGACCTGCCGGCCGTGCACCAGGCCAATGCCGGCGATGACTCCGGCGCCGGGCGCCTCATCGCTGTACATACCGTTGGCGGCCAGCGGTGCGATCTCCAGGAACGGACTGCCGTCATCCAGAAGCTGGTCGATCCGGTCCCGCGGCAGCAGCTTGCCCCGGGCCACGTGCCGGTCCCGCGATTTCTGCGGCCCGCCCAGGGCGGCATCCGCCAGCCTCTTCCGCAAATCCCCGGCGAGCGACAACTGCGCTTCCCGGTTGGCGCGGAAGGACTCGCTTGCTGGGTCAAGCCGGGTGGCCAGGGTCTCCATCGACGATCCGTCCTTGCATGGGCCGAGCCGGCCTTTGCGCCAACTCGGTTAGTGACTAATAACTGAAATTCAGGTTAGTCTCGATTAACTGTGATGTCCAACACATGGCCGCGTTGCTAGAATCTGCGTTGGTCCTAGGAGGAAAAGTGCGCAGCACGGGAACCCCATTCGGTGGTACGGCGCAGCCAAGCAATGCTGGCCAGCCCGGCAGTATGGTCGAGCCAGGCAATGCTGCCCAGCCCGTGCCGACAACCCAGCGCGGCAAGGCCAAGGAGAACCGGCGGCTGGCTTTGCTGTCCGCTGCGGCCTCACTGTTCGCCATGAACGGCTTCAACCGCGTTTCCCTGGAGGACCTTGGCGCAGCGGCAGGCGTCAGCGGGCCCGCGGTTTACCGCCACTTTCCCGGCAAGCAGGCCGTCCTGGCCGATCTCCTGGTCACCGTGAGCCGGGAACTGCTGGACGGCGGCCGCCAGGTGCTGGAGAGCACCTCCGATCCCCTGGCCGCACTGCGGAAGCTGGTGGAGTTCCAGGTGGATTTCGCGCTCGGAAAGCCCGACGTGATCCGGGTGCAGGACCGGGACTTCAGCAACCTGTCCGAGCAGGACCAGTCAGCGGTGCGCACCCTCCAGCGCAGGTACGTGGAGGTGTGGGTGGAGGTCCTGGCCAAGGTCCACCCCGGGATTGACGCCGCTGAGCTGCGGATGCGCGCCCACGCAACCTTCGGCCTCATCAATTCCACGCCGCACTCCGTCCGCAGTCATGGCAGGCGGATGGCGGCCGGAATGGCCCGCCCCCTGCTCGAACGGATGGCTCTCGCGGCTCTGACGGTCGAGAGCGCAGGGGGCGTTTAGGCCTTCCTTTAGATCATGGTGAGCACCATTCCCGGTTCGGCCAGGATGGCTCCGACGTCGGCAAGGAACCGGGAGCCCTGCTCCCCGTCCACCAAGCGGTGGTCGAAGGACAGACTCAGCGTGAGGACCTGCCGCAGGGCCACCTCACCCCTGTACTCCCAGGGCATGGTACGCACTGCGCCCAGGCCAAGGATGGCTGCTTCCCCCGGATTGAGGATGGGAGTACCGGCGTCGATGCCGAAAACGCCGATGTTGGTAATGGAGATGGTGCCGCCGGAAAGGTCGGCGGGTGCGGTCTTGCCTGCGCGTGCGGTTTCGGCGAGCCCCGTCAGCGCCTGGGCAAGCTGCGGGAGCGGCAGGGCGTCCGCGTCCTTGATATTGGGAACGGTGAGTCCCCTTGGCGTGGCGGCGGCGATGCCCAGGTTCACGTAGTTGAAGGTGACGATTTCCTGGTTCTCCTCATCCCAGCGGGAATTCAGTGCCGGGTTCCGCCGCAGGGCGACGAGGAGGGCTTTGGCGGTGAGCGTCAACGGGGTGAGCTTGATGCCGGCGAATTCCCTGCTGTTCCTGAGTTTGGCCAGCAGCTCAAGGCTGGGCGTGACATCCACGGTGAGGAATTCCGTAGCATGCGGCGCGGTAAAGGCGCTCCGCACCATCGCCGCCGCAGTGTGTTTGCGCACGCCCTTGATGGCGGTCCGGGTCTCCCGCTCCCCTGGCCGGCCCCCACCGGACATAGACACCGGCACAGCTGTTGGTGTGGCAGGTTCTCCCCCATGGCCGGCAAAGTCCTGGACGTCTTCCCGCGTAATCAGCCCGCCGGGACCTGTGCCGGTGACCTGCGCCAGGTCCACACCCAGGTCTTTGGCCATCTTGCGGACGGGAGGGGTGGAGCGGGGCCGCTCGGCAGGCTTGGCCTCGACGGGCCTGGCTTGGACAGGCTCAGTTTCGACAGGCTCAACCACCGAAGCTTTCGTTCCGGCCCGCTCAACCGCCGGGGCTCCGGCGAAGTTCCGTGCCCGGCGCGTTGGCCGCCCGGAAGCTTCGACGACGGCGCCGTACCCCACCAGGTTCGGTTCCCTTTTCGGCACTTCCACGGCGTTCGGTGCTCCCCCAACCCGCGCCCCCGCCCCGGCAGCAAAGGTGCCGGGTGCTGCTGAAGGTGAGGCGCCGGCGTCGTCCGCTACCTCGAAGGAGACGATCGGCTTTCCCACCTCCACGACGGAGCCGGGTTGTTCGTGGAGTTCCTTGATCACCCCCGCGAACGGCGACGGAAGCTCCACCACTGCCTTGGCGGTTTCGACTTCGGCGATGACCTGGTTCAGGCTGACGGTGTCGCCAACGTCCACTTTCCAGCTGAGGATTTCAGACTCTGTGAGCCCCTCGCCCAGGTCGGGGAGGCGGAATTCCTTGATCATGGTGGCGCTCATCCTTCCAGCCCGCTCAGGGAATTGTGGCGGCCCAGGGCGCGGTCCACGCCGTCCAGGATGCGGTCCAGGCCCGGCAGGTGGTGCATTTCCAGCTTGGAGTACGGGTAGGGAATGTCGAACCCGGTCACCCGGACGGGTGCCGCCTCAAGGTGGTAGAAGCACCGTTCGGTGATGCTGGCTGCCACCTCGGCGCCCAGCCCGCCGGACTGTCCGGCCTCGTGCGTGACCACCAGCCGTCCGGTCTTCCGCACCGACGCCACCACGGGCTCGTAATCCACGGGCGCCAGCGAGCGCAGGTCGATGACTTCTATGGAGATGCCCTCGTCGGCCGCGGCAGAGGCGGCATCCAGGGCAGTCTTCACCAGGGGGCCGTAGGCCACCAGGGTGACATCGCCGCCGTCGGTCAGGACCCGGGCCTTGTCCATGGGCAGTGCGGAACCCGGGTCTGTGGACTCGTCCACTTCGCCTTTGTCGTGGTAGCGGCGCTTGGGTTCGAAATACAGGACGGGGTCGTCACAGGCAATGGCCTGCTGGATCACCGTGTATGCGTCCTGTGGGTTGGCGACGGTCACCACCCGCAGACCCGACGTGTGGGTGAAGTAGGCTTCCGGGGACTCGGAGTGGTGTTCCGGTGAGCCGATGCCGCCGCCGAACGGGACCCGGATGGTGATGGGCATTTTGACGGCTCCGCGGGTGCGGTAGTGGAGCTTTGCCACCTGGCTGACGATCTGGTCGAAGGCCGGGTAGATGAACCCGTCGAACTGGATTTCCACCACGGGCCGGTAGCCCCGGTACGCCAGGCCCACGGCGGTGCCCACGATGGCGGACTCCGCGAGCGGGGTATCCACCACCCGGTGCGTGCCGAAGTCTTTTTGCAGGCCGTCCGTCACCCGGAACACGCCGCCAAGGGCGCCGATATCCTCGCCGAGGAGGACCACCTTGGAGTCGTTTTCCAGCGACTTCCGCAGCCCGGCATTGATGGCACGGGCAAAGGTTAACTGGGTCATCAGCGTGCACCTTCCTCAGAAGCGGCTCCTGCGGGATCGCCGAAGGAGGCCAGGTAACGGGCGTAATGGTCCTGTTGGCGTTCCAGCCAGGAATTGGGCGTGCTGTAGACGTGCTTGAAGATGTCCATGGGCTGGGGTTCCGGCATGGTGGTGCAGCCGCGGCGCATCTCTGACGCAACGGCGTCGGCCTTGTCCTTTACCTGCTGCTGCAGCTCCGCGGTCAGGAGCCCCTTCCGGTCCAGGAGGCTGGCCAGCCGGGAGATGGGGTCCTTCGCGGCCCAGTCCTCCAGTTCATTGGCATCCCTGTAGCGGGTGGGATCATCGGCCGTGGTGTGCGGTCCCATGCGGTAGCTGACGGCCTCGATGAAGGTGGGCCCGCCGCCCCGGCGCGCCCGGTCCAGGCCCAGGCGTGTGGCGGCCATGACCGCCAGGACATCGTTGCCGTCCACGCGCAGGCTGGGGATGCCAAAGCCGGAAGCCCGGTCAGCGAGCTGGATATGGGACTGCAGGCGCACGGGCTCGGAGATGGCCCAGTGGTTGTTGGTGCAGAAAAACACGACCGGGGCCTGGAAGCTGGCCGCGAACACCATGGCCTCGTTGACATCGCCCTCACTGGTGGCGCCGTCACCGAAGTAGGTGACGGCCACGGCATCGGCGCCGTCGTTCTGGATGCCCATGGCATAGCCGGTGGCGTGCAACGTCTGGGCGCCGATGATGATCTGCGGTGTGGCCATGTTGATGCTGTAAGGATCCCAGCCGCCGGAAGCGTTCCCCCTCCACACCCTGAGGAGATCCGTC
>DATIMT010000095.1:0-11203 GCA_035475035.1 Arthrobacter sp.
GGGACAGGCAAGACCACTGTGGCGCGGCTCCTGGCCGAGATGTACCGCGCGGTCGGTCTGCTGCAGAAAGGCCACCTGGTCGAGGTCGACCGTTCGGGCATGGTGGGGCAGTACGTCGGCGCGACCGCCATCAAGACGGACCGGGTGATCCGGCGGGCGCTGGACGGCGTCCTGTTCATTGACGAGGCCTACGCGCTGGCCCCGGAGGACGGCCGGATGGACTTCGGCCCCGAGGCGATCGAGGTCCTGCTCAAGCGGATGGAGGACCACCGCCACCGCCTGGTCGTGATCGTGGCCGGGTACCCGCGGCTGATGGAGTCCTTCCTGCTCTCGAACCCCGGACTGCGCTCCCGTTTCGCCCGCGAGATCACGTTCCCCGACTACTCGGTGGACGCACTCCAGACGATCTTCCACCAGATGCTGGCGCAGTACGAGTACACGCTGGAGCCGGGGGCGGACCAGATGCTGCGCCGCATCCTCACCGGGCTCCACGCGGGCGAGGACTCCGGAAACGCACGGTTCGCCCGCACGCTGTTCGAGCAGGCGCTCAACCGCCAGGCGCTGCGGCTGTCGCTCGACGAGCAACAAAGCCTCGACGCGCTCGATCGTGAGGCCGTCATGACGCTCACCGCGGACGATATCGTTGAGGCCGCGCTGGCCTTGGGCGAGGTGCCGGAGCCGGAACCGACGCCGGAACCGGAGCAGCCACGCTGGTGGCGCTGGCTGGTCTGACCGGACGGCGGCGGCTGCCGGGCGAATGTCCGTCCCGCCCCCGAACGGGAACCGTACGGCGGGTCAGGCCCCGGACGCGCTGTTCACCATGGACAGCGCCGCCCGCTCCATGTATTCCCAAAGCGTTGCCTCGTACAGCGGCGGCAGCTCCAGGGCGTCAACGGCCGTACGCATGTGGAACAGCCAGCGGTCCTTGGCCTCCGGCGTGACCTTGAAGGGCATGTGCCGCATGCGCAGGCGCGGGTGGCCGCGCTCCTCGCCATAGGTTGCAGGTCCGCCCCAGTACTGCTCAAGGAACATCAGGAAACGGCGCTTGGCCGGGGCGAGGTCCTCCTCCGGATACATCGGCCGAAGCACCTGATCGGTGGCCACGCCGTCATAAAACACGTCAATGAGCTTGACGAACGTCTCGTGCCCGCCCACCGCGTCGTAGAAGCTGTCGGTGTAGCCGGGCTTGCTGAAGGGGTCGTTCTGCATCAGCTGCGGGCGCTGCGGCTGAATGGGCCGCGGTTCAATGGGAAGCGACATGCTAGTCCCCGGCTTTCTGGTCTGTCTTCTTGGTCTCAACGTGCGCCGAGCCCTGGTCGGTGGTCCCGTCGTCGGACTCGTGAATCGGAACGTAACGTCCCTGCGAGCGGTTGCCCACGCGCAGGATTTCACCGTTGCGCAGGTACCAGATGGCGCCGTCGTCAGAGCGGACGCGGGTGATCCGCAGTCCCATGGATTCCACAACGCCCACCACTTCGCTGGTTTCGATGACGTCGCCGATTCCGTACTGGTCTTCAATGGTAATGAAGATCCCGGCAAGGAAGTCGCGGATCAGCTGCTGGGCGCCAAAGCCGATGGCCACACCCAGGATGCCCACGCTGGTCAGCAGCGGAGCGATGTTGATGTCCAGGTTCTGCAGGACGTACATGCCGGTGATCACCACCACCAGCACCCCCACGATGCTGTTCAGCAGTGAACCGATGGTCTCCGCGCGCTGCACGCGCCGTTCATGGTCAAGGGCACGCAGGGCCGGTGCCACCCATTTGAACCGGGCCTTCTTGAAGAAGTTGCTTCCCGACGCCGCCCGCTTGGTAATGCGGGAGATGATGAAGGTGGCCACGAGCCAGACGGCGACGCCGATGCCGAGGCTGATCACGATGCCGGGCAGGCTGACGCCGTTGGGTTGGGCTGTGGCGGGGGGAAGGAGGGACAACACGCGGAC
This sequence comes from Arthrobacter sp., assembly GCA_035475035.1. GTDB lineage: Bacteria > Actinomycetota > Actinomycetes > Actinomycetales > Micrococcaceae > Arthrobacter. Next base: position 1,943 of record DATIMT010000095.1, read on the forward strand.
CATAGGTGGAAATAGCTCCTTGGGATATTGCTCTGTTCTCGTTCCACCCTAGCGCCGTAGCGTGGGGCAATGCGCATTCTTATCCTGGGCGGAACAGCCTTCCTCTCCAGAGAAATTGCCGGGCAGGCGGTCGCCATGGGGCATGACGTTACGTGCCTGGCGCGGGGAATGACGGGTGAGCCGCCGCAGGGCTCCACCTGGGCCAGGGCGGACCGTTCAGCGGGAGCGGACGCATATTCGGGACTGGCCGGTGACTGGGATGCCGTTATCGAGGTGGCGCGGGAACCGGAACCTGCGCGCGACGCCCTGGCCTTCCTTGCTGGAAGGGCGGGTCATTGGACCTTCGTTTCCAGTTGCTCTGCCTATGCCGACCACTCCGTTCCGGGAGCAGCGGAAGACGCTGCGCTCCTGCCGGCGCTGCCCCCGGGCACACCGTCCACCACGGAAAACTACGGCGAGTCCAAGGTGGCCATCGAAGACGCCACCTTGGATGCCACCAACGGTAAAGCCCACCTCTGCCGGGCAGGCCTGATCAGCGGCCCCGGCGACCCCACCGACCGCTACGGCTACTGGCCGTCGCGCTATGCGCGGAATTCCACGCCGGTGCTGGTCCCGGACATTGCCCATCACCCCACCCAGGTCATCGACGTCCGGGACGTGGCGGCCTGGATCCTGCTGGCAGCAGAACAGGGGATCACCGGAGCCCTCAATGCGTGCGGAAACCCGGTGCGCTTCGCGGATCTCATCAGCGCCTGCCAGGAAGCATCCGCCTCCAACAGCGCCACTGTCACCGCCGCCGAAGAGTGGCTGGTGGAGCAGGGTGCCAACTACTGGTCCGGGCCGGACTCCCTTCCCCTCTGGCTCCCGCCCGGCCACGATGGTTTCATGGCCCGCAGCAACCGTGCCGCCAGGGCCGCAGGAATGCTCCTGCGGCCCTGGCAGGAAACCGTGGTGGACACCGTGGGCGATGAACGCATCCGCGGTCTGGAGCGGCCCAGGAAAGCCGGCCTGTCACCCGCCACGGAACGACGCCTCGTGGACATGCTCCCCAGCCGGGGCGGAGATTAGCCCACCACAGTCACGGGCTGGTGCTCCACGGGGAAGTTGACGCTGCGGGCGATGAAGCAGACCTGGTTTGCCTCGTGGTGGAGGCGTTCCGCCAGCTCAGTCTGGCCGGCGTCGGCCACCGTCACGTGCGGGTGCAGGACCACACGCTCGAACTGGCCGCTGCCGTCCCGGTTGAGCCGCATCAACCCGGTGGCCTCGTCCCGGTAGTCCGTGACCACCACCCCATGCTTCACGGCCACGTGCAGGTAGGACAGCATGTGGCACTGGGCCAATGCCGCGAGCAGGAGCTGCTCTGGGTTGTAGCGTTCCCGGTTGCCGTGGAAAGTGGGGTCCGCCGAGCCCGCCAGGGCCGGCAGGCCCGGAATGAGTACGTCATGGTCCCGGGAGTAGCTCCGGTAGGAGGACGTGCCGTCACCCAGGTTGCCGGTCCACTGGACCGTCAGCGAGTACCGGTGTTCATCAAGACTCACTGCGGGCTGCCGTCCGTAATCACGTCGGCGGCACGGGCACGCAGGGCGCGGGCCACGCCGTCGCGGTTCTCCAGCATCATCCGCCGCAGCGCGGCGCTTTCCGCCGGCAGCGACGCCAGGAATCCGTCCGTCCGGTCAATGGTGGCCTGCGTAGTCAGCAGGGCCGGGTAGAGGCCGACGACGATCTGCTGGGCGAGTGCGTGCGTCCGGGTTGCCACGATGCCCGGCACCGCCGCGAAGTACTTTTCGGAGTACGGCTCCAGCAGTGAACGGTCCAGCACGCGCATGAAACCGGCCACCGCCGATCCCTGCAGGGCGTTGGAGAGCTCGCCCTTGACCACGATGGATTCCCATGCCGCGGCTTTCGCCTCCGGAGTGGGGATGGCGGCCGTTGCCAGGGCCGCAGCATTCTGCCCGCTGGAGGTGTTGTCACGCGCCAGCTCGGCGTCGATGCCTTCTTGTCCCATCCGGCCGCCGGCCACCAGGGAGGCAACGAGCTCCCAGCGGAGGTCCTGGTCCACCGCCAGCCCCTCCAGGACAGCTGAACCGTCCAGGAGGCCGGCCACCCGGTCCAGCTGGGAAGCATTGCGGGCCAGCAGGGCGAAGGACTTGATGAACTGCAGCTGCGCGTCGGAACCGCCCGGAACATCCGAGGCCAGGTGCCACAGCCGGTCCACCGCGGCAACGGCGGTGGCTTCGCGGTGTTCCTCGGCCACATAGAAATTGAGGGTGGTGGCCAGCTGGCGGAGCTGGACCAGTATGACGGAGGAGTCCGTTTCCGCGGCGACGTTGGACAGGATCAGCTCCACGTAGGTCCGGGCCGGCGTCTCGCCGTCACGGGCTGCGTCCCACGCCGAATTCCAGACCAGGGTCCGCGGCAGGCTGTCGCCAAAGTCCTTCAGGTGGGCCGTGGCCGTCGCCAGCGATTTCGGATCCAGCCGTACCTTGGCGTAGGCCAGGTCGTCGTCGTTGATGAGGATCAGGTCCGGCTGGGCCATGCCCGCGAGTGCCGGCACCTCGGTGCGTTCGCCGTCCACATCCAGCTCTTCGCGGTGCACCCGCTCAAGCTTGCCTGCGCTGTTCAGGTCATAGAAGCCCACGGCCAGGCGGTGCGGGCGGATGGTGGGCCACTCCGGAACCGCGGACTGGAGGATGGCAAAGGACCGCAGCGTGCCGTCGGGATCCACGTCCAGCTCCGGGCTCAGCGTGTTGACGCCGGCGGTCTCCAGCCACTGCCGGCCCCAGTCGTCCAGGTCGCGGCCGCTGGCCTTCTCCAGCTCCACCAACAGGTCGCGGAGCTCGGTGTTCTGCCAGGAGTGCTTGGCGAAATACTCGCGGACACCGGCCATGAACTGTTCAGGGCCAACCCAGGCCACCAGCTGCCGCAGCACGGAGGCGCCCTTGGCGTAGGTGATGCCGTCGAAGTTGACTTCAACGTCCTGCAGGTCGTTGATCTCGGCGAAGATCGGATGCGTGGTGGGCAGCTGGTCCTGGCGGTAGGCCCAGGACTTCTCCACGGAGGCGAACGTGGTCCAGGCGCTGGTGAAGGACGTGGCTTCCACGGCAGCAAGGTGGGACATGTACTCAGCGAAGGACTCGTTGAGCCACAGGTCGTTCCACCACCGCATGGTCACCAGGTCGCCGAACCACATGTGCGCCAATTCGTGGAGGACGGTGATGGCGCGGCGTTCGATCTGGGCGCCGGTGACCTTGCTGCGGAAAACGTAGCCTTCCAGGATGGTCACCGCGCCGGCGTTTTCCATGGCACCGGCATTGAACTCCGGAACGAACAGCTGGTCGTATTTTTCGAACGGGTAGGGGCAACCGAACTGCGCCTCGAAGAAGCCAAAGCCCCGCCGGGTGAGTTCGAAAATGTTCTCCGCGTCCAGGTACTGCATCAGCGACTTCCGCGCGAAGACGCCGAGCGGGATGGTGCGGCCATCGGAGCTGATGACTTCACTGCGGACCGACTGGTAAGGGCCGGCAATCAAAGCCGTGACGTAGGAAGACAGGCGCGGTGTCGGCGCGAACGTCCACACGGACCTGGCCGTGTTGTCTTCTCCCGGCGGCGCCGCCGCAGGTTCCGGGGTGGGGGAGTTGGAGATGACGTCCCAGTGGGATGGCGCCGTGACAGTGAAGGCAAACGTTGCCTTCAGGTCGGGCTGTTCGAAGACGGCGAACATCCTGCGCGAATCCGGCACCTCGAACTGGGTGTACAGGTAGACCTCGTTGTCCACCGGGTCCACGAACCGGTGCAGGCCTTCGCCGGTGTTCATGTAGGGCATGTCGGCCACGACGGTCAGTTCGTTCAGCTCCGCCAGGTCCGGCAGCTGGATCCGCACGCCGTCGGACACGGTGGCGGGATCAAGGCTGGTGCCGTTCAGGGTCACGCTGTGCACGGTGCGGGTGACGGCGTCGATGAAGCTGGACGATCCGGGCGACGCCGTGAACTTCACGGTAGTGGTGCTGCCGAAGACCTCTCCGCCGCGGGTCAGGTCCAGGCTGACATCGTAGGACTCGACGGTGATCAGTTCGGCGCGCTCGCGGGCTTCGGCGCGCGTCAGGTTCATTCCTGGCAAAGGAGGGCCTCCAGAGAAGTGTGGGCTGCCGGCCGGTGGTCCCGGTTCCGGCACTGTGATGCATTCTTTCATCCTTGGAGGCCTTGGCAAGTTGCGCAGCTCACACCGGCCCGGTTGCCGGCGGATCGTTGGCCGGGTAGCCACAGGGGTAGCGTTAAATACATGGGAAAGCTGCTGGATTCGGTGGATACCAAGGCCCTGCGTTTCGCCGTCGGGTTCCCCGTCGTCCTGGCCGCCGCCTTCGTCTTCTGCGCGTCGCTGCTGCGCCCGGACCTTCCGGAGCCACTGGCCGTCAGGTGGACGGACGACGGCGGTGCCGCCTTTGCGCCCTTCGGCGCCTACGTGGGCGTCGGCGCCGCAATCATTGTCGTTACCGGCTGGCTGGTCCTCCTGCAGGCCGTGCCCCTCGGCAGGCCGGTAATGATGCGCAGGATCATGATGGGAACCGGGCTTTTCCTCAGCCTCTTCATCACTTCCGCCCTTGCCGCTGGCCTCGTCGGCCAGACCGGCCTGGCCGACGCCCGGCAGTCGCGGGTGGACCTGACCGTCCTTGCCCTCGGCAGCGGCGCTGCAGTGTCGCTCGGCGTCGCCATGGCCATGGTGTACAAAGCTGACCGGCAATGGTCACCGGACGACGACCTGGCGCTGCAGGCCGCCATCACCAGGGAACTGGACCCCGACCTTGCCCGGGACAGTATCCGGCTCTGGGTCCACGCCAGGAGCTCGGTCTTTGTCATGATCGCCATCGCCTCCCTGTTCCCGGCGGCCCTGATTGCGGTGGTGGTGCCGTGGCTGGGGATCCTGCTGGTGGTCCTGGCCCTTGTCGGCGCCGCGTTCCTCTTCGCCCGCATCCGCGCGGACCGGCGCGGGCTGAAGGTCCTGCTGGCCGGGGTGGTGCCGGTCATGGTTGTGCCTGCCGGTGCGATTTCGGATGCCAGCGCAAAGGAGGTCCGGGCCGCGGACTACGGCGGGTGGGGCTACCGGCACCACCGCGGGACCGCAGCCATGCTGGTCAGCAGCGGGCCGGCCGTCGTCGTGAGCAAGACCGACGGCCAGCGGCTGGCGGTCAGCGGCGGCAGCCAGGCCTCCGCCGCGCGGCTGGCCGAAGTCCTCACGCGGGTAGCCGCCAGGGCCCGGGGCGGCGGGAGCACGCCGCCTGCCCCTGACCGTCCTGCGTCCTGACAACCGGCAGTCCTAGTATCCTTATCGGTGTCGTTCCGGCCTCCACACGGCGGCCCGCCAGCTCCCACAACTGAACGGACTTTGCACGTGACCACTTCCCCTGCCTTCCCGCGGGTCCATATCGCCACCGACCACGCAGGCATGGAGCTCAGCGCCCACCTGGTGGCCCACCTGACTGGTAAGGGATACGAGGTGGTGGACCACGGGCCCAAGGTCTACGACGCCCTGGACGATTACCCCTCCTTCTGCATTAACGCTGCCCTTGCCGTCGTGGCCGACCAGCAGGCGGGTGTCCACGCCCTGGGCATTGTGCTGGGCGGTTCCGGCAACGGTGAGCAGATCGCGGCCAACAAGGTCAAGGGCGTCCGTGCCGCCCTCGCCTGGAACCTCTCCACGGCCACCCTGGCCCGCGAGCACAACGATGCCAACGTCGTGGCTGTTGGCGGACGCCAGCACACGGTGGAAGAGGCCACGGAGCTTATTGAGGCGTTCCTGGCTGAGCCGTTCAGCAATGATGAGCGCCACATCCGCAGGATTGGCAAGATCGCCGCCTACGAGGCAACCGGCGAGGTCATCGAGTAGTGCCTGAGGGCCATTCCGTCCGCAGGCTCGCGCGCCAGTTCGGCGACGTCTTCTCGGGTGAAGTGCTCACTGTTTCCAGCCCCCAGGGCAGGTTCAGCGGGGGAGCGGCCCTGCTGGACGGACACACCCTGCTCGCCGCCGAGGCGCACGGCAAGCACCTGTTCCTGCATTTCGGGAACCAGCTGGTGCTGCACGTCCACCTTGGCCTGTACGGAGCATGGAGCTTCGGCGGTGACAGCACGTTCACCGGCGCCTCCAGTATTGGTGCCCCGCGGCGCGTGGGGGAGCAGGAAGCCTTTGCTGACGGGGACGACGACGGCGGCGCGCCCTACGCCGGTCCGCCGGCGCCCGTCGGGGCCGTGCGGGTCAGGCTCGCCGGAAGCCACGGCTGGGCGGATCTGCGCGGTGCCACCACCTGCGAAACCATCACCGCTGCAGAGGCCCGCGCCGTGCTGGGGCGGCTGGGACCGGATCCACTGCGGAACCTCCGCGGCGACGCCGGCCGGTTTGCCGCCAACGTCCAGGCCCGCAAAACGCCGCTGGCCGCCCTGCTGATGGACCAGAAGGTGATTGCCGGCGTCGGGAACGTCTACCGCGCGGAAGTCCTCTTCCGCCGTCGCCTGGACCCATGGCTGCCAGGGGCCGCCCTGCCGGATACTGGTGCCCGGAAGCTGTGGCGCGACATCGTGGCCGTCATGACCGACGGCGTGGCGGACGGCCGGATCATCACCACGCCGCCGAGATACTGGACGCTCGATGGCACCACCGCCGCCAAAGCCGCCACGGCCGGGACGCCGGTGCCGCCCAGGAGTGCGCACTTCCCCGCCCGGGATGACTCACACTTCGTCTACAAACGGCACGGTCTGCCCTGCCGGGTATGCCGCACCATCGTCCTCATGGCCGACTTGGCCGGCCGGACCCTTTACTGGTGCCCGTACTGCCAGCAGCCGCAGGACTAGGAAAGCAAAAAGAAGGCCCCTCAGTGTGAGGGGCCTTCTTTTTGTGGCTATGGAGGGGACGACGGGAATCGAACCCGCGTAATCAGTTTGGAAGACTGAGGCTTTACCATTAAGCTACGTCCCCGAAGGAAGATCCGTTATACAGCGGAAACTCCGGGCTGGCTGTTCAAGCCGGATACAACTAAACCTAATCCATGGCCCACGTGTCAAATGTGCAATCGCGACGCATATCACCGTAGACTTGCCTGTGCACTTACGGGGTGTAGCTCAGCTTGGCTAGAGCACCTGCTTTGGGAGCAGGAAGTCGCAGGTTCAAATCCTGTCACCCCGACTCTGCGGCCAGGACCAGCAGGCCTGGACATTTATTGCGTTTGCAGAAAACCCATCCCACAACCCAGGAGTACTTAGACCGTGAAGAGCGCTGTCGAGAACCTCACCCCCACGCGGGTCAAGCTCAATGTTGAGGTCCCCTTTGAGGAACTGAAGCCCAGCATCGACTCGGCCTACAAGACTGTTGCGTCGCAGATCCAGGTACCCGGGTTCCGCAAGGGCAAGGTTCCGGCCAAGCTCATCGACCAGCGCGTCGGCCGTGGCTACGTCCTGGAAACCGCCATCAACGATGGCCTCAACGGCTGGTACCAGGCTGCCGTCCAGGAGTCCGGCATCCATCCCCTGAGCCGTCCCGAGGTGGAAATCACCGAGGTTCCGGACCCGTCCGCCACCGACGGCGGCCTGAAGTTCGCCGCAGAGGTTGACGTCCGTCCCGAGATCGAGCTGCCGGACTACGCCGGCATTGAGGTCCAGGTTGCCGCTGCGGAATCCTCCGACGCCGACGTGGACAAGGCCCTCGACGAACTGCGCGGCCGCTTCGGTACCCTGAAGTCCGTCGAGCGTCCCGCTGCTGATGGTGACTTCCTCACCATCGATATCACCGCCACCATCGACGGCGAAGAGGTTGACTCCGCTGCCGGACTGTCCTACCAGGTCGGCGCCGGCACCATGCTCGAGGGCATGGACGAGGCCGTGACCGGCCTCAGCGCCGACGAGGACGCCATCTTCGACACCACCCTGGTTGGCGGCGACCATGCCGGCGAGGCCGCCCAGGTCAAGGTTGTCGTAAAGGCAGTCAAGGAACGCGAACTGCCCGAGGCGGACGACGACTTCGCTCAGCTCGCCTCCGAATTCGACACCCTCGCCGAACTGCGCGAGGACCTGGCCAAGCAGGCCGCCGAGTCCAAGATCGTTGAGCAGGGCGTCGAAGCCCGCGACAAGGTCCTGGACAAGCTGGTGGAACTGGTTGAGGTTCCCGTTCCGGATTCAGTGGTCGAGGAGCAGCTCGAAGCCCACTTCCAGGAGGGCAACGGCCACGGAGACGGCGAACACGATACCGAGGAACACCGCGAAGAGGTCCGCGCCAACACGGCCCGCGCCTTCCAGAACGAGATCATCCTGGACGCCATCGCGGAAAAGGAAGAAGTCAACGTCAGCCAGAACGAGCTGATCGACTACATCGTCACCACCGCCAGCCAGTACGGCATGGACCCGAACCAGTTCGCACAGATCATCGACCAGAGCGGCCAGGTGCCCATGATGGTTTCCGAGGTCCGCCGCCGCAAGGCCCTGGCTGTCGTCCTCGGCCAGGCTACGGTGACCGACACCGAGGGCAACGCCGTGGACCTGAGCGACTTCGTCCGCCCCGGAGAGGAAGCCCCCGCTGCCGAAGCAGCCGACGCTGACGCGACCGAGGCTCCCGAAGCCGACGCCGCAGCGACCGAGGTTGCCGAAGCTGAGGACACCACGGCAGACGCCAAGGCATAGTCCTTCCCGACCCGCAGCAGCGGCCCCTGGATCCTTTGATCCGGGGGCCGTTCGCGTTGGACCTGAAACCGCACACCGCTGATTCGACGATCGTGCGCCGTCAGCGAACAGCCCTCAGTGCGCGAACAAAACACCTGGGAAACCGGTTAGTGTCCAAGTAGTGATTTTCAGTGATGTCACCGTCACCAGTGAGAGGTAAATAAATATGTCACAGCACTCAGAGGCCCCCCGGATGGCGACCGTCGATCCTGCAGCCCAGGACAACTACATTTACCACCGCCTCCTCAAGGAGCGGATCATCTGGCTGGGCTCGGAGGTGCGTGATGACAACGCCAACGCGATCTGCTCGCAGCTGCTCCTGCTTTCCGCCGAGAACCCGGAAAAGGACATCTACCTCTACATCAACTCGCCCGGCGGCTCCGTCACCGCCGGCATGGCCATCTATGACACCATGCAGTTCATCCCCAACGACGTCGTCACCGTCGCCACCGGACTGGCCGCGTCCATGGGGCAGTTCCTGCTCTCCTCCGGCACCAAGGGCAAGCGGTATGCAACCCCGAACGCCCGGGTCCTGATGCACCAGCCCTCCGGCGGCATCGGCGG
>DATIMT010000096.1:0-28852 GCA_035475035.1 Arthrobacter sp.
CCTGGCCGGGTTCCAGGATGGTCATGGCCATCTTGGTGACGGGCTTGGCGATGGACTCGATGTCCACGGCCTGGAAGTCCTCCTTGTGCAGCTTGGCAACAGGCGCCTGGCCGGTGATGCAGAGCATGGGGATGGAGTCGGCCCAGGCTGCGTACAGTCCGGTGATCATGTCCGTTCCGGCGGGGCCGGACGTGCCGATGCAGATGCCGATGTTGCCGTCCTTGGCGCGGCTGAAGCCGTCCGCCATGTGGCTGGCCCCTTCAACGTGGCGGGCCAGGGTGTGGCGGATGCCGCCGTGGGCGCGCATTGCGGAATAGAAGGGGTTGATCGCGGCGCCTGGCAGGCCGAACGCCTCGATGGCGCCTTCCTTCTCCAGGATGGCCACCGCTGCATCAACGGTACGCATCTTGCTCATGGGGTGCTCCTTGAAAGCTTGTGACGTCTGTTTTTGGGTGTGCTGAGGGATGGCCCCGCGGTAGTGGGGCACTTTGGAGGGTGGCGCCGTCGTAAATGACGACGGCGGCCGGCGTGTCTGTGTCGAAGTGCCCCGTTGTGGAGGGGCTTGCTGGCGGGGCGGGTGGCTACTTCCGGCCGCTGAGCTGGAGGACCTGCTTGAAGAGTCCGGAGTGGTCCAGTGCGCCGTCGCCCTGGTTGACGGTGGCGGCGACGAGTTGGGCGACGACGGCGCCGAGCGGGATGGCGACGTTGGCTTCGCGGGCCGCGGAGGTGACGATGCCCAGATCCTTGTGGTGCAGGGCCAGGCGGAAGCCGGGGTCGAAGTTGCGGTCCAGCATCTTCTGGCCCTTCTGTTCCAGAACCTTGGAGCCGGCCAGGCCGCCGCCGAGGACCTTGAGGGCGGCGTTGGTGTCCACGCCGTAGGCCTCAAGGAAGGCGATTGCCTCGCCGAGGACCTCGATGTTGACGGCGACGATCAGCTGGTTGGCTGCCTTGACGGTCTGGCCGGAGCCGGAGGGGCCCACGTGGACGATGGTTTTGCCGACGGCGTTGAGGACGTCCTGGGCGTCGTCGAAGTCTGCCTTGTCGCCGCCCACCATGATGGAGAGGACGGCGTCGATGGCTCCTTGTTCGCCGCCGGAGACCGGGGCGTCGAGGGGGCGGATGCCGGCTTCCTTGGCTTCTGCCGAGAGGCGGACAGCGACGTCGGGACGGATGCTGGAGGCATCAATCCACAAGGTGCCCTGCTTGGCGTTGGCGAAGACGCCGTCCTTGCCGCTGACGACGCCCTCGACATCGGGCGAGTCCGGCACCATGGTGATGACGACGTCGGCATCCTTCACGGCGTCAGCGATGCTCGAGGCTCCCTTGCCGCCTTCCGTGACCAGTTTGTCGATCTTGTCCTGGCTGCGGTTGAAGCCGGTAACGGTGTGGCCGGCCTTGACCAGGTTGATGGCCATGGGCAGGCCCATGATTCCGAGTCCGATGACTGCGACGTTGCTCATGATGGTTCTCTTTCTGAAAGTTTGCGGTGGTGCGGTGGTTACTGGCTGACGCGCTCGCGGATGGCCCAGCTGAAGGCCGTGTCCTGCGGTTCCTTGTACTCGAGGCCGATGTAGCCCTGGTAGCCGAGTTCGCGGCTGCGGGCGATCCACTCGCCCAGCGGGAGGGTGCCGGTGCCGGGGGCGCCGCGGCCAGGGTTGTCGGCGATCTGGATGTGGCCGAAGTCCTTGGCGTGGTTCTCAATGACCGATGCGACGTCGTCGCCGTTGACTGCCAGGTGGTAGAAATCGGCGAGGAGCTTGATGTTCCCGACGCCGGCCTCCTCCTTGGCGCGGGCGATGACCTGAAGTGCGTCATCGGCGGTGAGGAGCGGGTACCTGGGTGCACCGCTGACGGGTTCAAGGAGGACGGTGCCGCCGATGCGGGCGACGCCTTCGGCCGCCGCCGCCAGGTTCTTGACCGCCAGCTCGTCCTGCTCTTCGGCGGTGAATTCGTCCTGGCGGTTGCCGTAGAGGGCGTTGAAGGCCTTGCAGCCCAGGCGCTCGCCGATGCCGGCGACGACGTCGATGTTGTCCTTGAACTCGGAGCAGCGTCCCTTCCAGGAAACCAGGCCGCGGTCCCCGCCGGGCATGTTGCCGGCGTTGAAGTTCAGCCCGGTCAACTGGACACCCGCGTCCGTAATGGCGTTCTCGAACCTGGTGATGTCGCCGTCCGCCGGGACCGAGCTTTCGAAGGGCCACCAGAACTCGACGGCGTCGAAGCCTGCTGCCTTTGCGGCGGCAGGGCGCTCGAGCAGGGGAAGCTCCGTGAGGAGGATGGAGCAGTTCACTGTGTACGTCATCGTAGGTCCTTCCGGGGAGGGCTTTGATCTATCTTCCCTTGCTTCCGGCGTCATTACCGTTTCCGCTTGGTGGAATTTAGATTCTGCTTTATGAAAAGTGTAGGGAAGGTTGGGCGGGGTAGTCAAGGGGGGCCGTGCGCGGGAGACTGGTTTGAGGTAAGTCGCTCTATGGGAATCGATGGGAGCCATGATGACCGCTGCCCGTCTGCGCCTTCTCGCCTGGCTTGTCGCCGTCGCGGGCTTCCTCACGGGATGCGTTCCTGTTTCCAGCCTCCCGGAGGCCGCGACTGCTCCCGCGTCAACCGCGGCAGGTACTGCCGGTGCGACCCCTACCGCAACCACTGCAGCCGCGGCGGGTACCGCACTTGCAGCTCCCCAGGCTCCCATCGAATCGGCGGCCCCGGTCCCGACGCCGGTCCCCACCCAGGCGCAGGCTTCCGTCCCAGCCCCGGTCCCGCAGCCGTTCGCGCTCAACCTGTACCGGGAAGGGGACTTCGTTCCGCAGTACACCTTCGACTGGTGCGTGGCGGCGAGCATCCAGATGGCGCACAACCTCATCGATGACACCGGAGGTGGCACCTGGGCTGACCGGGCGCAGCAGAATGAACTGTGGGAGATGGCCAGGGCCCGCTCCTCTGATTCGTTCAACGGCGCCAACCCGTTTGGCTGGGCGCAGGTGCTCACGGAATCGGGAATGGGGCCGTACCGGGTTGTCAGCATCGCCGACTATGGCGAGGCGCTCCGCACGGCGTCGCGCGCCATCACTGAAACCGGCCGACCCGTGGGACTGGTGATGTGGAGCGGGCGCCACGCGTGGGTGATGAGCGGCTTCGAATCGATCGGCGACCCGCGGCAGTTCCCTGATTTCTTTGTGACCGGCATCCGCGTGCTTGATCCGCTCTACCCCTACGGAAGCGGGCAGTGGGGGCCGTCGCCCGCCCCCGACAGCCTGCTCACGCCAGACGAGCTGGCCACGCAGTTCGTTGTCCGGGAGCCGCGCCGTTGGAGCGGCAGCCTCCCGGCGGGATTTCTCATGGTGTTGCCTGTCAAGGACAAATGAGCACCTGCAGCTTCAGGCTCCTCGTTGCTGGGTACGTTCAGTGGGCAGTGACCATGTATACCGCCCACCCGAATGGAGTCCCCGGCATGATCATTCCCAACGTCGCTGACGGCGTTCACCTGATGACGCACGCGAACGTCAACTGCTACCTGATCGAGGACGACCATGGCGTGACCCTCGTGGATGCAGGCCTTCCAAGCATGTGGCCCATGCTCACCCAACTCCTGGAGGAAAGGAACCGGCGCCCGCAGGACGTCAAGGCCCTGGTCCTCACCCATGGCCACTTCGACCACGTGGGGTTCGCGCTGCGGGCCCACAGGCAGTGGGGGATTCCGGTGCTGGTCCACGCGGAGGACGCCCGGCTGGCAGCCCACCCCTACCGCTACAAGCCGCAGCGCAACCGCTTCCTCTACCCCTTCACCCATCCAAAGTCCCTGCCCCGGCTCGGCAGCATGGCAGTCGCAGGGGCCCTCGCCGTCAAGGGCGTCTCCGAAACCCGGCCGCTGGGCACGGGCGTGGCGGACGCACTGACGGGCCGTCCCGCCGTCGTCCATACTCCCGGGCACACGGACGGGCACTGCGTCCTGCATCTTCCGGACCGCGGTGTCCTCCTCACCGGCGACGCGCTGGTGACCCTGGACCCCTACACGGGGGTGGCTGGTCCGCAGATCGTGGCCTCCGCCGCAACCAAGGACACCGGGCAGGCGCTGGCTTCGCTCGACGCCATCGCCGCGACGGGAGCCACCACCCTGCTGCCCGGCCACGGCGAGCCCTGGAAGGCCGGCGCGGAAGCCGCGGTTCGTGAGGCGTTGAAGATTGGTGCCCACTAAGAGCCACCCCACGATGGCACCAACAAAAGGTCCCCGGCGCGAAGACGCGCGCAGGGGACCTTTCGCGGCAAGGCAGGCTTAGTGCGTCAAATCCTTGCCCTTGGTCTCGGGGATGGTGAACACGAACGCCGCACTGACCACCAGCAGCAGCACCGCGTATGCGTTGAAGACCTGCGGCGCGCCCAGCGAGGAGCCCAGCCACTGCTGCAGGTACGGGGCGGTGCCGCCGAACACGGCCACGCAGATGGAGTAAGGGACACCGACGCCCACGGTGCGGATGGACGTGGGGAACAGCTCGGCATACACCGCGGGCACGATCGCCGCGCTCGCCGCCACGAAAATCAACATCACGGACATGCTCACCGCCAGCTGCCACGCCGAGTCCTTCAGTAGCCAGGTCATGGGGAAGTGCAGCACGGCAGAGCCGATGGCACCGGCCCAGAGCACCTTCTTCCGGCCAATCCGGTCTGAGAGCTTGCCCCACACCGGCAGGGCGGCGATGAATACAATGTTGGCGATCACGCCGGCCCACAGTGCCTCGCCGCGGTCGATCTTCAAGGCGGTGGTGGCGTAGCTGGGCGCCACCACACCCCAGATGTAGTAGATCACCGTGAGGCCCACTGTCAGCCCGATCACCTGCAGCGCCTGCTTGCGGTAGCGGACAATCTGCGGCCAGATGGGTGCCCGCTTTGCGGAGACAGCCTCGCCTTCAAACGCCTCAGTCTCATGCAGCCGCGACCGCATGATCAGGGCGTACAGGCCCATCGCCGCGCCGATCAGGAACGGCACCCGCCAGCCCCACGCGTTCATGGCCTCGGTGCTCAGCGCCATATTCAGGACCGCGCCCAGCAGGGTACCGAACAGGATGCCCACCGTCCCGGACGTGTAGATCAGCGTGGCCCAGAACCCGCGGTGCTCCTTGGGTGCCATCTCGGACAGGTAGGTCTGCGACGACGGCAGCTCACCGCCGTGCGCCAGGCCCTGCACCAGCCGCGCCGCAAGAAGCATGAGTGAGGCGAAGGCCCCGACGGTGGCGAACGTCGGCGCCACGCCGATCATGAGGCTGCCCAGGGACGCGAGGCCGACGGCGAGCGTCATGGATGTCTTCCGGCCCACCCTGTCGCCGATCCAGCCGAAGAGGAAGCCGCCGAAGGGCCTGGCCACGAAGCCGACGGCGAAGATCGCCAGCGTGGACAGCACGGCGGACGCGGGGTCTTCCTTGCTGAAGAGCTGGCTGGCAATGAACGGCGTAAACGTGGCGTAGATGGCCCAGTCGTACCACTCAACGGCGTTGCCGATGCCGGTGCCGACGATGGTTTTCGCCGTGGACAGGCGTCCAGTCTGGGGCTTGGTTACTGCGACGGACATGGTTACTTCCTCGGGGTCGTAAAGAGGATTGGCGGGCGGTGGGGTTTCGGGAGCCATTGGTTCCAAGGGCGTGCGGTTCAGGACGCTGCGGACAGCGCGGCCAGGCGGGAGATGGCGAGCTCTGCATAGAGGGCAGCCCCGTCGGCCAGCACGCCGTCGTCGAACGTTGCATAGGGTGAGTGGTTGAACGGCGAGGTTGCCGGGTCGGCGCCGGGAGCGACGGCGCTGAGCCCCACGAAGGTGCCGGGCACCTCCTCAAGTACCCGCGAGAAGTCTTCCGAGCCGCTGAGCGGAGTGGCCCAGCGCGAGAGGCGGCGCTCGCCGAAGAGCTCGCTGATCACCTTTTCGGCGGTGTGTGTTTCGTCCTCGCTGGTGATGGTGAGGGGGTATTCCTGGAGGTAGTCGACGTCGACGTCCACCCCGTGCGCGGCCGCGATTCCCTTGAGCAGGCGCGGGACGGCCTCCATCATCTTCAGGCGCGACGCTTCGGAAAACGTCCGGATGGTGGCTTCGATGCGGGCCGACTCGGGTATGACGTTCCGCTTGGTGCCGGCGTGGAGCACGCCGACGGACAGGACCACGGGATCGAACATGTTGAACTGACGGGTGACCATCACCTGCAGCGCTGTGACCATCTCGGCGGCCACGGTGACGGGGTCCTTCGCCGAGTGCGGAGCCGAGCCGTGGCCGCCTGCGCCGAGTACGGTGACTTCCAGTCCGTCCGAGGCGCTGAGCATGACGCCGGGCTTGGTGCAGAAGGTGCCGTGCGGCTCCAGCGAGGAGAAGACGTGCATGCCGTAGGCTGCCTGGACGCGGGTGCCGGCGGCGTCAAGGACGCCTTCGCGGAGCATGTGGCTGGCGCCGTCGAAGCCTTCCTCGCCCGGCTGGAACATGAGGACGACGTCGCCACGGAGTTGGTGCCGCTTCCCGGCCAGGAGGGTGGCGGCTCCGGCGAGCATGGACGTGTGCAGGTCGTGGCCGCAGGCGTGCATGGCGCCATCGGCCAGGGAGGTGAAGTCCACCCCGGTCTTCTCCTGGACCGGCAGCCCGTCCATGTCGGCGCGGAGCAGGACTGCGGGATGCCCCTTGCTGTCCGTGGCTCCCGGGTGCGTGCCGCGCAGGACCGCGGTGACCGACGTCGTCTCCTTGCCCAACGTGATCTCGTAGGGCAGTCCGTCCAGTGCCTGAAGGACCCTCTCCTGGGTGCGGGGGAGGTGAAGGCCGACCTCCGGCTGCCGGTGGAGGTCGTGGCGAAGGTTGGTCAGGTCTTCCTGCAGGTCCTTGGCGTCGTCGGTAATGGGCACGTGTCACTCCTTGGCAATCGGCATCAGGGCTTGTGCACTATTCTGAAGTGGCCTAGTTCACATTGCTTGAAAGCGCAGGAACTATGCGTTGAATGCGGCGTGAGGGCAGGAAACGTGCAGCTAGGAGCGGAGGTTTGGGTGGAGCTCAGCGAGGACGATCTTGCCCTGATCCAGGTGCTGCAGACCTCGCCAAGGCTGGGGTGGGCGGATGCCGCCAAGGTGCTGGACGTGCATGCCACAACGCTGGCGGCACGCTGGGAGCGGCTCACCTCAAGCGGAGCCGCCTGGGTCACCGCGCACCTGGCGGGGGACCCGAAGCAGATGCTCCTGGCCTACGTGGCGGTGGACTGCGAGATGAACCGGCGGGACAGCGTGACGGCGGAGCTGGCCGCTGTTCCGGAGATCGTGACGGTGGAGGAGGCCGCCAGCAACCGCGACCTGATGCTGACCGTCATCACGCGCTCACTGGAGGAGTTCAGCGACGACGTCATCACGCGGCTTAAGGCCATTGAGGGGCTCACTAAATACCAGGTTGCCCTGTGCACCCGGCTTCACAGCAGTGGAGACGACTGGCGGCTGAATGTCCTGAGCCGCTCCCAACTGGCGACGCTCCGGACACTTGGTTCCCCTGCCGGGCCGGAGTCCGCGCCGGAGGCCCGGCTTCCGGAGAGCCACCTCGATCTGCTGCCCTTCCTGGCCAGGGATGGCCGGGCGACGGCGGCGGACATTGCCCGCGCCCTTGGCCGGCATCCAGCCACGGTGCAGCGGCAGTTGAACCGCGTGCTGGCAAGCGGCATCCTGTCGTTCCGCTGCGAAATCGCCCAGCGGTACTCATCGTTCCCCGTGACCTGCCAGTGGTTCGTCAACGTCCCGGCGGGCCAGCATGAGGCGGCTGCCGCCCAGATCCGCACTATCAGCAACGTCCGGCTGAGCGCCTCCACCACCGGGCCCACCAACTTCGTGATCATCATGTGGCTGCACACACTGGCGGACGTCATGACGGCCGAGCTGGCGCTGCAGCAGAAGGTGCCCGGCATCGAGATTGTGGAGAGCGCGGTGATGCTGCGGACAGTCAAGCGGGTGGGCTGGATGCTGAAGGAAGACACGACGGCGAGTGGCGCCGTCGTGCATGGCGGAAGCCTGGATGCCGCAGAGTGAGCGCCGGGGACTAAGGCGCGCTCCCGCCGTCGTACCGCATTGCTCCGCCGTGCTGTGGTGTTGCGGGTGCGTTTCTCCGCTTCACCAAGCCGAGGGCCAGCGCTCCGGCAAGCCCGATGCCCAGCGCCAGCAGGACCACGGGGCCGGCGCCGCCTGCGGGGCCGAGGGTTGCGGCAAGGATTTGGCGGGACAATATGGCCATCTCCGCGAAGTCGCCCAGGTAAACACGGGTTCCCAGGACGTAATTCACGCTGGTGAAAAGCGCGGGAACCAGCCACAAAAGTGCAAGGTCCGCGGCCCACACCCAAAGGCGGGCAATGGGTGTGAAGCCGCACCATGCCAAAGCCAGGCCCACCAGGACGGCCGGAAGCCACCGCCACACCAGGGTGAGTGAAGCGGGCGTTCCACCCGGGCCCGCGATGAAGGTGGCGGTAGTGGCAAGCCACGACGCGAACGGCACCGCCATGAAACCGGCTCCGAGAGCCGCGACAGCGCGGGATCCCGCGGCAAGCATCAGCAGGACGACCACTCCGGCCGCTATCGCACCGAGGGTGCCGCCCAGCAGGCCCGCCATGTAGATGGAAGACCGGGACCCCGGCGCCAATCCACCGCTGACTGCCGTGAACGACTGAATGGTGGCCGTGATGTGGACCAGGAGCACGCCACCTGCCGCGCTGGCAGTGGCCACCCTGCGGCGGGCCGGTTTCCAAGCTCGCAGGGCAACCCCGGCGGCGGACGCGCCCACGGTGAGCAGGGCCACGATGGTGGTGCCGTGGTACTGGCTAAGCGGCAGGAGGGCGAGGGGCATGTCGCGCGGCAGGACCTCACGCTCCCAAAGGTTTTGAAGCGGCAGTTGCGCCCCGGTGGCCAACCATGGCGCGAGCCCCAGCAGCCCTCCCAAAACCCCCAGCAGCGCAGCAATGCCAGCTTCCGTCGTTGGCGTCCGGTGCGTAGCGCGGCCGGGGTTTCCGCCGACGGAATCATGCCTGGTGTCTTCCAAGGAGTGCCCTCTGGTTGCCGGTGCCGCCCATCTGGGGGAGGAGGTGCCAGCAATACTACATCGTATGGATTAATCGTGATGGCCCTCATTGTCCGGCCTGTGCTCCACACTGTCCCTATGACTTTTGCCAATGTAGGAATGCTCGGAACAAAGCCCGGCCAGCGCGATGCACTTGTAGCCATCCTGCTCCGGCCCAAGCCCGGGATGAAGGAAGCCGGCTGCCTGATGTACGAAGTGGGCATCAACGATGACATGCCGGATACGGTGTTCGTTTCCGAACTCTGGGAATCCGCCGAGGCCCACCAGGCGTCGCTGCAGCTGGACAGTACCCGCGCGGCCATCACCGAGGCCATGCCGCTGCTGTCCGGGGAGATGGGTGGCCACCGGTTCACGGTGCTGGGGTCCCCTCTGGGCTAACCGTTTCCACCTGGCTTCCGGTGCAGCACTGTTGCCCTACCTCATACAGGGCTATGCTCTCGGGCATCTGACTGGATACCTGGAAACGGGGTAAGGGGACACACATGAAGCCACTGCCCGCACTTGAGCTTGTCACCCGTCTTGAGGAAGCTGAATGGCTGGACCCGCTGGCCAAGACCGTCCGGAAGGCCGTCAAGAAGGTCATCAAACCCCAGTGGGCCCGCGATGTCCTGCACGGCGTTCCCATCGGCCACCCTGTGCACCCCCTTGCAGTGCAGGTGCCCATCGGTGCCTGGTTATCAGCCGGTGTGCTTGATGCCGTACCCGGTGGTGATAAAGCTGCCAGGCTGTTGATCGGTGTCGGCGCCGCCAGTGTGATTCCCTCCGCGCTGGCCGGGCTCGCCGACTGGACGCAGCTGCATTCGCAGCAGCAAAGGGTGGGCCTGGTGCACGCAGCGGCCAACATCACGGCAACCAGCCTGTACATAGGGTCCCTGATCCAGCGCGCAAGGGGCAGCCAGGGCAGCGGCAAGGTGCTTGCATACCTGGGGCTGGCGACAGTGAGCGCCGGGGGCTTCCTTGGCGGGCACCTTACCTACCGCCAGGCTGCAGGGGTGAACCACAGCGAGGAGATCCCGCACCGCTTCCCGTCCGGCTGGCATCCGCTGGCGCCGCTGGCCGAACTGCCCGAGGGCGGCCTCCACAAGCGCGACGTGGCCGGCATTCCCCTGCTGGTCCACCGTGAGGGCGGCACCGTCAACGTGCTATCCGACGTCTGCAGCCACCTCTCCGGCCCGCTTCACGAAGGCAAGATCAAGGACGTCGGAGGGGACACGTGCGTTGTCTGCCCCTGGCACCGGAGCACGTTCTCGCTCCGCACGGGTGAAGTCAAGGCCGGTCCCGCCACCTCCCGGCAGCCCCTTTTCGAAACGCGCGTCACCGGGGAACTCGTGGAAGTGTGCCTGCCCGGCGCTGACTGACCACTACAACCCTGGGCTGGCCGCTATATCGCCTACCCACTCGCCGCGCCGCAGCACGCCGTCCAGCTTCAGGTCCGCGTCGACGACGACGACGTCTGCCGGCATTCCCGCCCGCAAATCGCCCGCCTCCGATGACAATCCCAGGACCGCGGCGGGAACGGCGCTTGCCGCCAGAACTGCGTCCCGGAGTGAAACGCCTGCCGCCAGCGTCGTGCGGACAACGTCCAGCAACGTGGCGGTCCCACCGGCGATGGCACCGGTGGTGTCGACTCTGGCCACGCCCTGGTCCACCGTAACGGCCAGGGTGCCCAGCCGGTACTGGCCGTCCTGCAGGCCGGTTGCCGCCATGGAATCGGTGACCAACGCGATGTTGTCGGCCCCAACCAGGTCGAAGACCAGCTTGACTGTCTCGGGGGCGAGGTGGACGCCGTCGGCGATCAGTTCCACAATCGCTTTGCCGGCGCGGGCCGCGCCGAGGCTTGCCGCAACAGGACCGGGCGAGCGGTGGTGCAGGCTGGGCATGGCGTTGAAAAGATGGGTGACGGTGGGTCGGAACCGACCTGTCGGATTCGCCCTATCCCCGAGCCCGGAAGCGGCGTGTTCCAGGAATTCCGCGGCAGCGTGGTGGTCTGCGGCCGTGTGCCCCAGTGAGGGGATGACTCCACGGGGCGCCAGTAGGTCCACAAGCGCACGAGCGCCGGGAAGTTCGGCCGCCAGGGTCATGGCGGCGAGCGAGGAGCCGGCCGCTTCAAGTAGCTCAGCCACCAGGCGGGCGTCGGGTTCAAGCAGCAGTCCGGGGTCGTGGGCACCGCACTGCGCCGGGGCCAGGAAGGGGCCCTCCAGATGGGAGCCGGCAATCAGCCCCTCCTCCACCAACATCCGCAGCATCGTGAGGTTTCTGAGCAGATGTTCAGGCGATCCGGTCACCAGGCTGGCCAACAGTGTAGTGGTTCCACGGCTGTGCAGGTATCGGGCAGCGGAGCGGGCGCCATCGGCTGACCCATCCGAGAAGTCCGACCCCAATGCTCCGTGGCAGTGCAGGTCCACCAGGCCGGGCAGCAAGATCCGCCCGGTGTCCGCAGGAGGTGCAAGGCCCGGCGATTCGGGTCCCGCAGCAGATTCCGGGTGCGCATATTGCGCCGCCGGCCCCGCGAAGGTGATGCGTCCGCCGTCGACCGCCACGATGCCATCAGCAACGTCCATGCTTCCGGTGACGATGCGCCCACGAAGCATCAAAGTGTTGTCCATGGTTCCCTGCCTCCCATTGTCAGTGCCGCTGCCATCTGCGCTGCGAGGACTGGGTCTGCGGCATCGGCCCGTCCGGCGGCCAAGCCACCTTCCTGACGCGGCCGGGCGGAGGTGTGCACGGCATGGACGCCAGTCGCGAGAAGCGCAGGTACCAATTGGAGCGTCACCCCGCCGCCGGCCATGATCTGGACCGACGGCGCGTGTTTGCGTCCCAGCTCCACCAACTGGCCCAGCATGCCGAGGCCGGAGGCACAGTCCGCGCTGCCGCCACTGGTGAGCACCCGGTTTACGCCCGCCTGTTCCAACCGGCCCAGTGCTTCGGCAGGATCAGCGCCGGCCGCCAGGGCGGCATCGAACGCCCGGTGGAACGTGACCTCGGCGGAGGCTTTGCACCGTCGGGCGGCTTCCGCGATCCGGCGGAGGGCAGGAACGTCCGGTCCGCCGTCAGGGGCCAGCACGCCGACCACTACGCCGGCGGCCCCGGCCTCCATGGAGGCACAAACGTCACGTTCGATGACATCCAGATCGTCACTCGAGTAGCTGAAGTTGCCGGGCCGTGGCCGCACCAGGACGTGGACGGGGAGGCCAACCCGGCAGGCCTGTTCCATCATGCCGATGCTCGGCGTGATGCCCTCCGTCCCGGCCAGGGCCGCGCACAGCTCAACGCGGACAGCGCCGACGGCGGCAGCAAGCCGCACGCCGTCGGTGTTCTCCACGGCAAGCTCCAGCTGTGGCGTGAAAGCGGCCGTGGCGGGCATCCCATGGCCCACGCTCAAAGCCCCTGCCAAGCCGGCTTCCGCCCGAACGTGTCCATGTAGTAGTCCCTGTGTTCCAGCCGGGAGGCCGCTGCCTCGTCCACCAGGACAGATACGTGCGGGTGCAGCTGCAGCGCCGAAGCGGGGCAGCGGGCAGCAACGGGACCTTCGACGGCGGCCGCGATGGCCTCCGCCTTGGCCTCGCCCATGGCAAGGAGCAGCAAGTGCCGGGCCTCCCGGATGGTGCCAAGGCCCTGGGTCAGGACATGCTCCGGAACCTCCGCGGGATCACCAAAAAAGCGGGCGTTGTCCTCCCGTGTCTGCCGCGTGAGGGTCTTGATGCGGGTGCGTGAACCAAGGGAGGACATGGGCTCGTTGAAGCCCACGTGCCCGTCCGTGCCGATTCCCAGGATCTGGATGTCCACTCCACCCGCGGCTGAAATCCGGGCTTCATAGCGCTCCGCTTCGGACTCGGGGTCCGCTGCCATGCCGTCAAGGCCATGGACCGCGCCGGGGCCGAAGTCCACACTGGCGGTGAACTCGTCACGGATAACCGAGTGGTAGGACTGCGCGTGCGAACTCGGCAGGCCCACATACTCATCGAGGAGGAACGCCTGCGCCTGTGCGAAGCTCAGGCCGCCGCTGCGGTGCCGTTCGATAAGTTGCCGGTAGGTGCCCAGCGGGGTGGACCCGGTGGCCAGTCCCAGGACGCACGGGCCGCGGCGGACCTGGTCCTCGATGGCATCCGCGGCCGTGCGGGCCACGTCGGCAGGGGTGGGAAGAATGATGATTTCCATGCTGTCTGGGTGCTTTCGATTGCAGTTGGGGCGACGGGAATGAGGACGGGCACTACTTGGCGGCGTCGGTCTCCACAGTCACCTCGTCGTCCTCCCGGCCTGGGGTGCGAAGGTTCCAGCGCTTGATGACGAAGGAGAAGAGGAAGTAGTAGATCGCCGCATAGCCCAGCCCGATGGGGATCAGCAGCCAGCCGTTCTGTGATTTGCCGAAGTTGAGGACAAAGTCGATCAGGCCTGCGGAGAACGTGAACCCGTGATGGATGCCCAGCGCGTTGACCAGGGCCATGGACGTTCCGGTCAAGGCGGCGTGGACGATGTAGAGCGGGAAAGCCACGAACATAAAGGAGTACTCAAGGGGTTCGGTGATGCCGGTGAAGAAAGCGGTCAGCGCGGTGGAGAGCATGATGCCGCCCACGATCTTCTTCTGGGAGGGCTTGGCGTGCCGCCAGATGGCGAGTGCTGCTGCCGGCAGGCCGAACATCATGATGGGGAAGAAGCCGGTCATGAAGATGCCTGCGCTGGGGTCGCCGGCGAAGAAACGGTTGAGGTCACCGCGGACCAGGTGGCCCGAGGCGTCGGTGTAGTCGCCGATGAGGAACCAGACGCCGGAGTTCAGGATGTGGTGCAGTCCCGCGGGGATGAGCATGCGGTTGGCGAAGCCGTAAATGCCGCCGCCGACTATTGCGTTGCTGGCCACGGCCTGGCCGACCGCGGAAAGGCCGGTGTTGAAGAGCGGGTAAGCCAGGGCAAGGATAACGCCGGCCACCAGGCTGGAGATTGAGGTCAGGATGGGCACCAATCGGCGGCCGCTGAAGAATCCGAGGAAGTCCGGGAGCTTTGTGCGATAGAACCGCTGCCATAGCGTTGCGGAAAGCAGGCCCACCACAATGCCGGCGAGGACGCCGTAGTTGATCATCGCGGGCTTGCCGGCCTGGTCGACCTGTCCGGCCAGGACCAGCGGGGACATGGCCTTGAAGACGCCGTCGATCACCATGTAGCCAACGACGGCAGCCAAAGCAGTGGAACCATCGGCCTTCTTGGCCCAGCCGATGGCAATGCCCACTGCGAAGATGAGTGGCAGCCAGGTGAAAACAGCATTGCCGGCTGCGGAGATCACGGCCGCGCCGCCTTCGAAGCCAGGGATGGCGCCGAGCAGGTCGGCCTGGCCGATGCGCAGGAGGATGCCTGCGGCGGGAAGGACAGCGATGGGCAGCATGAGGGTGCGGCCCAGGCGCTGCAGGGTGGCAAACCCCTTGTTTGGCTTCTTTTCGGGAGCCGGGGCGGCGGTCTCGGATGTTGACATGGTTGCACCTCTGCGGGTTCGGATGGGGGCTTGTAAAGGAGGGGTTCCAGCCGGTACTGTCTGGTTATGACCAGTTCAGTGTGATCCATCCCACGAGGGCCTGTCAAGGCATCGGGATTTCCTGCCGGACCATTCAAAAGGCCGGCGGGTGGAAGCCATAATTGGTCGCACTTGGGCCGCCGGCCCCTGTGAGGAAGCAGTGCCCGCAGTGGGCACCGTCAGAAAGGGCAACCATGTCCAAAGCAGAAAAGATCATTGAAGGCCTGGGCGGAGCCGGCAACATCGTGGAAATTGAAGCCTGCATTACCCGCCTCCGCACAGAGGTTAAAGATGGTTCGCTCGTGAACGAAGCCTCCCTGAAAGCCGCCGGAGCCCACGGCGTGCTGGCCTCCGGCACGGCCGTCCAGGTCATTGTCGGTCCCGAGGCCGACACCCTGGCCGAAGACATCGAGGACCTTCTCTAGTGGCGCAGTCCTTCGTGGTCCTGGCCCCCATTGCCGGCACCGTAGTCCCACTTGCCGAAGTCCCCGACCCCGTATTCGCCGGCCAGATGGTGGGGTCGGGCGCCGCAGTGGAACCTCCTGCGGGCGAGATGTTCGACGTCGTGTCCCCGGTGGCGGGAAAGGTGATCAAGCTGCTGCCGCATGCCTTTGTGGTGGTTGGGCCCTCAGGGCGCGGCGTCCTCACCCATGTGGGCATCGATACGGTCAAGCTCAAGGGCGAAGGCTTCAAGCTGCTCATTGCCCAAGGCGACACTGTCGACGCCGGCACCCCCGTCATGCGCGTCGATCCCACCGCCGCCCTCGCGGCCGGGTACTCGATGGTGAGTCCCGTCGTCGTCCTCGACACCAAGCCTGATGTGGCAACGGTGATTGGGAGCGGCACCGTCGCCGCGGGCCAGGAGCTGTTCTCGCTGGACTAGGAGCCCTGTTTTCAGAGCCGGACTTCCATGTTCAGGGAGTAGCGGTCGGAGCGGTACCACGAGCGTGAATGCTCGATGGCCAGGGGGCCCGAATAGGACACCCTGTGGAAGGCCAGTACCGGCGCCCCTGTTCCCGTTCCGAGGAGTGCCCCCACATCCGCGGGAGCGCCCTCGGACCGGACGCTTTGCCGTGCACGGTCGATCTGGTGGCCGAACTGCGCGGCCAGCGCTTTGTAAACCGAGCCGGTCAGGTCGATGTCCAGAAGCCCGCGGGCATGCTCGGGGTTGTACCAGGCGTCATCAACACTGACCGGCCGGCCGTCCGCCAGCCGGAGGCGCTTGAGGTGGATGGCCTCCGAACCCGGAGCCAGGCTGAGGGCCTCCGCCGTATCGTCCGGAGCCGCGGCGGCCTCCGCCACCAGCACTACGGTGCTGGGAATATGCCCCATTGCCTCCATCTCCTGGGTAAAGGAGGCTAAGTGCAGGGTGGACTGGACGGGGGAGTCTGCCACGAACGTGCCCTTGGCCGGAACCCGGACCAGGTGCCCCTCATTGACCAGCCGCCCAATCGCGGCGCGCACCGTGATGCGGCTGACGCCGTAGGAGTCCATCAGGGTGCGTTCGCTGGGGAGCCGGGCTCCAGGCTCCAGTTCCTCTTTGGCCAGCTTGAGTATGATCAGCCGCAGCTGCTCGTGCTTGGGGACCTGGGTGTTATTGATGGCCGTGCCCGCCGCGCCGGCGGTGCTCCTTGATGTGGCGGACAAAACGGGCCCCTCCTGATCCTGGAGCGGTCCGGTACGGACCACCTGTTTGGATTATTCCACAGGCACTGGGCTTTGCGGGGGCCACCGGATTTTCCGCGGCGGGAACGGCCTCCGGCATGCCGGGCCCGGACCGTCAGGCGACCAGTTCGGCGTCGGGAGCTACAGCAGTCCGCTTCGCCCCCTTGGCGCGCAGGGCGAGCATCAGCACAGCACCCAGCAGGGCAGGCGCCGCGAACGCAATGGCCGCTACGGGGACGCCGCCGCCGAAGCTCACCAGCAGTGCCCCGTAGGTTGGGCCTGCGATGGCTCCGATCCGGCCCACGGCAAGCGCCCAGCCCAGGCCGGTGGCCCGGGTTGCGGCAGGGTAGAACTGGGCAATGTAGTCGTTGATCATGTTCTGCGTTCCCAAACCGCCAAAGCCGGCGACGGCGGCGAGCACGGTCATGAGCGCGGCCGGCGGGTTGGCGGACATCAAGAGCAGCGCGGCCGCCGCACTGACGAAGCCCACCACTACCAGCGGCCTGGGCCCGAACTTCTGGCTGGCGACAGATGCGAGGACCGTGCCCACCACGGCCCCCACCGAGTATGCCAGCAGGAACGACACCGAGGATCCGACGCCGAATCCCGCCGTCCGCATGATCTGCGGGAGCCAGGTGCTGACGCCAAAGATGGTCAGCAGGCTTAGGGCAGTGATGGCCCACAGCAGGACAGTGGTCCCGGCCGTGTCCCTGGCAAACAGTGAACGGGTGGGTGAGGCCGGCACGGCTGCGGCGGATGCGCCCGGGATGCGGGGGAGCCCGTACGAGGCTTCGATCCGCTCGGCTTCCGTGGCACGCAGACGGGCCCGCAGGAACGACGGCGACTCCGGCAGCAGGAACCAGGCGAAGGGAACGATCAGCAGCCCCGCAGCGCCGATCGCATAGACCGGGCGGAACCCACTGGACTCCAGAACGGCGAGGGACGTCAGCGAGGCGACCACGGTTCCCGTCGCTGGCCCTGTCAGCACGGCGCCCAGGACCAGCGACTTCTTCCCCGGCGGCGCGAACTCGTTGGTGAGGGCCACGGCGGTAGGAAGCAGGCCGCCCACGCCGAAACAGGCGACGAAGCGGCAGGCCGCGAAGAGCTCCCAGCTGGGTGAGGCGGCGCATGCAAGCATGGCCAGCGAGAACAGCGCAAGGGCGCCGACAAAGATCCGACGGCGGCCAAGCCGGTCCGTGAGCGTCCCGACGATGAGTGATCCGAGCAGCATCCCCACCAGCGCCAGGGAACCCACGGCGCCGGCCGCGGCGGGTGTGACATTGAAGGGCGGCTGTCCGATCAGGGCGGGCAGCGTGGCGCCATAGACGTAGAGGTCGTAACCGTCGGCGAGCAGGCCAAGCCAGCACAACACGAAGATTCCAGCCAGGGATTTGCCGGGGGCATTGGAGTTCATCATTGATTCCAATCAGGTCAAGGGACGCCGGCTGTATGCCTGCGGGATGTCCACCAGCTTGTCCCCGCGGCAGTAGCCCTGGAAGCGGTCTTTTCACTGGGTGAAACTACTCTTGGTGGCCGGGCGCGCACCATCCAGGCTGGATGGGAGGCAATGGATGGAGACGAAGATGGCCGGAGCAGGCAGGGCCGCCGCGCCCACGGGTGCTGGCCCAGGACTGCCGGGCAAGCCTGTCTTGGTGCGGGCCCTCAGTCTGCTGGCCCAGTTTACAGAACAGCACCGGGCCCTGAATTTGTCCGAATTGTCCCGCCAGGCCGGACTTGCCCCGGCCACGGCGCTGCGGCTGGTGAGGCACTTGACGGAGTGGGGCGCGCTGGAACGCCTCGAGGACGGCCGTTACGTGGTGGGGGTACGCCTCTGGGAGATCGCCTCGCTCTCGCCGCGCGGCCACGGGGTGCGGCAGATCGCGCTGCCCTACCTTGAAGACCTGTATGAGGTTACGCGGCATCATGTGCTGCTCTCCGTCCTCGAAGGCACGGACGCCGTCCTGATCGACAGGCTCTCTTCCCGTACTGCAACTGAGGTGGCCTACCGCGTTGGAGGCCGGATGCCGTTGCGAACCACCGCCGTCGGGCAGGTCCTGCTTGCCCATGCCGGTCCGGAACTGCTGCTGGAGGTCCTTGCCCAGCCGGCGGACCCCCAACCAGGCGCGGAAGGCCTTCCCGATTCCGGCAGTCTTCCGGCGGTGCGGCTTCGCGCTGTCCTGGCACATGTGCGGCAGTCCGGCGTCGCTGTCGTTCGTCGAAACCATCCCTCGCGCACCGTCTCCGTTGCCGCGCCCATCCATGGAGCTGACAGCAACGTTGCCGCCGCACTGTCCATCGTGGTCCCGGACGCGGAGACGCCGGCGCATGAGCTGGTGCCGCTCGTCCGGGCCGCCGCGCGGGCCATCTCCCGGAACCTTGGCCACCAGGCGAAGGCCAGTGGAGCGTGGCGGCATCCCCAGCCGCAGGAATCAAGGCATCTGCCCGCCTGATTCCCGGCACGCCAGCTTCCGCAATGCCTGCTATTTCCTTCATGGACCTTCACCCTTTAAGCTGAAACTACTAAGCATGCTGTCTATTTTTGAAGGGTGATACTGATGCGAAAAGCTTCTGCGCTTGGAATGGTGGCTGCGGCGATGCTGGCACTGGCCGGCTGCTCGGGAGGCGGCGGCGGTACGGCAAGCCCGTCAGGCACGGCAACCACGCCGGCTTCGGCGTCCGCCTCCGCCAGCAAGACCGCCGAAGCAAAGGCGTACTCGGAGGATGAGCTCCGCAACCTTATTTCGGGCATGAAGGACGCCGACGGCAACGAGCTCAAACTCTATTCGAAGGAGCAGGTTGACCAGGGCGGAAACATCGCCAACCTGCTGATGAGCACGGCAACCATTGATCCCAAGGACTGCAAGGACATTGCCACGGCCGGACTGCTCGACAAGGTGGAAAACGGCGACGTGGCGGTGGCGCTTTCCGAGGGTAACCAGCCCCGCACCCTGTCCGCCCAGTCCGGCACCGATGGCCCGGACGCCGTAAAGACGCTGGGCGACATCAGCGGCAAGATGGACCAGTGCGCCAAGTTCTCGGTCTCCGCACTGGGACAGAAGTATGACGTCTCGAGCCAGGAACTGCAGGCGGATACCGATGCAGAGAAGACCTTCGGCACAGTGAGCACCCGCAGCGGCGACAACCAGCAGAAACTGATGCAGGTGTCAGCTGCACAGGGGCGCCTGCTGGTGGTTGCCACCAAGAGCGGCAGCAACCTGGGCGACAAGGACCAGAAGGAACTTGAGGGCCTCATCAACGACGTGCTGAAGAAGGCCGACGCCGGGGGAGCCACTTCCAGCGCCACCTCCACCAGCTCGGCCGGTTCAGCAAGCACGGCCTCGGCGAGCAGCACGGCCTCGTCAACCGCCTCATCCACCTCGTCGGCGACGATGTCCTCGGGCGGCGGCGCCTCGTCGTCGGCCTCTCCGACAGCTTCGCGGTAAAGGTAGCCGGCGGCAACTCAAAGGGTGGGGCAGGACCATTGGTCCTGCCCCACCCTTTGGCGCTGTTCGCGATGGGTGTGATGTGCCGCTGACGCTACTTTGGTTTGCTTCCCCAGCCCACGCTGGCATTGTTGTCCGCCGGCAGCTCCGAGACGATGCCGGGCACCGGTGCACCGCGGAACTTCGGCGACGGATCCTGGCCTTCAGTGAGGCGCCGAAGCTCCTGGCCCTCGAAATCCTCTTCCTCACCGAGCAGGATTGCGGAGTCATGGTTGGTGATTTCACCCTTGAAAGCCCGCAGCATGACGCTGTGGTCGAACTGGCCTTCCCACTTCGACACTACGAAAGTGGCAACGCAGTTTCCGAGCAGGTTCACCACTACGCGCATTGAATCCATGAGGCGGTCGGCGCCGAGAAGAAGTGCGACGCCAGCCACAGGGAAGATGCCCAGGGCCGCGGCCGTGGCTGAGAGGGCGAGGAACGACGATCCTGGAACTCCCGCCATTCCCTTGGACGTCAGCAGCAGCACACCGAGGGCTGCCAGCTGTTGGCCGAGGTCAAGGTGGTGTCCAAAGGCCTGGGCCAGGAACAGCAGTGAGATCGAAAGGTAGATTGCCGCGCCGTCGAGGTTGAAGGAGTAGCCGGTGGGCACAACAAGGCCGGTGGTGGCGCGGGAGCAGCCGGCATTGGTCAGTTTGGTCATGATCCTGGGCATCACCGCTTCGGTTGACGCGGTGCCCAGCGCCAGGAGGAATTCCTCGCGGGTGTACTTGAGGAAGTGCCAAAGCGGCACACGGGCGAAACTCCAGGCCACGATGAACAGCAGGCCGATGAACACCAGTGCCGCGCCGTAGCAGGCTGCGATCAGGACAGCGTACGTGCTGAGGGTATCCAGCCCGTACTGGCCGATGATGAACGCCATGGCACCGAACGCGCCGAGGGGAGCGACCTTCATAATCCAGGCCATGATCTTGAAGATCAGTTCCAGGACGGTCTCCATCAGGCTGATCACCGGCATGCACCGCTCGCGGCCGATCACGACGATCGCCGCCCCGAAGAAGACGGAGAAGAAGAGCACCTGCAGGAGGCTGTTGCTGGCGAATGCGCCGATGACGCTGGCCGGGATGATGTCGAGAATGAAGGATGCGGCGTCCTTGGGTGCCGCGGATCCGGTCTTGGCATCCAGGTCCGCCTGGGAAAGGGTGGCCGGATCGATATTCAGGCCGGTGCCCGGCTGGACGATGTTGCCGACGATCAGCCCAAAGACGAGGGCGAACAGTGTTGCCCCGGTGAAGTACAGCAGGGCCTTGACGCCAACCCTTCCGACTGCCTTGACGTCGCCTACGGCTGAGATTCCGGTGACGATCACCAGGAAAATCAGCGGCGCGATGATCATTTTAATGAGTTTGATGAAGCCATCTCCGAGCGGCCTCAGTTGGGATCCGAGGTCCGGCCAGAAATGCCCGATGAGGACACCTGCCACGACGGCGATCAGAATCTGGAAGAAGAGCGACTTGTACAGCGGCTTCCTCTTCGCGGGCACCGAACTCGCCTTCAGTGCCTCAGGGTTGGGGATCTTCATTGACCTTTGCCTATCAATTGGGAGCAGCCCGTTTTCGGAGCCATTTCCAAGGTAATCCCGGTCACACTATTCCGCAAGAGGAAAACTGAATTCCGCAATGTGGAATGTTATTGGAGGTTTGTGACTGAGGCGGCCGCCAGTGCAAGGCCAGCTCCGCTAGGGGTCACCAGCGACAAAACAGTAGGCGGCCCGCCAGCACATGCTGACGGACCGCCCGTTTTTCACCTCCAGCGTTACATAATGCCGGTCGGTACCAGCAGTGCCCATGCCAGGGCCGGGGCCACCAGCACCACCCCGCCCGCGTAGTACATCAGCTGCTTGTAGACGCGCTGCCGGTCGTCGTCGCGGGCGTTCGCCACTACCAGCGCGCCGTCAGTGGAGAAGGGCGAGACGTCGACGACGGTTGCTGCAATAGCCAGGGCGGCAACGGTTCCGGAGGCGCTGAGCGAGCTCGTGGCCAGCAGGGGGCCGGCCATCGGGATGAACGCGGTGAGCAAAGCGGTGGAGGACGCGAAGGCCGAGCCGACACCGATCACGTAGCACAGGACGAGTGCGATCAGCAGCGGAGCACCCAGGGCCAGGGCCTGCTCGGCCAGGGTGTCGATGACGCCGACGTGCTCCAGCAGGGATACGTAGGTGATCATGCCCGCCACCAGCAGGACGGTGGACCAGGAGATGCCGCCGATGAAGGACTTGTGCTCTTTGATGTTGATGAAGGCGAGCAGGAGGCCGGCGGAGAGGGCCACAAAACCGATGGGCATGTGGAAGCCGAGGGTGCATACCAGCATCGCGGCGATCAGCGCCAGGGTCAGGATCTGCTGGCCGTGGGGGCGCCCGGTGGAGGATGTGTCGATGTCCACGTGCTGCCCGCCGGCGCCGTCCCGCAGCTTGCCGATCAGGGCGAACAGGACGATGGTCAGTACCGAGAGGATGAGGTTCAGGGCGAAGCTGGCGATGAACAGACCGGCCTGGGAAATCGGGAAACTATTCTTCAGCGCGATGTCATGGACCAGGACGCCGGCTACGGACAGGGGCGAGAATCCACCGGCGTGCGCGCCATTGATAATGAATGCACCCATGACCACCGGGTGGATGCGCGATTCGTACGCGAATCCGATGGCGGCCGGTGCCAGCAGCGCGATGGCGGCGGGGGAGAACGTTCCGAGCGAGGTCAGTGCGGCAGCGATCAGGAAGAACACCCACGGCAGCAGCAGCGTCTTGCCGCGGACCATCCGCACGCAGCCCTTGACAATGATGTCGATGGTGCCGTTCCGCTGCGCCATGCTGAAGAAGTACGTGACCCCGATGATGGTCAGCACGATGCTGGCCGGGAACTCTTCGAGGATCTGCTTGTCCGACATCCCGAGCATGAAGTAGCCGACGCCGAACGACGCCACGAGCCCCATCACACCGATATTGAGCGGCCACTTGGTGGCGACAACGAACATCACCACGAGGATCACCAGCGGGATGATCTGCACAGCGGTCATGGTCGGCTCCGGGCTCGTGGCGGCCGCCTGGTTGAACATGCCGCCGAAAACGAGGGCAAGGACAGCCAGGATGGCCACGCCGGCCACCGTCCACAGCAGGATACGACGCCGGGAGGAAGCACGCGCGGGGTGCTCGTCCAGCATTTCTTGCGCGGGCGCTTCGGTGGGCTCCGCGTCTTTGGTCGGCGAGTCTTTAGTCAAGGCAGTCTTAGTCATGATGGTCTCCTCAGAGGGTAGCGCCCACGAGGGCTGCAGCGGCGGCGCTGCCGGAAACCTCGGGGAGGTGGATGATGGTGGAGGCGATGGTGCGGGCCGTACGGTCGACGCCGACGACCAGGCTTCCGTCGTGGTCCTCGCTCCACGTCTCGATCACCCCTGCGGGGGTGCGGAGGCGCAGCGTGGCGCCCACGGAATCGCCGGTGATGGCATGCAGAACGGTCCCGGGCGTCCGCGCAGCCAGGGTCAGGGCAATGCTGCCGGTGATGGCCAGCGCCGGGTGCGGCTTGCCCATCGAAAGCATCATGACGTTCACATCGCACGCAGGGTCCGATGCGGTGGGAGGTCCGACGACGGCGAGCTTGGGTATAGCGCGGGCCGCGCCGGCAGTGGTGGGAGCCAGTCCCATCCGCACTGCTGCCAGGCGTCGGATTTGCTCCAGCACGTGGAGCTGTTGCTCCACGCCGGATTGCCAGCTCTCGTAGCGGGCCAGGTCCAGGCGCAGTTCCGCGGCCTGGACGATCACCACGGGAGCTCCGGCGTCCACCATCGAAACAGTCCAGTCCATGCCGCCGGCCGCGATGGTGTCGGTCGCCGCGCCGGTGGGCAGCAGGCTCCCGGTGGTTTTGCCGGCAGGGTCCTGGAAACCCAGCCCGACGAGGTGGCCCGGGAACGGTACGCCCGGCATGTTTGCCGCCGGAATGTCCGAAAGTTCTCCGGATGGAGTGGCCACCCGCTGAACGATGATCTGGCCGGTGTTGGTGTTCCTGGTGACCACGCGGGTCACGTCGCCCTCGGGAACAACCCATCCCTTCTCGACGGCGTACAGCCCGACTACTGCTGAGCAGTTTCCGCAGTTGCTGCCCCAGTCCACAAGGGCCTCTTCGATGCCTACCTGGGCAAAGGTGAACTCGATGTCCACGCCTTCCCCGGCTGGCCGGTGCAGGATCACGGCCTTGCTGGTGGTGGAGGTGGCCCCTCCCACCCCGTCAATCTGGCGGGAATCGGGACTCCCGAACAGCCGCGGCAACAGCACATCCAGGCCGGCGCCGCCTGCCTGAAGATGTTCGGCCTCGAAGACCCAGCACTTGCTGGTGCCGCCGCGCATCCATTCCGCTTCAAACTTCATTGTTGTCCCACATCTCCTTGTGCCTGATTTTCGTTTCGGCGCCTGAAACGAGAATGAGCCAGCTCACAAATTAAGACAATGTTCAATAATTGAAGAGGCATGTAGCATTGCTTCAATCACTGCGGTGCAGGCTGAAGGGATGGCACGGCCCGGGCCGCCGCTGCTTGTGCAATGGCACGGCAAACAAGAGTGGAACATGCGGATTCAGTCACTGAACCAAAACCTGAGAAGGATTAAGCGTTGCTTCACGACGAAGAAGATTATTTGTTCGACATCCGGCGGCTCACCCTGCTGCTCGAGGTGGTGGAGCAGGGATCCATCACGGCAGCGGCGGAGCTGAAGATGTACAGTCCCTCGGCCGTATCCCAGCAGCTGCGCAAGCTGGAGCAGGAGGTGGGACAGCCTCTGTTGAACCGCCGCTCGCGGGGCGTGGTGCCCACCGAGGCAGGCCAGATGCTCGCCGGCCACGCACGCAAGATTGTGAGGCAGATGCAAGCGGCCCAGTCCGACCTGAACCAGCTGGCCGGGCTCAACCGCGGTTCCCTTACGGTGGGTACCTTTCCCACCCTGGCCGGATCATTCCTGCCCATCGTCATCCGGGCATTCAAGAAGCGCTACCCCGCAATCGGCCTGTCACTTCGCAGTGCCCGTTTCGACGAGCTCGTGGCGGACCTCGAGTCCGGCGTCACCGGGCTCTGCCTGCTCTGGGACTATCCCTGGAATCCCTTCCACGACGACGCCATCCGGGTCACCGAAGTATTCCGTGAAAGCACCGTGGTCCTGGTGGCCCGGGGCCACCGGCTCGCAGACCAGGATCAGGTCAGCATGGAGGATCTTCGCAACGAATCGTGGATTGTGCGCGCGGAGGCGCACCCCGTGGTGGAGGTGCTGCAGCGGTCCGCCCACGACGCCGGGTTCGAACCAGCCATTGCCTTCCAGGCCAACGACTACCAGGAGGCCCAGGCAATGGTCAGCGTCGGTATGGGGGTGGCGATGGTTCCCAAAACTGCCGTGGCACTCCAGCACCCGGATGTCCGGGTGCTCAGCCTCGGCCCGGCCGCTCCACTCAGGCGGGTATTGCTGGCCCAGCGCCAGGACAAGGTGTACGCCCCGGCGGAGGTTGCCTTCCACTCGACCCTGCTGGAAATCGCGCGGGAACGGGCGGGCGACTACCTCTAGACCGTAGGCTGGAGACCGGACCGGGGCCAGACCGGATCCCGGTCCGCTCAGTGCAGTTTCAGGTGAAAGGCAGGACCATGACCGTTTCCAGCGACGATCCACGGAACACCGCAGATCTTCGGGGTCCGGGGGACCCGGATGAGGCCAAAGAAAACGCCAAAGACCAGCCCGCGCGGGCCCCGCAGTCCGGCCAGCATCCGGAACAGCCGGGAGCCGCGAACATCCGTGAGGAGCAGCAGGCCCATGCTGCCGGAACCGTGCCGGCGTCCTATGTGGGAGGCGAAGAAAAGGCGCGGGAGGACAAACCGGAAGAGGCGCTGGAGGAGTCGGGCACCTGGGACGACGAAGTCTGACGATGATCACCCGCGCCGATGTTGGCCAGGCCGCGCACCGGACCGCCGGCCTTCTCCGCACGACCCCCGTGATGCAGGCGGACCCGGCCACGTTCAATGGCCAGGTCTGGTTCAAATGCGAATTCATGCAGCACACAGGGACGTTCAAGGCCCGGGGGGCACTCAACCGCATCCTGGCCAGCAAGGAGCGCGGGGAACTGCGGGCCGACGTCGGAATCGTGGTAGCTTCCGGCGGTAACGCCGGGCTGGCCAACGCGTACGCCGCAGCCCAGCTTGGGGTCCCCGCCACCGTCTTCGTTCCCGAAGCCGCGCCCGCCGTCAAAGTCAGCAAGCTGAAAGCCATCGGCGCCGCCGTGGTCCAGGGCGGTGCCGAGTACGCGGCCGCATACCAGGCGGCTGTGGTGCACGCGGAGGAAACCGGGGCTGTCTACTGCCATGCCTATGACCAGCCCGAAATCGCCGCCGGCGCCGGGACGGTGGGTGCCGAGCTGCTGGAACAGGTGCGGGACGTGGACACGGTGCTGGTGGCGGTAGGCGGTGGCGGGCTGATGGCGGGAGTAGCCGCCGCCGTCGAAGGCTTCGCCAAAGTGGTGGCCGTGGAACCGGCAACCGCACCCACCCTGCACGCCGCCCTGGCGGCGGGGAAGCCAGTGGACGTCGCGGTATCAGGGGTCGCAGCAGACTCCCTGGGTGCCCGGCGCATAGGCGACATCGGGTTCTCCGTGGCGGTCCGCTGCGGCGTCGAAAGCGTCCTGGTCTCTGATGAACAGATCATTGCCGCGCGCTCGGCGCTGTGGAACGACTACCGGATGGTGGTGGAGCACGGGGCCGCAGCCGCCTACGCCGCGCTGACCTCAGGGGCGTACGTGCCGGGGTCGGATGAGCGCGTCGCCGTGATCCTGTGCGGTGCCAACACGGATCCGGGCACGCTCTAGGCCAGTGACACCGAGGGGACCGGCCGGCTGTCCCACAGCCGACCGGTCCCCTTCAGCCGATTGGCTTAGCCGCCGGCCTGGCCGCAGAACTTGCTGTAGGTGCTGCCGGCTTCCTGGTAGCCCGACTGGAGGTCGGCGAGCTTGTCCTTGTCCGGGTTTTCCTTGGCCTGTTCGTCCGTGTACGCGAGGATCGAGGCGAGGGCGGGCTTGAGATCGTCCGAGGCAACCGCGTGGATGGGGCGAATCTGGTTGGCGAGGTTGTTCATGCCCGTCTTGCCGGCGTTGTTGGCGGGGTTCGACACGACGGCCTGGATCCGCTCACAGGTTTCAGCGGTGGACAGTTGGTGTGTGGCGGAGCAGGCCGTAGCGGAAGCAACGAGGCCGGCGGCAAACAGGGCTGTGGCGAATTTCTTCATGGGTCCCTCAGTAGTGGTCAGAGGTTTCGATTGTAAGCAGATTGGGTACCCCCATGCCTGCGATCGCGTCTCACCAGCGCTTAAACTGGCAGCACCAGTCGTGCGGAGCGTCCGCAGATGGACTCCGCGCGCATCAACCCAGACTAAGGATCCAGCATGCGCCGAACAGTACAACGCCGTGCCGCCGCCGGGCTAGTCGCCTCTCTTTCACTGCTACTTCCCACAGCCCTTCCGGTCGCAGCCACGCCGCCTTCGGAGGAGATAGTGCTCGACGGCGCCACCTCCGCCGAGGGCATCGCGGCTGGGGAGGGCAGGACTTTCTATGCAGGGGAACTCAGCACCGGTGATATTTTCCGCGGCGATATCCGCGATAAGACCGCGACCCGCTTCATCGACGCACCCGCGGGACGCGCCGCCGCCGGAATGAAGGCCGATACCTGCAACAACCTGCTGTTCGTGGCAGGTGGCGGCACCGGTAAGGCATTCGTCTACAACACCGACACCGGCAAGCCCGTTGCCGACATCGACCTGGCGCCGGGGTTTATCAATGACGTCACGCTGACCAGTGATGGCGCCTGGTTCACCAACTCAGCCGCGGCGGAGCTTTACTTCCTGCCTGTGGGCGAGCATGGCGAACTGGGCACGGTGGAGACGCTCAAGTTGAGCGGCCCCGCAGCTGACCTCAAACAGGGGTTTAACCTGAATGGCATTGCCGCGGCAAACGACGGCAAGGTGCTGGTGGTGGCCCACACCGCCGATGGCGCGCTCTACACGGTCGATCCGGAAACCGGGGAGAGCGCCGCGATTGAAGGGGTCAGTGTCCCCTTTGTGGACGGCATCCTGGTGCGGGGAGATAACGTCTGGGCGGTCCAAAACCAGCTGAACAAAATTGTGCGCATCGACCTCTCCGGCGACCTGTCATCGGGCGAGGTCAGGAACACGATCAAGAGCGACGCCTTCAATGTCCCCACTACCGTCGCCCTGTTCGAGGACACCCTCGCTGCGGTCAACGCGCAGTTCAACCAGCCGCCGAGCCCGTTTGAAGTGGTGCTGGTTCCGGCCTGGAAGTAGGGCTTAAAAACTAAAGCTGGCCGGCAGTAGGAGAACTGCCGGCCAGCCAGCCTTGCGGTGGCGATTTACCTGATGGGCGGTGGATAGCCGTGCGTTAGACCGTGCGCGGGGCCTCGGCCAGGTTGTCCTTCAGCTCCACGGCGTTCTGCCGCTTCACGTAGGCCGGGCGGTCCCGCTCCACGCGCCAGCTCTCGGAGAGCGCCCCGACGTTGACGGTGTCAAAACCGAACTCGTCGTAAAGGCGGGTCACCAGCTCCGCAGCTTCCGGATAATCGCTGGCCGTTGCCAGTGCGCGCCGGTTTTCCGTGCCGGCGGGGGTTCCGTCCGTGGTGATGTCCTTGGCCATGATGTGGTTGAAGCCCTTGGCCACCTTGGACTGGGGAAGGTGCTCCTGCAGCAGCCCGGAGGTGGTGGCCTCGCCGTTGTCCAGGGCGGGGATCCGGCCGTCCCGCTCCCAGTAATAGTTGTTCGTGTCAATCACAATCTTGCCGGCCAGTGGTTCCACCGGGATGTCCTTGTAGCTCTTCAGCGGCACCGTGACGACGGCGAAGTCGCCGGCCGCTGCCGCTTCGGCTGCTGTTGCCGCCCGCGCCTTTGGGCCGAGCTCAGAAACGAGGTCCTGGAGGGTTTCCGGGCCGCGGGAATTGCTGATGACTACGTCGTAGCCCAGCTGCACAGCCTTCCGTGCAACTTGGCTTCCAATATGTCCTGCACCGATGATTCCGATTGTTGTCATATGGGCGGCAACAGCAGTGGGGGCCAGGATATTTCAGCTCTGTAAGCCGGCGTTAGTTTATGGGCTGTGGGAAGGCCCC
>DATIMT010000097.1:0-2166 GCA_035475035.1 Arthrobacter sp.
TCGGTCAGCTGGGCGGGCAAGGCGGTGGTGCTCATGGTGCTCCTCATGGCGGGGACTGGAATGAAAGCTATAATACAAGTAGAGATCCTGTCCTACAAGTGCTCCGTCCACGATCATCCCGCCGTTATCCCTCGGGGTTTAGCGGACGACGACGTTGAGCCTTTAGGCAGTGGCGGAGATTCGCGAACGGAAGGCTGCAAAAGACTGCCTTGAACTCCGCCACCATCCGCTTTTCCTCATTGGCGGGGTCCTCGCCGTCCAAGCGCCGCCAGGCCGCGACGAGCTTGTCATGATCGGCGAGTTGCCAGATGTGGCGATCTGGTGCTCGGGTCAGAAGGACGACGGCGTCAGCCACCTCGGCTTGAATCTCCGCCTTGAGCAGTTCCACGGCCGTGATGCCAACGGTGGAGCGCCGGCGAAACTTTAGTGCAGTCCTCGGTCACCTCGTGCATGTTCCTCAAAGAGCGTGCCGCCCTCCGGCCAATTGTGCGTTATGTACAGTTTGTACCTGCTCGCTTAAACTTGGCATATGAGTGAGATGAGTGTTACGGATGCGCGGAACCGACTGTCCGAGGCCGTTGACGAGGCGCGGGTAAAGCACGAGCCGGTATACCTGCTCCGTCATGGCCGCCGCGTGGCGGCATTGATCGACGCGGGGGACCTCGCGGACCTGATCGAGGCCGCCGAGGATCTGGAGGACCTGCGGGCCGCCGCTGCTGCCCGGAACGAAATGGAAGAAAGCGGCGAAAGCCCTGTGCCTTGGGAGGAAGTGAAAGCGGAGCTGGGGTTGGCGTGAGTTATTCCGTGCAGGTCGCGCCGTCGGCGTTGCGGCAAATGCGCAAACTCACTCCAGATGCCCACCGCCGTATCCAGGCGGCCATCGAGCTTCTGGCGGAATCGCCGCGGCCACCCGGTGCTAAGAAGCTTTCCGGGGGCAGCGGAGATTGGCGCGTCCGCACCGGGGACTACCGCATCATCTATGAGATCCATGACGCCAGACTGGTGGTGCTGGTCGTGGCGGTCGGCCACAGGCGGGACATCTATAGGTTGTAACCGTCTGGGGGGCGGAGCCCGCAGGCGGACATTTTAGTGCCTCCAACGCTACTGGAGACTGACCGCCGTCGTCGTAAATGCCATGGGTGCATGAATGGATACAAAAGGGGTCTTGGACAGGCATCGGAAGACTCCATACGGTGAAGGTGGATCGGTCCGGCCGCAGCAACCGCAGCGCAGCCAGTCATCCCCAGCAGTAAGGAGGCGGTGTGCAAGGCGTGCTGCTCGGCTTCGGCATTGTCCTGATCATTGTGCTGGTGGGCTACGGCGCCGCCCGCATCCTCAAGGACCAGGCCGCCCACATGCTCAAGGGCCTGGCGCCGACCGTGTACTACATCACCAACCCGGCCCTGATGATGATGCTGGTGGCGGACACCGACCTGCACGCCGTGCTGGGTGTCTTCACGCCGATCGCGCTGATCACGGCGGCGCTGTCCGGCGGCCTCTACGCCGTGGTCAGCCGCTTTCTCCTGCACCGGGACGGGCAGCGGACGGCCGTTGGCGCCATGTCGGCCTCCTACGTCAATGCCGGAAACATCGGGCTGCCCATCGCGGTGTACGCGATCGGCAGTTCCGCACCCGTGGTCTCCGTGCTGCTGGCGCAGCTGCTGGTCATCGCCCCGCTGTACCTGGCACTGTTCACCTGGCTCTCCGAGAGGCACGACGGCGGCTCCCGCGGCCTGGGTGCCTCCCGTTCCGGGATCGGCGGCGGCCGGCCGGCCCAGGACGCCAGTGGTGGCAGCGGCGGCGTGAGGCTGGCCGTCCAGGCCGTGCCCGTCACGGTCCGCCGCAGTGCCTGGCGGATGGTCCTGGGGACCGTGGCCAACCCCGTGACCGTGGGTACCGCCGTCGGCTTGCTGCTGGCCGTGACCGGCTTCCGCCCGCCCCAGGTTCTCTGGACGCCCATCACCATGCTCGGTAACGCCTCGGTGCCCATGTTGCTGCTCATGTTCGGCATGAGCCTGGGCGGGGGGCGGGCGTCCGGGCAGCCCGGCCTGCGCACCGACGTGGGCTGGGCCAGCGGCATCAAGCTCGTGGCCATGCCGCTGATCGGCTGGGCCGTGGCGCACTTTGTGTTTGGCCTTGGCGGTGTGCAGTTGCTGGGCGTGGTGG
>DATIMT010000098.1:0-5436 GCA_035475035.1 Arthrobacter sp.
CAGCCAGTTCTCCACAACGCCCGGCAACGCCGCTGCCCTGGTGGACAACGCCGCCAAGTAGCTGTGGTACCGCAGACCGCTTAAGGAAGGCGCGGCTCTGGCTTGAAAAAGCCGGGCCGCGCTTTTTTGTGCCCGGCCGCCGCCTGCAGTCGTCGTACCCCTGATCTTCACCCCCGTCGATTGTTCCGTAGTTGTCCTTTTGAGTGGCCTAAACGACAAGTACGGAGCAATCGATAAAGTGCACGGGCACAACAAAACAACCCCTGGTTCGTGTCTCCACAAACCAGGGGTTGTTTTCCCAGTGGTGCACCCCCCGGGACTTGAACCCGGAACCCATTGATTAAGAGTCAATTGCTCTGCCAATTGAGCTAGAGGTGCATCTTTTTTGCTTCCATCCCCGGGCTTTTTCTTTCCCGTTGATCTCCGCAACGACATGAAACTCTACACGAACTTTTGGTGCAAGTGAAATCGGCGCCAATGGCGGTGGCCTGTTCAGTGGAGGGGCCGCAAAACCAGCACGAAATCAGGGTTTTCATTGTTCGTCAGCAGCCATAACCCTCCTTCCGGGGTTCGAACCACGTCCCGGATCCTGCCGTACTCACCTGTGAAATAGGACACAGGGACACCTGCCTCCGTCCCGCTAAGTGGCACCACCCAGAGCCTCTCGCCACGAAGTGCGCCCAGATACGCAGTGCCGCCGGAAATTTCCAGTCCGCTTGGTGAGGAATCGCGCGTGGCAGGCCACACGACCTTTGCGTCCTGGAACCCGGCGCGGTGCGGTGCGCCGGTAACCAGCGGCCAGCCATAGTTTGCGCCAGGCAAAATCAGGTTCAGCTCATCGTCCACATCCGGTCCGAACTCGCTGGCCCACAGCCGGCCGGATTCGTCCCACGCCAGGCCTTGGACGTTCCGGTGCCCCAGGCTGTAGACGGGGCTGCCGAACGGGTTGCCGGGCGCGGGGCTGCCGTCAGGAGTGAGGCGCAGGATTTTGCCGCCCAGTGCCTTGGGGTCCTGGGGCTGCTCGCGGCGCTGCGCGTCGCCGGTGCCCACATAAAGGAAGCCGTCCGGGCCAAAGCGGATCCTGCCGCCGTTGTGCGTGGTGGCCTTCGGGATTCCTGAAAACACCACCTGGGGTTCCCCGAGCGTCAGGGAACCATTTGCGCTGCCATCGACGGTAAGCCTGACCACGCGGTTGTCCTCCTGCGAAGTGAAATAGGCGTAGAGGTAGCGGTCGGCGGAAAACTGCGGGGACAGCGCCAGCCCCAGCAGGCCCCCTTCTCCGGCGGGCGCCACACCCGGGACTTTGCCGAGGGTTACTACCTTCCCATCCCGAACAGTTTTCAGGAGCGCGGTTTCACGCTCGGAGATGATGGCCGTGCCGTCCGGAAGGAAGACCGCGGCCCAGGGAATGCTTAGCTGCAGGTCAAGGCGTTCCTGAACTGTGGGGACGGGCGCAGGGGACGGCGCAGGGACAGGCGCAGGGGCGACGGCGGTTCCCGGCTGGGTGCCGTCGGAGACGGTGCTTGTGGCAGGTCCCGGCGGGCCGGCAGTCCCGGTGCACGCCACCAGCACCAGGCACAAGGCCAAACAGGGAAGGGGAAGGCCCGCCGCAAAGCGACGGGCCTTCCCCCTGCTAGATCCGCTTGCGCCGCGGAACGCGGAAGCCGGCGGCCTCTGCGTGCGCAGCAGATTCAAACCAGACTTCAGCCCGGGTCTGCTCATAGTCGGGATGCCCTTCTTCGTAGTAGACCATCGCGGCGGCATCTCCCTTGACCGTGTAGTCTGCCGGCCCGGTACCGTCCGGATTCGGCGCGGCCGAACCGGCGCCGTAAGGCTCCCCGGCTGCAAGGTGGCCACCTGGCCCGGCCGCAGTCATGTCCTGCCCGGATGAGCGGTGGTGGTCCGCCCCGTCTTCCACCAGCGCGGAGGACTGGGTCCGGTCCATCGTTTCCGCTGCTGCGGCGTCCCCGTGGATGCGGTCCGAGGCTGCCGCCCCGGCCGGCTCCTGCCCACCTGCCGGTTCGGACGTCTGGGCCTGGTGCTGGGACGCGCGCCCGCCGGCCGGCCCCGCAGCCGCTGTGCCGGCGTCGTCCGTGCTTTCCACCGCAGCTGTTTCAGCCCCCGGAAGCGTGGGGGCGTGCGGGGCGGTGTATTCGTCATGGTGGACCGGGTGGCCGCCTGAAGGCGAAGCCTCGCCGGATGAGGCTTGAGGGGCTGCGCCCGCCGGCGCCGTCATATCCGAGGGGGCCCCGGTGGCACCCGTGGCGGAAGAGCCTGACGCGGATCCGGCCTCGGACCACTGGGTTTCCCATTCGGCCTGGTCCGCGGCCCGGTTCCGGGTTTGGTCCGGTGCCTGCTCCCTTGCCTGCTCCCGGCGATGGTCTGCCCCAGCCACGGCGCTGCTGCCGGCACTGTCAGGGCTGGAAGTGTCAACACTGGAAGTATCACCGCTGGCAGTGGCCACCGATTCCGCCGGCTCCTCAGCCGTGGCCGGGGCAGCGGGTTCGGCAGGCTTTCCGAAGCCCGCCGCAGTGGGAATGCCGGCAGTGCCTGCAGCCTGGGCGGACGCTGCCACGCTGCCGCCCTCGAGCGCACCATCCGTCCTGGCCCCGGCCGATGATCCGCCGGAGGGCTTGGTGGACTTATTGCGGTTCACCAGCCACCAGATGATAACGGCGATGACAACAATGAGAATGATCCAGAAAACAATGTCCATGGCAGGCCTTTCGGTCCAGGTGGCTGGGTGTCCTCTCCCTGACGCTACGTCGGGTCACTACCGCTGTCCAGAGACGCCGCGGGACGTGGGGGAGAGCCTTGAGTGCGGCGGTGTGTCCGCGTCGAAGCCCAGGCCCGAACCGCTCACGTCTCAAAATATGAGATACAAGTCCACCATTTGATAGAGAAATCCCGTAATTCCGCCGCCGCCCGGTGGCTGCTGTCGTGTCCGCCACTGTCCGAGCCCTAGACTTTCCCCTATGAGTGACGCCCAGACCGCAACCGAGAACAAGCCTGACATCAAGCCCCGCAGCCGCGTGGTCACCGACGGCATCCACGCGGCTCCCGCCCGCGGCATGTTCCGGGCGGTCGGCATGGGGGACGACGACTTCGCCAAACCCCAGGTGGGGGTGGCAAGTTCATGGAATGAGATCACCCCCTGCAACCTGTCGCTGAACAGGCTTGCGCAGGGCGCCAAGGAAGGCGTCCATGCCGGTGGTGGTTTCCCCATGCAGTTCGGCACCATCTCCGTCTCCGACGGCATCTCCATGGGCCACGAAGGCATGCACTTCTCCCTGGTCTCCCGCGAAGTCATCGCCGACTCCGTTGAAACCGTCATGCAGGCCGAACGGATTGACGGTTCCGTCCTGCTGGCAGGCTGCGACAAATCCCTGCCCGGCATGCTCATGGCCGCTGCCCGCCTGGATTTGGCCAGCGTGTTCCTCTACGCCGGTTCCATCATGCCGGGCTGGGTCAAGCTTGAGGACGGCTCCGAAAAGGAAGTCACCCTCATCGACGCCTTCGAAGCCGTTGGTGCCTGTGCCGCCGGCAAGATGAGCATGGAGGACCTCACCCGCATCGAAAAGGCCATCTGCCCGGGCGAAGGCGCCTGCGGCGGCATGTACACGGCCAACACCATGGCCTGCATCGGCGAGGCCCTGGGCATGTCCCTCCCGGGCTCCGCCGCCCCGCCCTCGGCAGACCGCCGTCGTGATGAATTCGCCCGCAAGTCCGGCGAAGCAGTAGTCAACCTGCTCCGCTTGGGTATCACTGCCCGCGACATCATGACCAAGAAGGCGTTCGAGAACGCCATCGCGGTCACCATGGCCTTCGGCGGCTCCACCAACGCCGTCCTCCACCTGCTGGCCATCGCCCGCGAGGCCGAGGTGGAACTGACCCTCGACGACTTCAACCGCATCGGTGACAAGATCCCGCACCTGGGCGACCTCAAGCCGTTCGGCCGCTACGTCATGACCGACGTGGACAGGATCGGCGGCGTCCCGGTCATCATGAAGGCACTCCTCGACGCCGGCCTGCTGCACGGCGACTGCCTCACCGTCACGGGAAAGACCGTTGCCGAAAACCTTGCGGCGATCAACCCGCCCGATGTGGACGGCAAGATCCTGCGCGCCCTG
This sequence comes from Arthrobacter sp., assembly GCA_035475035.1. GTDB lineage: Bacteria > Actinomycetota > Actinomycetes > Actinomycetales > Micrococcaceae > Arthrobacter. Next base: position 4,131 of record DATIMT010000098.1, read on the forward strand.
GACAATCCCATCCACAAGACCGGCGGCATCACCATCCTGCACGGTTCCATGGCCCCGGAAGGCGCCGTGGTCAAGAGTGCAGGGTTCGACGCCGATGTCTTCGAAGGCACCGCCCGTGTGTTCGAGCGCGAGCAGGGCGCCCTGGATGCGCTGGACAACGGCCGGATCCACGCGGGCGACGTCGTCGTGATCCGCTACGAGGGCCCCAAGGGCGGCCCGGGCATGCGCGAAATGCTCGCCATCACCGGGGCCATCAAGGGGGCAGGCCTGGGCAAGGACGTCCTGCTGCTCACCGACGGGCGGTTCTCCGGGGGCACCACCGGCCTGTGCATCGGCCACGTTGCCCCTGAAGCGGTCGACGGCGGCCCCATCGCCTTCGTCAAGGATGGGGACAGGATCCGGGTCGACATCGCCGCACGCACCTTCGACCTGCTGGTGGACGAAGCGGAACTCGAAGCCCGCAAGGTGGGCTGGGAGCCCCTGCCGGCCCGCTACACCAAAGGTGTGCTCGCCAAGTACGCCAAGCTGGTCCACAGCGCCAGCCAGGGTGCGTACACCGGCTGACGGGCGATCAAAAGGTGGACAGCGTAGTCCACATGGTGAGACTCGGGTCACCCTCGTTGACACCCTGTTCACCAGAGGGAAAACTGAACGCATGACTTTCGTTACCAGCTGCGCCGCTGCAGAAGCAGTCGTCGTCCTTACCAAGCGCGTGGCTCATTAGCCTCCACTGGTAACGAACCGTCACGCGCGAACCCCTCACAGAGCCACCAGGCTGAGGGGTTTTTTTATTTCCCGCAGTACCAAAACAGTTTCGAAACCAAAGAAGATCCACAAGGAAGAGTCCGATGAGCAAAGGATCGCCCATCAGCCCCTCGCTGATGGCCACCAAGTCCGCTGGAGCCGCCAAGGCTCCGGAACGCGCCGACCGGACGGCTGACCACGCCGCCGTCGTCGCCGACCTTGCTGCCGCCTCTCCTGTCCTTGGGCCGAACAACGTCGTACCCCCGACGGTGATGACCGGCTCGCAAGCAATCGTCCGCTCGCTCGAAGAACTCGGCGTCGACGATATTTTCGGTTTGCCGGGTGGCGCGATCCTGCCCACCTACGACCCCTTGATGGCCTCCACCATGAACCACGTGCTGGTCCGTCACGAACAGGGAGCCGGCCACGCCGCGCAAGGCTACGCCATGGTCACCGGGCGGGTTGGCGTCTGCATCGCCACCTCGGGCCCCGGGGCCACCAACCTCGTTACCGCCATCATGGATGCCCACATGGACTCCGTGCCCCTGGTGGCCATCACCGG
>DATIMT010000099.1:0-1587 GCA_035475035.1 Arthrobacter sp.
TGCCAGCAGCATCACCCACAGGCCGCGCCGGTGATCCCGGAGCCAGTAGCGGCGTCCGTGGATGCCAAAACTGTGCCGCCGGTTCAGCTCCGTATTGAGGATGGAGGTCAGCACCAGCGAGATCAGGTTGGCCCACTGCACTCCGGTCAGCGGGCGCAGCACGGCGAAGATGGCCACCGAGGCAACGGTGCACACCACCCCGACTGCCAGGAACCCGGCCACCTGCGCCCAGATGCCGGTTAGACGGGTCGGCAGTACGACTCCGGTGGTTCCCGGAGTCTGGTGCGGATGCTGGGCCAATGGCTCGGGGGTTGGCACTGCCATATCAATTACAATCTTTCACCAAACCGGGCCGAGGCCCAAACCAGGCTGAGAGGAAGCTGTGAGGCCCTTCCCGGCGCAGGCTCCCAGCCGTGCAGCGTTCCGGCTCCAGCTCGTGCGCCGTTCAGACCTCCCACGGATGGCCTGCGGAGGTCTCTCCGGGAACCTCATTCAGCACCCACCGCCGCCACCGGATTCACCAGCTCGCCGATGCCCTCGATCCGGCAGGAAACCGTGTCGCCGGGGATTATCCGTCCGCATTCCCCGGGGGCGCCGGTCAGCACCACATCGCCGGGATGCAGCGTCAGAAAGCTGGTCAGGTAGACCAGGATCTCGTTGACCTGCCAGCCCAGGTCCCTGCTGCTTGCGGCGGCCAGCGGGGTGCCGTTGTGGATGATCTGGATGCCGGCGTCGGCGTCGTCCAGCCCGACCACGATCCACGGTCCCAGCGGGGTGAAGGTGTCCTGGCTCTTGGCGCTGATCCAAAGCTCGTCGCTGCGCTGCAGGTCGCGGGCGGAGACGTCGTTGCCGATGGTGTAGCCCAGGATGGCCTCGGCCGCGTTGTCAAGGGTCAGGTTCCGGCAGCGGCGTCCGACGACGACGGTCAGTTCCGCTTCGGGGTCCACCTGGCCGTCCCGGGAGTCGATCCGGATCGCCTCTCCGGGGCCGATGACGCTGGTAGCCGCCTTGTGGAAGGCCTGCGGCGGCAGCGACCGGCCGGGGGCGCCAGTGTTGTGCGCCATCCCGAAGACGTTCGCGGGAGCGCTGGGTGCCAGCAGGGTGAAGTCCTCCTGCCGGACGGTACTGCCGATGTGCCAAGCCCCCCGCTCCGGGCTGTTCCGGTTTGCCGGCGAATCCGGGAAGGGTGATTCGATAACCTCCCATACCCTGCCCGCTTCGCTGTCGAAGTCGGCGGCATGGTTGCGGACGAAGAACTGCTCCGCCCTGAACAGGTCATTGCCGTCGTGTGGGCGGACGCGGGCAAGACGGAAGGGCGCGGAAGCGGTCATGGGGACATCCTACGTCTTCTGGCCGGGACGCGTCTTCGGCCCCTACGCGTCTCTAATCGGGAAGATAGCGTTCGCCTGCCGGCACGTCCACCGCGAGGCGGTTGTCCTTGCCCGGCAGGGGGCAGGCCCAGGCTTCGTCATAGGCGCACGAGGGGTTGTAGGCGAAGTTGAAGTCCAGGACAAAGGCATCCCCGGTTGCGCCCAGATGGGCGCCCTTGATGGTATCCAGCAGGTAGCGGCCGCCGCCGTAGCTGCC